>NZ_CAMZMW010000021.1:0-54070 GCF_947311865.1 Paracoccus sp. PARArs4 | reverse complement strand
TGCCCAACCCCTCAGGGCCGGTCCGTCGCACCGTCCGGCGTGTCCCGCCCTTCGGTGAAGCGGTGTTTAGACACACCAATCAGAACCCGCAAGCAGAAAATCCAAGATTCCCGAAAATCGACACCGGATTCTGTGCAAACCACTGAAAATGCTCACATCGTTTCCGACGATCGCCAGAAACCCCACCGCACACGGCCCCGGAACACAACCCGAAAACCCAGAATCGCAAGAATCGATACGAACCAGAACCACGGCTGAAGCTCGTCGACCTTCACCGCCCACAACCAGTGCAGACCGGCCAGGATCGCAGCCGCATAGACGCCCTTGTGCAGACGCCGCCATGCCTGCCCGCCCATGCGCCGGATCGACAGATTGTTGGATGTCACGGCCAGCGGGATCAGGATCGCGAATGCCAGCATCCCCACCAGAAGATAGGGCCGCTTGATGATGTCCTTCAGCATCTGCGACCACAGAAGCCCCATATCCAGCGCCACCCATGCCAGCACATGCGGCACGACATAGGTGAAGCACAGAAGCCCGATCGCGCGGCGGAACTTCATCAGGCTGATCCCCGTCAGGCGCAGCAGCGGCGTCACCGCCAGCCCGCCCACCAGGAAATAGAGCGCGGTCTGCCCCAGGCGATGCTCGATCTCTCGGATCGGGTCCACGCCCATCCGACCGGTCAGCAGGTCGAAGACCACCAGCGCCAGCGGAACCAGCCCCGCGACCCAGACCGCCCAGACAGGCAGGCGGCGCAGGGCAT
This sequence comes from Paracoccus sp. PARArs4, assembly GCF_947311865.1. Lineage (NCBI taxonomy): Bacteria > Pseudomonadati > Pseudomonadota > Alphaproteobacteria > Rhodobacterales > Paracoccaceae > Paracoccus > Paracoccus sp. PARArs4. The sequence continues at coordinate 53,307 of NZ_CAMZMW010000021.1, read as the reverse complement.
TGTTCACGGCTGACCGCATCAGTAGTTCACCCGCAGGTCCATCCCGGCATAGAGCGAGGCGACCTCTTCGCCATAGCCGTTGAACATCAGCGTCTCCTGGCGCCCGCCGAACAGGCCCGCGCCGATGCGGCGTTCGGTGGCCTGGCTCCAGCGGGGATGGTCCACCTCGGGGTTCACATTGGCATAGAAGCCGTACTCGCTGGCCTGAAGCTGCTTCCAGGTGTTCACCGGCTCCTGCTCGATCACGTTGATCCGGACGATCGACTTGATCGACTTGAAGCCGTATTTCCACGGAACGACCAGCCGGATCGGCGCGCCGTTCTGGTTGGGCATCGGCTGGTCGTACAGCCCCGTGGCAAGAATGGTCAGCGGGTGCATGGCCTCGTCGATGCGCAGCCCCTCGCGATAGGGCCAGTCCAGAAGCGCGCGCTGCTGGCCGACCATCTCCTCGGGGCGGACCAGGGTCTCGAACTCGACGAATTTCGCGCCGGGCTGCACGCCCGCCTTCTCCAGCACGGATGCCAGCGTGACGCCCAGCCAGGGGACGACCATCGACCATGCCTCGACGCAGCGCAGGCGATAGATGCGTTCCTCCAGCGCGTTCTCGGGGGCCAGGTCGTCCACGGAATAGCTGCCCGGCCGATCCACCAGCCCCGAGATCTGCACCGACCACGGATCCGTCGTCAGGCGATGGGCGTTGCGGGCGGGATCCTCCTTGCCGGTGCCGAACTCGTAGAAGTTGTTGTAGTTCGTGATCTCCTCGAAGCTGTTCGGCGTCTCGTCGGTCGAGAAGCGCGAGGGCTTGCCCGTCAGCGCCAGCGCAGGCCCGCCGGGCAACGCGCCCGCGGCCATCGCCAGGCTGCCCGCCGCGATGAACTTGCGGCGGTTCAGGTAATCACGCTTCGGGGTGACGTCGGACCATTTCAGCTTCATGTCTCGCTCCTCTGGCGGGGCCGTGTTGGACCCAGCATGGCACAAGACACGCGGGCCGCGGCCCGAATGATGCATCACATTCCCTTGAAATCGCTCAGTCGGCGATCTCGACCTCGTGCAGGATGGCCGCCCCGAAGCGTTCCAGGCGCGCATCGTCCAGGTAACGCGACAGGGCGTCCATGCTGGTGGGCCGCGCCTCGGCGATGCGGCGGATCTGCGCGGTGGACAGGCTCAGCGGTTTCTCGGTGCCGTCCTCGCCGCGCTGCAGGCGCAGCTGCAGGTCGCCCAGCCGGTCGAACAGCGCGCCCGCCGGACTGCCCGCAAGCGCGCGGCGCGCGGGGTGCATCGCAGGCTGTTCACCCGCGATCACCGTCAGGAATTCCGCGCCATAGCTTTCCAGCTTCTTGGCCCCCACCCCGCTGACACGGGCCATCTGGTCCATGTCCTGCGGACGCGCGGTCGCCATCTCGATCAGGGTGCGGTCGGGGAAGATGACATAGGCGGGCACGCGCGCGGCCTCGGCCAGGGCGCGGCGCTTGGCCTTCAGCGCGGACAGAAGCGGCTCGTCCTCTTCCGAGACCTGCGCGCGCAGGACGGTCGAGGACTTGGCACTGGCGGTCATGTCCTGGCGCAGGGTCACGTTCTCCTCTCCGCGCAGGATCGGATGGGCGGCCTCGGTCAGCTGCAGCGCGCCGTGGCGTTCGGGGTCGGGGCGGCACAGGTCCAGCCCCATCATCTGACGGAAGATCGCCTGCCACTGCCCGCGCCCGTGTTCGCGCCCCACCCCGAAGGTCGGCAGGTGGTCGTGGCCCCGTTCGCGCACCTTGTCGGTCTGGTTGCCGGTCAGCACGTCGATCAGATGCCCCGAGCCGAACCATTCGCCCGTGCGCAGCATCGCCGACAGCGCCTTGCGCACGGCCATCGTGCCGTCGAACAGCTTGGGCGGGGTCTGGCACAGGTCGCAATTGCCGCAATCGCCGTGCTGCTCCTCGCCGAAATAGGCAAGCAGGCGGCTGCGGCGGCATCCCGTCGCCTCGGCCAGGCCCAGCAGCGCGTTCAGGCGGGCATGGTCGGCGGTCTTGCGGGCAGGCTCGGCCAGCCCCTCGTCGATCTGGGTGCGGCGCAGGCGGATGTCGTCGGGACCGTAGAGCGTCAGCGTCTCGGCCGGATCGCCGTCGCGGCCCGCGCGCCCGATCTCCTGGTAATATCCCTCGATGGATTTCGGCAGGTCGGCATGCAGCACCCACCGGATGTCGGGCTTGTCGATGCCCATGCCGAAGGCGACGGTGGCCACGACGATCAGCCCGTCCTCGCGCTGGAAACGGGCCTCGGCCTCGCGGCGCTGATCGGGTTCAAGGCCTGCATGATAGGCGATGGCCGGATGCCCCGCCTCGCGCAGCGCCTGGGCCAGCGATTCCGTCCGCGCCCGCGCCCCGCAATAGACGATGCCCGACTGGCCGCGACGCGCGGCGACGAAGGACAGCACCTGCTTGCGGGGACTGTCCTTCGGCTGGAAGGCCAGCCGGATGTTGGGCCGGTCGAAGCCGCGCAGGAAGGTGACCGGATCGGTGCCTGCGAACAGGCGCTCGACGATCTCGGCGCGGGTTTCGGCGTCGGCGGTGGCGGTGAAGGCCGCAAGCGGGACGTTCAGCGCCCGCTTCAGGTCACCGATGCGAAGATAGTCGGGGCGGAAATCGTGGCCCCACTGGCTGACGCAATGCGCCTCGTCCACCGCGATGGCCGTGACATTCGCGCGGCGCAGCAGGTTGACCGTGCCCCCGGACGCCAGCCGCTCGGGCGCCATGTAGAGGATGCGCAGGCTGCCATCCGACAGTCCCGCGAAGACGGCCTCGGTTTCGGCATCGGTATTGCCGCTTGTCAGGGCGCCGGCCTCGACGCCCGCCGCGCGAAGGGCGCGCACCTGGTCCCGCATCAGCGCGATCAGCGGCGATATGACGACCGTCACCCCCTGCCGCATCAGCGCGGGCAGCTGATAGCACAGCGACTTGCCGCCGCCCGTGGGCATGATCGCCAGCACGTCGCGGCCATCGGCCACCGACTCGACGATCTCCTGCTGGCCGGGCCGGAAGCCGTCAAAGCCCCAGACCTGGCGCAGAAGGTCGTCCGCTGGCAGATCCCGCGCCATCAGAAGCCGTAGAAGAAGCCCGCGTTGTTCGCCAGCGCGCGCTGCAGGATGATGATGATCAGGAAGACGACAAGCGGCGCCAGGTCCAGCCCGCCGGTATTGGGCAGCACGTTGCGGATCGGGCGATAGATCGGTTCCAGCAGGCGCGTCAGCCCGTCCCAGATCTGCGCGACCAGCGGCTGGCGCAGGTTCAGCACCTGGAAGTTGATCAGCCAGGACATGATGATGTGGACGATCATCACGAACCACACCACCTGCAGGATCAGCTGCAGCGCCTCATAGAGCGTTCCCATAATTCTTCCCCGTATTCGATCCGGTATTCGATCCGCGCGATCGCGGCCCTGTATGCGGGCACATGGCCGCGCGCGCAAGCATCCCCCGACCGATAGGCGCGCCATGTCGCCGCGTCGCAGGTTGACCTGCGCGTGAACTGCGGCCACGCATGGGCCCGCCGGAACGACGCCGGAACGAATACGGGGGGCCAGATGTATCCGATTGTCCGCTTCGCCAAGGAGATGGTGAAATACCGCAAGGCACCGCGCCTCGGGCCGTTCGACGCGCATGTGTCGCGTCACATGTGCTGGCCCTGGGACCTGGACCCCTGGATCGAGCTGAACAACGGCCGGACCCTGACGCTGTACGATCTGGGGCGCATCCCGCTGGCGCAGCGCACGGGGCTGGTCGCCGTGCTGCGGGCGCATGGCTGGGGAATGACGGTGGCGGGCAACTCGACCCGCTATCGCCGCCGGATCAAGGCCTTCGACCGCTTCGAGATGGTGTCGCGCATGGTCGGCTGGGATCACCGCTTCATCTATATCGACCAGTCGATGTGGAAGCGCGGCGAGTGCTGCAACCAGGTCCTGATCCGCATGGCCGTCACCTCGGACAAGGGGATCGTGGCGCCCGCCGATGTCGCGGCGGCCCTGGGGCATTCGGGCGACAGCCCCGCCCTGCCAGCTTGGGTCGCGGCCTGGGTCGAGGCCGACGCCGCCCGCCCCTGGCCGCCCGAACTGCCCAAGGATGCCCGCAGGGCCTTGAAAGCCTGAGCGCGGGCGGGCCTTATGTTCCCTGACGCCAAAGGGGGACGGGCATGGATCGCAAGCGCATCTGGGGCTGGTGGTTTTTCGACTGGGCCAGCCAGCCCTATCACACGCTGCTGCTGACCTTCGTCTTCTCGATCTATTTCGCCGAGGTCGCGAAGACCCATTTCATCGCGCTCGGATACAGCAGCACCATCGCGGGGGCGAATGCGCAGGCGCTGTGGGGATACGGGCTGTCGATCACTGGCGTGCTGATCGCGGTGCTTGCGCCGATCCTGGGGGCGATCGCGGACGGATCGGGTCGGCGCATGGGCTGGATCTGGCTGTTCTCGGGGCTGTACGTGCTGGGGGCTGCCGGGCTGTGGTCGCTGACGCCCGAACAGCCCGCGCTGGTGCAGGCGGTCGTGCTGTTCGGCATCGGCCTGATCGGGACCGAGTTCGCCACCATCTTCACCAACGCCCTGCTGCCCGGCCTTGCCCCGCGGGACGAGATCGGCCGCCTGTCCGGTTCGGGCTATGCCTTCGGCTATCTTGGGGGCGTCAGCGCGCTGGCGATCATGCTGCTTCTGTTCGCGGAAACCCCCTCGGGGCGGACGCTGGCCGGGATCGAGCCGCTGTTCGGCCTCGATCCCGCCCTGCGCGAGGGGACGCGCTTCGTCGGGCCCTTCACCGCGATCTGGTACGCGGTCTTCATGATCCCGTTCTTCCTGTGGGTGCGCGAACCGCGCGGGCCGCGCCGCCCGATCCGGCTTGGCGCGTCGCTTCGGGACCTGGGATCGCTGATCGCCAGCCTGCGTCACCGGCGCAGCCTGCGGAACTGGCTGCTGTCCTCGATGTTCTCGCGCGATGCGCTGAACGCGCTCTATGGGTTCGGGGGCGTCTATGCGGGGACGGTGCTGGGCTGGCCGGTCTTCCTGGCGGGGGTGTTCGGGGTGATCAGCGCGATCTCGGCCGCGATCATCAGCTGGCTGGGCGGACGCGCCGACCGCGCCTTCGGGCCGCGCGCGGTGATCGCCGCCTGCATCCTTGCGCTGACGGCGATCTGCGTGCTGCTGGTCGGCATGGACCGCGCATCGGTCATGGGGATCCCCGTGGCCGAAGGCGGCGTGATCGGCAGCCTGGGCGTCGCGGACCTGCTGTTCTTCCTCTGCGGGGCGGTGATCGGCGGGGCCGGCGGCGCGCTGCAGGCCGCAAGCCGCACCATGATGGTGCGCCACACCACCGAGGAACGCGCGACCGAGGGGTTCGGCCTCTATGCGCTGTCGGGCAAGGCGACGGCCTTCCTGGCGCCCTTCCTGATCGCGGTGACGACCGATCTCAGCGGCAATCAGCGCGTCGGGCTTGCGCCGTTGATCCTGATCTTCCTTGTCGCGCTGGTTCTGCTAGGCTGGGTCGACCCGGACGGAGAAGAAGAGGCACGCCCGTGATCATGAAGACCGCCATCCGCAGGATGCTGACCGCCGCAGCCGCAGCGCTGACCATGACATTGCCCGCCGCGGCGGACCCGCTGGCCAAGGACGTGTTCGGCGCGTTCGGCAGCGCGTCGCAGGGGCCCGCCGTATCCATCGGCAATTACAGCCGCGGCTGTGCTCAGGGCCTCGTGCAGCTGCCCGAGACCGGGCCGACCTGGCAGGCGATGCGCCTGTCGCGCGGACGCAACTGGGGCCACCCGGTGATGATCGACTTCCTGATCGGGCTGTCGCGCGCCGCGAACCAGGCCGGCTGGCAGGGGCTCTATATCGGGGATATCGGCCAGCCGCGCGGCGGGCCCACGCTGTCGGGCCATGCCAGCCACCAGATCGGGCTGGACGCCGACATCTGGATGCGCCCGCCCGGTTCGCTGACCCTGTCGCGCCAGCAGCGCGAGAACATCTCGTCGACCTCGGCGGTGGCATCGAACGGGCTGGGGCTGTCGGGCAACTGGACGCCGCAGCACATGTCGATCCTGCGCGCCGCCGCCAGCGACAGCCGGGTCGAGCGCATCTTCACCGATCCCGTGGTCAAGGTCGCCATGTGCCAGATGGAGACCGGCAACCGCAGCTGGCTGCGCAAGATCCGCCCGCTGAACAACCACGACTATCACTTCCACGTCCGGCTGAACTGCCCGCCCGGATCGATCTGCGAACGCCAGAACCCGATCCCCGCAGGCGACGGCTGCGCCGAGGCCGCCGAATGGCTGGCCATCCGCAAGAACCCGTCGCTGGCCAAGCCCAGCACGCCCAACCCCAATTATCGCCACCCCCGCACCTACCGCCTGAGCGAGCTTCCGGACCAATGCCGAACCGTTGTCGGCGCGCCCAGACGGGCACGCTCCTGTCGATGCTGACCCTGGCCGCGCCTGCACATGCAGGCGCGGTTCTCGATTATGTCGGCACCTATGTCTGGTCCGAGGACCGCGCCGATTTCGGAGGTTTCTCGGGGATCGAGGTGTCGGATGACGGGCAGACCTTCCACGCGCTGTCGGACCGTTCGCAGCTGTACTGGGGACGCTTCGAACGCGACGGCCAGGGAATCGTGCGCGGCATGCGCACCCTGGGCCGGGCCCATCTGCGCGACAGCCGCGGCAGGCCCCTGCCCCCCGGATATACCGGCGACAGCGAAGGGCTGGCCATCGGTCCCGACGGCACGGTCCATGTCAGCTTCGAGGGGCTGAACCGCGTCGCCTCCTATCCCGATCTGGAGGGCGGGCCGACAGTGCTGCGGCGCGCGCCCAAGCTGCCGGGCATGGTGGTGAACAACGGCCTTGAGGCGCTGGCCATCGGCCCGAAGGGCGAATTGCTGACCCTGCCCGAGGCCTCGAAATCGAAGGACACGCCCTTCGTCCTGCTGGAATATTCGGACGACCGCTGGCATCGCCGGGCCGAGATCCGGCGCGACGGCGACTGGCTGATGGTCGGCGCCGACATGGGCCCCGACGGATGGCTGTACCTGCTGGAACGCGACTTCAACGGCATCCTGGGCTTCTCGTCCCGCGTGCGGCGCGTCATGCTGGACGATGACGGCGTGACCGAGGACGAGATCGTCCTGCGCACGCGGTCGCTGCAATACGACAACCTCGAAGGAATCGCCGCCTGGGACGACGGGATCGGCACGCGGCTGACGATGATCTCGGACGACAACTTCCTGTTCGTCCAGCGCACCGAGATCGTCGAGTATCGCCTGCGCGAACAGACCCGCCGCGCTGCCACGGATTGACAAGACGCCCTTCGCGGACGTATGCGCGCCCTGCCCGCACGGGGCCGAGTTCTTCCGCAACCTTGTCAAAACGGAAATCCCGATGACACGTTTCCTGCCCGGCATCATTGCCATGGCCACCATCGTCGTGGCTTCGAACATCCTCGTCCAGTTCGTCCTGGGCGACTGGCTGACTTGGGGTGCTTTCACCTATCCCTTCGCCTTCCTGGTGACCGACGTGATGAACCGCGTCCACGGCCCCGCCGCCGCACGCCGCGTCGTCGCCGCGGGCTTCGTCACCGGTGTCGCCTGTTCGCTGATCGCGGCGGGCTTCGACATGACCACGCTGCGCATCGCCATCGCCTCGGGGGCGGCCTTCCTGGTGGCGCAGATGACCGACATCGCGATCTTCGACCGGCTTCGCGGCGGGCAATGGTGGCGCGCTCCGCTGGCCTCGACGCTGATCGGGTCGGCGCTGGACACCGCGCTGTTCTTCGGCATCGCCTTCTCGGCCATGCTGCCCGCCGATGCCAATACCGGCTGGTCCAACGAGATCGTTCCCCTTCTTGGTCAGGGACCGGGCGTGCAGCTGTGGGTTTCGCTGGCAGTTGCCGACTGGCTGGTCAAACTGGGTCTGGCCCTACTGGCGCTTGTGCCCTTCCGCCTCATTGTCCGCAATTTGTTGAGGGCTGCCCAAGAAAGTTGATTGACACATGGTCGATCTGTGGCACCCTGAACCTGCAACGGCAACTTATTGAAAGGAGGTGGTCCAGTGTCGAGAGTGATATTGGAGAGAGGTGTCGGAACAGTCAGGGGGGCCGTGGCCTGAAGGCAGCCCTTCGGGTCGTAAACCCTGGTTGGGACCGGATGCGCTTCCGTCCCTAACTGGGCCATCTCCGTGGATCTCGCGGGTCGTCTGATCTGGACGACCCGTTCCACATTCGCGCAAGGGCGGCGGTTTCGACCGCCGCCCGCGCCACTTCAGGGATCAGCCGCGACGGATCGCGATGGCGATCCCCTGCCCCCCGCCGATGCACATGGTGATCAGCGCGGTGGTGCCGCCCGTCCGCTCCAGTTCGGCCAGCGCCTTGACCGTCAGGATCGCGCCGGTCGCGCCGACCGGATGGCCAAGCGCGATCGCGCCGCCATTCGGGTTGACCCGCGCCGGATCCAGCCCCAGCCCCTTGTTCACCGCAAGCGCCTGCGCGGCAAAGGCCTCGTTCGATTCGATCACGTCGAAATCGCCGGGCTTCAGGCCGGTCTTCTCCATCAGGGCCTGGACCGCCGGGATCGGGCCGATGCCCATCACCTCGGGGCGGACGCCCGCCACGGCATAGCCCAGGATGCGCGCACGCGGCGTCAGGCCCGCAGCCTCGGCCGCGCTTGCACGCGCCAGGACCAGCGCCGCGGCGCCGTCATTGATGCCGCTGGCATTGCCCGCCGTCACGCTGCCGCCCTTCTGGAACACGGGCTTGAGGCCCGCCAGCTTGTCCAGGCTGGTCTCCTTGGGATGTTCGTCCGTGTCGAAGGCCACGATGCCCTTGCGGGTCTTCACCTCGACCGGGACGATCTGGTCCGCGAAATGCCCCGCCGAGATGGCAGCCGCCGCGCGGCGCTGCGATTCCATCGCGAACTCGTCCTGCTGCTCGCGGGTGATGTCATGTTCGGCGGCCACGTTTTCCGCCGTGACGCCCATATGGCCGGTGCCCATCGGACAGGTCAGCGCGCCGGTCATCATGTCCAGCATCACCTGGTCGCCCATCTTGGCCCCGAACCGCGCCGAGGGGATGGCATAGGGCGAGCGGCTCATGCTCTCGGCGCCGCCGGCGATGGCGAAATCGGCATCCCCCAGCATCAGCGCCTGCGTGGCCGAGACGATGGCCTGCGCGCCCGATCCGCAAAGGCGGTTCACGTTCATCGCGGGCGTCGTGTGCGGAATGCCCGCGTTCAGCATCGCGACGCGGGACAGGTACATGTCGCGGGGTTCGGTATTGATGACGTGGCCGAAGACCACCTGCCCGATCAGGTCGGGCGCGACGCCCGCGCGTTCCAGCGCGGCACGGGTGACCGTGGTGGCCAGGTCGATGGGCGCCACGCCGGCAAGGCTGCCCCCGAAGGTGCCGATCGCCGTGCGCGCCCCGGACAGAATGACGATATCGTCTGCGGACATGGTTCCCTCCCATAAGATGTCCGGGGCAGGATAGGCGCGGGCCCCGCCTTCGCAAGACGCGCGGCCCCGTTCCGTCACGGCAGTGTTTGCAGCCGCAGCACCGGCGCGGTATGCTTCCGGGGAATAACGCAGGAACGGACAGCACATGCCCACGAACGCGAATGGCCCGCGGCTGCGGATCAAGCTTCGCCTCGAATACGATTCCCCGCTGATCCTGGGGCCGGGCAAGGCCGAGCTGCTGTCGCGCATCGACAGGCTCGGCTCGATCTCGGCGGCAGCGCGCGAGATGGGCATGAGCTACAAGCGCGCATGGACCCTGGTCGAGGAGATGAACGTGGCCTTCGCCCAGCCCGTCATCGACCGCGCCCGTGGCGGGGCGGGTGGGGGCGGAGCGACCGTGACCCCGACCGGCAAGGATGTGCTGACGCATTACCGCGCGCTGGAAACGCTGCTGCGCGAGGCGGGGGCCGATCATCTGCAGGCGCTGAACGCCCTTCTGCACCCCGAACCCGAAGGCTGACGCGGATATCCGCCACATGCTAAGGGCTTTGTGATTTCACCCTGCCTTGATTTCCCGTAATATCGCTGCCAACGAAAAGAAGAGCACGAGGGCAGTATGAACAGGCTTCTCAAGCTGGGAATCGTCTTGCTGGTCGCATCCTGCGGCGGCGGCAACTACAGCGCGCCGCGCAATCTGGAGAACGCATGCGCGATCGCTTCGGAACGGCCGCAATACATGCGCGCGATGAAGCGGACCGAACGCAAATGGGGCGTGCCGGTCCATGTCCAGATGGCGACCATGTACCAGGAATCGAAGTTCATCGGCGATGCGCGGACCCCGCACAAGTTCGCCCTGGGCGTGATCCCGATCGGGCGCCAGTCCAGCGCCTTCGGCTACAGCCAGGCGCTTGACGGCACCTGGGAGGAATACCAGCGCGACACCGGCAACCGCCGCGCGCGCCGCGACAACATCCGCGATGCGACCGATTTCATCGGCTGGTACATGAACGGCAGCCAGCGGCAGCTGGGCCTGTCGAAATACGACGCGACCTCGCAATACCTCGCCTATCACGAGGGGCGCGGCGGTTTCGCGCGCGGCAGTCATCGCAGCAAGGGCTGGCTGATGGGCGTCGCCGCCCGCGTCGGCCAACGATCCGAGATGTATCGCCAACAGCTTCGGTCCTGTCGCTGAGCTTGACGTCGCCCGCCCGATCGGGCCCACTTCCCCTCCGGCAATACGATGGGGGGGGGGAACCATGTACCAGGTGATCGGCACGGCGAAATCGCGTGCCTTCCGCGTTCTGTGGATGATGGAGGAGCTGGGCGCGGATTACGACCACGTCCCCGCCGTTCCCCGCAGCGAGGGGGTGACCCAGGTGAACCCCGCGGGCAAGGTTCCGGTGCTGGTCGATGACGGCACGCCCATCACCGATTCGACCGCGATCCTCGCCTATCTTGCCGACCGGCACGGGCAGCTGACCCACAAGGCGGGCACGCTCGATCGCGCCCGCCAGGACAGCCTGACCCAGTTCCTGCTGGACGAATTCGACGCGGCGCTGTGGCTGGCTGCGCGCCACAGCTTCGTGCTGCCCGAGGAAATGCGCCTCAGCGCGATCAAGAACACCCTGCGGTGGGAATTCGAATCCAGCCAGAAGACGATGGTGCACCGGATGGGCGACGGCCCCTTCGTGATGGGGTCCGAGATGACGGTTCCCGACATCATCCTGACCCATTGCCTCGACTGGGCGCTGAGCGCGCGCTTTCCGATCACCGAGCCACGGCTGTCGGATTACCTCGAACGGATGCGCGAACGTCCGGCCTATGTCAGGGCGCGGTCTCTCTGATCCAGAAGGCGGGCGGCGGCGATGCCCGCACGCCTGCCGGTCGCAAGGCAGCCGGTCAGAAGATAGCCGCCGGTCGGCGCCTCCCAGTCCAGCATCTCTCCGGCGGCGAAGGTGCGGGGCAGCGCGCGCAGTTCCAGGTCATCGGTCAGCGCGCCGCCCGTGATCCCGCCCGCGGCGGATATGGCGCCGTCCAGCCCCATCGGCCCGTCATGGCGCAGGGGCAGCGCCTTGATCAGCCCGGCCAGCGCGCCCGGATCCTTGGGCAGGGGCTGGCCCCATTCCAGCAGCAGCGCGACCTTGACCGGATCGCCGATCGCGCGCCTCAGCCAGTTCCCGACCGACAGCTTGCCGCGCGGCCTGGCCAGCCGCCGCGCCAGCGCATCGCGATCCAGGTCGGGGGCCAGGTCGACATGCGCATTTGCGCCATCGCGCATGGGGGCCGACACCTCGTAGATGCCGCCGCCCTCGACGCCCTGCGCCCCGATCACCCATTCGCCGCGCCCGATCAGGCCGCCTGCATGGACCGCCACGCCCTTGACCGCCGCGCCCAGATGCCTGCGCATCGGCTCCGACCAGTCCACGCGGAACCCCATGTTGGCAGGACGAAAGCCCGCGAGATCGACGCCCGCATCCCGCAGCATCGGCACCCATGCGGCGTCCGATCCGAGGCGCGGCCAGCTTGCGCCGCCAAGCGCCAGCACGATGACGCGCGGCGCAATCCATTGCGGCCCATCCGGCGTGTCGAAGCCGAACTCGCCGTCGCGAATCGCGGTCCAGCGCCAGCGGCGACGCAGATCGACGCCCGCCAGCCGTGCCAGCCACGACCGCAGCAGCGGCGAGGCCTTCATGCCGACCGGAAAGACGCGCCCCGTGCTGCCGGTGAACAGCTCGATCCCCAGCCCCTCGGCCCATTCGATCACGTCCAGCGGACCGAAATCGCCGGTTCGCGGATCGACGCTGCCCGCGAAATGCCGTGCGAAATCGGCGGCTGGCTCGGCCTTGGTCAGGTTCAGCCCCGATTTCCCCGCCATCAGGAACTTCCGCGCGGGCGAGGGCATGGCATCGGCCAGCACGATCCGGCGACCGGGCGCGGCCAGCATCTCGGCCGCCATCAGCCCGGCGGGGCCCGCGCCCACGATCAGCGCATCGACGGGTTCCGCCGTCACCGCCGCCCCCGCGGGCGCATCGCCAGGCGCAGCAGCGCGCGTTCGACCAGCGGCATCTGGGGGGCACGGCTGGCGGATCGCAGGGTCATGTCGGTCTGAAGCAGCGCCGAGACGGCCTCTTCCAGCGGGCCTGCGCCCCATGACTGCGCCTGCCGCGCCATGCGGTCGCGCCGCGGACCGAAGACCGGCGGCTTGGCGCGGGCCAGCGCGTTGCCCGCCCCCTGCGGGTCGGAGGCGGCCAGATGCAGGGTGCGGAAATGGCGCAGCGCCGCGATGCAGATGGTGACGGGGTTGATCCCCTGCCCCTCGATCCGGCGCATCAGGCGGCTGAAATCGACCTCTCGGCGTTCGGCGACGGTGTGGATCAGCTCGTCCAGGTCGGCCTCGATGGTCGCGGGGGCCATCAGGGCGATTTCCTCGGCGCTCAGCGGCGAGGGATCGCCATGCTTGTAGAGCCCGATCTTCTCGATCGTCTGGCGCAGGTCGCCCGGATCCAGCGCGCGGGCCAGGACGGCCATCTCGCGCATGGCGGCCTGCGGGATCTCGGGCAGGCCGACATCGGCCAGCCAGCGGCGAATCTCGTCCTCGCCGGGGGGATCGTCATAGATGGGGGCGCAGACGGCCTGGCCATGCGTCTCGAACAGCTTGCGCAGGGCCGACGATTTCTTGAGGTTGCCCGCCGTCACCACCACGACCGCATCGCCCGCGCGCCATTCCGTCAGGGCCTCGGCCACGGCATCGGCGGCGCTGTCAGGGGCGTCGTCGACCAGAACGACGCGCGGACCGGGAAAGAAGCCGACCTCGCGGACGGCATCGACCAGCTGCGCGCGGTCCTTGTTCAGGCCCGCGCCCGCCATGCGGGTCAGGCGCATCTCCTCGTCGGCCTTCTTGCCAACCAGCGCCTTCACGGCCTCGGCCCGCTTCAGGGCCACGCGCATCGCGTCCTGCCCATGGATCAGCAGCCCCGGCCGCGACGGATCGGGCCGAGAGAGATAGCGCGCGATCTCTCCTCCCTTCAGCAGCATGTCAGCCCGGCAGCCGCATCGAGGCCGCCAGAAGCCGCGTCACGACCTGGTCGGCCAGCATGATCGCCAGCCGCTGCCGCGCATCGCCTTCCGCCGACAGGGTCGAGACGGTCGTGCCCGTGGTCGAATAGGAAGTGAAGTTGCTGACGCGCCCGCGCGTGATCTCGGCGCCGTCCGGTCCGGTCAGCACGAAATCCGCGGTCCCGTTCAGCGAATAGCGGGTCGTCACCTCGTCGGGGGTGATGGCCTGGCTGACCACGCCCACGCTGATGCGGTAATCCAGATCGTATTCGGGGCTGTCCTCGGGGCCCAGCCGTTCGGCAAGGCGGCTGTTGAAGACGAAGTCGATGGGGGTCTCGGGGTCGCGCGGGCGCAGCTTGCCGAACAGCTTGCGCCCCCCGCCCTCGGGTCCGTAGACGGGTTTCAGCCCGCAGCCTGCCAGGGCCAGAAGCCCCAGCAGTGCCACGCGCCGGCTGGGGTCACGCGACCACATTGACGATCCGTCCCGGCACGACGATCAGCTTCTTGGGCGCCGCCCCTTCCAGGAAGCGCTGCACCGTCTCGTCGGCCATGACCAGCGCCTCGATCTGGTCCTTGGCCATGTCCTTGGGGACGGTGATCTCGGCCCGGCGCTTGCCGTTGATCTGGATGGGCAGCGTCACGCTGTCATCCTGCAGTAGCGCGGGATCCGCCTTGGGCCAGGGCGCATCGACGACCAGCCCCTGCCCGCCTGCCAGCGACCAGACATCCTCGGCCAGGTGCGGGACCATCGGGGCCAGCAGCTGCGCGGTGATGCGCAGCACCTCGGCCCGCTGAGCGCCGCCGGCCTTCGATTTCCCGATGGCATTGGCCAGCTCGTACAGCTTGGCGACCGCCTTGTTGAAGGCAAAGCCCTCGATCGCCTTGGTCACATCCGCGATGGCGCGGTGGGCGGCGCGGGACAGGTCCAGATCCTCGGGGCCGTCGGCGGGCGCATCCTCGGCCAGGCGGTGGACGCGGCCCAGGAACTTGGCCGCAGCCTCGGCGCCCGCCGCGGTCCATTCGACGTCACGCTCGGGGGGGCTGTCGGACAGCATGAACCAGCGCGCGGTATCGGCACCGAAGCCCTGCACGATGTTGACCGGATCGACGACGTTCTTCTTCGATTTCGACATCTTGGCCGAGGGGATGATCTCGACCTCGGTGCCGTCGGCCAGTTTCCCGTCGGTCACGTCCTCGGGCAGGTGATAGACCGGGCGCCCCTTGGCATCGCGGGTCATGTAGATCTCGTGCGTGACCATCCCTTGCGTGAACAGCGCGTCGAAGGGTTCCTTCGCGGCCTCGGGCAGGTGACCGGTCTTGACCATCGCGCGGGCGAAGAAGCGCGAATACAGCAGGTGCAGGATCGCGTGCTCGATGCCGCCGATATACTGGTCCACGTTCATCCAGTAATCCGCATCGGCGCGGTTCGTCGGCGTGTCGGCACCGGGGCTGGTGAAGCGGGCATAGTACCAGGACGAATCGACGAAGGTGTCCATCGTGTCGGTCTCGCGACGCGCGGCACCACCGCATTTCGGGCAGGTCGCCTGACGCCAGGTCGGATGGCGGTCCAGCGGGTTGCCCGGCACGTCGAAGGTTACGTCCTGCGGCAGAAGGACCGGCAGGTTCTCCTTGGCCTCGGGGACGGTGCCGCAGCTGTCGCAATGCACGACCGGGATCGGGCAACCCCAGTAGCGTTGGCGCGAGATGCCCCAGTCGCGCAGGCGGAACTTGGTCACCCCCTCGCCATAGCCCTGAGCCTCGGCATGGGCGATGGCGGCGTCCACCGCGGCCTCGCCGGTCTGGTCGGCATCGCCCGCAAAGCCACGGACATAGGTGACGGTCTCGGATTTCAGCGGCACGAAGGGCGCGGCGGAGACCAGCTCGTCCGCCTGTTCCAGCGTCATCCCCGGCTGACCGAAGGTCGCGCGGATCGGCAGGCCGTATTTCGTGGCGAATTCGTGGTCGCGTTCATCATGCGCCGGGCTGCCGAAGATCGCGCCGGTGCCGTAATCCATCAGCACGAAATTCGCGACCCAGATCGGCAGCTGCCAGTCCGGGTCCAGCGGATGGGTGACGGTCAGGCCGGTATCGAAGCCCAGCTTGGGCGCGGTCTCGATCGCCTCTTCGGTGGTGCCGATGCGCTTGCATTCCTCGATGAAGGCGGCGACCTCGGGGCGGGTTTCGGCCAGCTTCCTCACCAGCGGGTGATCCGGCGACAGCGCGGCAAAGCTTGCGCCCATCAGCGTGTCGGGGCGAGTGGTATAGACCTCGATCGCGTCGAACCCTTCGGGCGCATCGACGGTGGCAAAGCGGAACTGCAGCCCGCGCGACTTGCCGATCCAGTTGGCCTGCATCAGCCGCACCTTTTCCGGCCAGCCCGACAGCCCGTCCAGCGCCGACAGCAGCTCGTCGCTGTAGTCGCTGATCTTGAAGAACCACTGGGTCAGCTCCTTGCGCTCGACCGTGGCGCCGGACCGCCAGCCCTTGCCGTCGATGACCTGTTCATTGGCCAGAACGGTCATGTCGACCGGATCCCAGTTCACCTGCGCCGACTTGCGGGTGATCAGGCCCGCATCCAGCATGTCGAGGAACATCGCCTGCTGCTGGTGGACGTAATCGTCGTCGCAGGTCGCGAATTCGCGGCTCCAGTCGATGGACAGACCAAGCGGCTTCAGCTGGTCGCGCATCGTGGCGATATTGGCATAGGTCCAGTCGCGGGGATGGCCGCCCTGTTCCATCGCGGCGTTTTCCGCAGGCATGCCGAAGGCGTCCCAGCCCATCGGGTGCAGCACGCTGAACCCCTGCGCGCGCTTGAACCGCGCCACCACGTCGCCCATCGTGTAGTTGCGCACATGGCCCATGTGGATGCGCCCCGAGGGATAGGGGAACATCTCCAGCACGTAGTATTTGGGGCGCTCGTCGCGGATGGCGGCAAAGCTGCCGGCATCGGCCCAGGCCTTCTGCCACCGGGCTTCGCTGCTGGACGGATCATAGGGCATATCGGACCTCGGGCATCATCTCTTGCCCGCAGGGTTTATACGCGCCCGATCAGCGGGTCCAGCCCGCCGCGGCCTTACAGGCGGCCGTCGCGCTGGCGCAGCTGGCGCGCGCGGGTCAGGATCGCATCCTCGACCGCGCGGACGGTGCCGGGGGCCACGGCGGCCCCGCCCGGCCCCTGCAGCGACAGGCGCAGGCTGCGCGCGTCCATCGCGGGGTCCGTCACCTGGATCGTCGCACGATAGGGCCGCCCCCCGCCCGGAGGCGTGCCATAGCCCGTCTGGATCACGCCCGTGAAGGGATCGATCGTCTGCACCGGCAGGAAGTCCAGCACGTCCAGGCTGGCATTCCACAGGTACTTGTTCACGCCGACGGTGCGGTTGGGGTTCTCGGACCGGGCCAGCACGTCCTGGATGCGGGTCGAGCGCTGCGAATCCCGCATGTCGGGATCGGTCAGGATCGACGCGGTCTGGTTCTGTCGCCCGGCGTCGTTGCCGCAGGCAGCCAGCCCCGCGCAAAGCGTCGTGACGATCATCAGGCGCGCGGCGCGTGCGTAGGTCATGCGGTCCCCCGGTCTGTAATTCGCGCCCAGCATTAGCGCGGATCGCCAGGGCGAAACAAGCGCCTTGACCCGCGCGCGACTCGTGCAGGGCGGCATTCGCGATGTCACATCGTGGTCACGGAAAGGTGTGGCGGTTGTGCATCACAGGATTCCGGATCGGCCCGAGGGCCTGCCCGATTCCGTTGCATCACAAGTTCGAAAGCGCGAAACCTTGCACATCCCCAGGGCGGAACCCCGATCTGGGCATCAGAGAGACAAGAGGGAACATCACCATGAAAAAGGCTCTTTTCGCCTCGACCGCGCTGGTTCTGACCGCCGGTGTGGCTGCCGCAGACGTGACCATCTCGGGCTACGGCCGTACCGCCGTTCTCTATGATGAGGGTGCCGATCAGGAAACCTTCGTCCAGTCGCGCGTCCGCCTGAACATCCACGGCACCACCTCGACCGACCAGGGCGTCGACTTCGGCGCACGCTTCCGCGTCCAGTGGGACCAGGGCGATGAAGGCGTCGACTCGGTCGCACCGGGCCAGATCTACGTGACCTCGAACGGCCTGACCGTTGCAGTCGGCAACGTCGGCACCGCATTCGACAACGCCGGCCTGCTGTATGAATCGGAAGTCGGCCTGATCAGCCGTTCGTTCGGCAACCCGGCTGGCGACTTCTACGCCTACGAATCGAAGTCGTATGCCGACGGCGACCAGCTGGGCCTGGCAGTCGAGTACTCGGTCGACGCGCTGACCGCTCGCTTCTCGTATGTCGACCCCGACCAGCTGGACGACTCGGCCACCGAAGAGTTCGGCGTCTCGGTTGACTACCAGTGGAACGACATCGCCCTGTCGGCTGCCGCTGTCAAAGACGGCGCTGGCGTGGAAGACAACGACCAGTACTTCGTCGGCGCATACTACACCATGCCCGGCACCGAGAACGGCGTTGGCCTGAACTACCTGGACAACGGTGACGACGCTGGTGACACCATCGTCCTGTACGGTGACTATGTCGTCGCTCCGATGACCACCGTCAGCGCCTACGTGTCGAACAACGACGCAGACGGCAACGAAACCGACAACGCCTTCGGCATCGGCGCCAAGTACGACCTGGGCGGCGCCTACCTGGCCGGCTCGCTCGAGCGTGGCTACGACGAAGAAGTCCGCGGCGACTTCGGCGTCCGCTTCGACTTCTGATCCTCGGATCAAGTCGCTTCGACAGAGAGAGCGGGCCTTGCGCCCGCTCTTTTCTTTTTGTCTTCTGCGCCCATGGGACTGGATGACATCAAGGGCCGCCTTCGCGCGGCGGAACGCGACGCGGGTCGCGAGGCAGGCAGCGTCACGCTGATCGCGGTCAGCAAGGTGCAGCCGAACGATCGCGTCGAATCGGTGCTGGATGCAGGGCACCGCGTCTTTGGCGAGAATTACGTTCAGGAAACGCAGGCCAAGTGGCCGGACTGGCGCGCGCGCTTTCCCGATGTGTCGGTCCACATGATCGGGCCGCTGCAATCGAACAAAGCCAAGCCCGCCGTCGCGCTGTTCGACGCCATCCACACGCTGGACCGCATGTCGCTGGCGCGCAAGCTGGCGCAGCAGATCGACGAACAGGGCCGCAGCCCCGAACTGTTCGTGCAGGTCAATACCGGGGACGAGCCGCAGAAGGCGGGCATCCTGGTGGACGAGCTGCCGACCTTCCTGTCATCCTGCGCCGGGCTGGGCCTGCGCCCGCAGGGGCTGATGTGCATCCCCCCCGAAGGCCACGACCCCCGCCCCCATTTCAGGTTGCTGCGGGATCTTGCCGCCGATCACGGCCTGCCGGGCCTGTCCATGGGCATGAGCGCCGATTTCGAGATCGCCGTGGCCGAGGGTGCGACCCATGTCCGCGTCGGCTCGGCCATCTTCGGCGCGCGGGATTACGGCTGATCCGCAAGCCCTTCGGGGATGACGATGCGCGTGCCCAGGACGGCATGCGCTGCGATGCGGATCAGGTCGTGCCGCGCGAAGGCGATGCAGCCCTCGGTCCCGAAACGCGGGCGGCGCCACTGGTGCAAGAAGATCGCCGAGCCCCAGCCCGGCACCGCATCCGGCCAGTTCCAATCCGTCGTCAGGATCACGTCATAGAGCGGATCGGCCCGCCGCAGCCGTTCATGGCTGGCGGCCAGCGGCGCACGGGCGTGGTGGTTGTAGGCCGGATGCCCCGGCGCGTCGCACCACAGGTCCCCCGGCCCGATGGGCCGCGCCCAGGGCGCGGGCGGGGCCAGCCGATCGGGCCGATACCACAGCCCGGTCACATGCAGGATGCCCGCGGGCGTCGCCTTGTCGCCCTCGCGCTTGGTGCGGGTCACGCCCGTCCTGCCGATGCTGCAGGGATACAGGCGCCCGCGGTAACGCAGCCCCTGCGGCGTCAGGATCATGTCGGCCAGGCTCACAGCAGGTGCCCCGACTTGTCAGCCTTGACGTCCAGGTAATCCGTGTTGTGACGGTTGCGCGCCACGATCAGGGGCACGCGCTCGGCCACCTTCACGCCCTGCCCCTCCATCATGGCTATCTTGCGCGGGTTGTTCGTCATCAGCCGGACCGAGCCGAAACCCAGCCGCCGCAGCAGCGCGGCCCCAATGCGGAAATCGCGCTCGTCATCCTCGAATCCCAGGCGGTGATTGGCCTCGACCGTGTCGAAGCCCTGGTCCTGCAGGCTGTAGGCGCGCATCTTGTTGGCCAGCCCGATGCCCCGCCCCTCCTGGTTCAGATAAAGCAAAACGCCCGCCCCTGCCTGACCCATCGCGGCCAGCGCGGCCTGCAATTGCGGCCCGCAATCGCATTTCAGGCTGCCCAGCACGTCGCCGGTGAAGCAGGCCGAATGCAGCCGCGCAAGAACGGGGGCATCGCGGGGCGGATCGCCGATCTCGACCGCGTAATGTTCTTCGGCGCCGTCATCGGGCCGGAAGATGTGCAGGCGCGACCGCTCGGCCGACAGAAGCGGCACGCGCGCGCCCGCGACGGGGGCCATCGCGGTTTCGGCGGCCAGCTGCGCCAGCGTCGCGGCCGGGTTCAGCGCCGTCAGGCCGGGCGTGTCCTGCGCGACCGGCACGACCAGCACCGCGGGCAGCAGCTGCGCGGATTTCGCCAGCGCCAGGGCCGCGCGATGGGCCGCGACCTCGCCGCCACGCTCGGTCGCGAGCGGCCCCTTCATCGGCGACATCAGATCGCCCGCCGGATCGGCCAGCGCCCGCAGCCAGCGCAGGTCGGCATCGCCCGGCAGCCGCACCCGCGCCAGGCCGTCATCATAGGCGCGCGCCTTCAGCGTTCCGGCCCGGCGCGCGGTCAAGGTGACGACCGCCGCGCCCATGCCGCGCAGATCCGCCAGCCGTTCCGGCGACAGCGTCTCGATGGCGGCGGCAAGGTGCTCGCCCAGCCGCACCGGCAGGCCCATGCGCAGATCGGCGCGGGCGCGGGAAATGGTTTCGGCAAGTGTGGGGATCAGGCTCATGGGGCCACGCGATTTTGAAACATTCTGAAACATAAGCCTGCCGAACCCTGAACTCCATGTGAGAATCCCGACATGTTGCTGGACGCCGCGCAGGCCCGTCCCCACTGATTGCAGCAAGAAAGCCAAAGGAGGCAACATGGCCGGACTGAAAAAAATCCTGCTGATCGACGACGAGGAAGACCTGCGCGAGGCGCTGGCCGAACAGCTGGCCGCCACCGACGAGTTCGAGGTCAGCGAGGGCGGCAGCGGCGCCGAGGCCGTCGAGGCCACCAAGAACGCGATCTTCGACCTCGTGGTGCTGGATGTGGGCCTGCCCGACACTGACGGCCGCGAGCTGTGCAAGAAGCTGCGCAAGCTGAACGTCAAATGCCCCATCGTGATGCTGACCGGCCATGACACCGATGCCGACACGATCCTGGGTCTGGACGCGGGCGCGAACGATTACGTGACCAAGCCCTTCAAGTTCCCGGTCCTTCTGGCCCGCCTGCGCGCCCAACTGCGCACGCATGAACAGTCCGAGGACGCGATCTTCCAGCTGGGGCCGTACACGTTCAAGCCGGCGATGAAGATGCTGATCGATCAGAAGGACCGCAAGATCCGCCTGACCGAAAAGGAGACGAACATCCTCAAGTTCCTCTACCGCGCGCAGGACGGCGTGGTGCCGCGCGACGTGCTGCTGCACGAGGTCTGGGGATACAATGCGGGCGTGACGACGCACACGCTGGAGACGCATATCTACCGCCTGCGCCAGAAGATCGAGCCCGATCCCGGCAATGCACGACTGCTGGTGACGGAATCGGGCGGCTATCGCTTGGTCTCGTGACGACCTTGGGCCCGCCGATCAGGGGGGCCTTCGCATTCCCGCACGCCGCAGGCGCGGCAGCGGCGCCGTGGTCCAGAACAGGCAGGCCACGATCAGCCCCACCCCGACCCAGCCATGCGCGGGCAGCCGTTCCCCCACGATGACGACGGCAAGGATCGCGGCGACGACCGGCTCGAACAGGGTGATCGTCGTGGCAAGGCTGGTCGAGATCGCCGCCAGCCCCAGCCCGAATGCGACATAGCCGAGGAACATCGGCACCAGCGCCATGTAGGCGCCCACCGCGAAATTGCCCGCCGACCCCAGGAACGCGCCCCCGCTGAGCGCCAGCACCGGCATCAGCAGCAGCCCCCCCAGCCCGAAGATCGCGCCCATCGCCGCGCGCGAACGCACCCCCGATTGCATGATCCGTCGCGCGCACCAGCTGTAGGCCGCATAGGTTCCGCCCGCGACCAGCCCCAGCCCGACCCCAAGGGGGACGTTCGGCGCAAGGTCGTGATGCCCGCCTTCGGCCATGCTCAGCAGACCCATGCCCAGCAGCCCGATCGCCGCGCCGACGGCCCACCTTGCCGTCAGGCGCTGCCCGTCCAGACGGTTCTCGATCAGGGCCGAGATCAGCGGGGCCGACCCGATCGAGATGACGGTGCCGATGGTCACCCCCGCCATCCGCATCGACGAATAGAAGGCCAGCGGATAGATCGCGACCGCAACCGCGCCAAGTGCCAGCAGCATCGGGTTGGCCAGCAGCGCGGCCCGCGCGCGCCGCATCGCCCCAAGCGCGATCAGCGCCTGCAGCAGGCCGCCCACCCCCATCGCGGCCGCCCCGATGGCGATGGCCGGAACCTCGGGGGCCAGGCTTGCGACGGTGCCTGTCGTCCCCCACAGCGTCGCCGCGACCAGGCAGAAGATCACGCCCGCGGAATGCGCGCTCATGCAAGGGCCTCCAGCATCTCGGCGGCCATGGCGCGGGCGTCGTGGACGCGGCGGCTGTCGCCGTCCAGGCCCGCCCGCGTGATCGACCCCTCCAGCAGATAGGAGAGGTGATCGCCCAGCCGCTGACGCCTGCCCGGGTCCGCGACCAGCTGCGCCAGTTCGGCCATCAGGATGTCCTGCACCTGCGCCTTGTGGCGGCGGATCGCGGCGCGGGCGGGATCGTCGGCGGTCAGCTCGGCCGCGGCGTTCAGCAGGCCACAGCCGCGAAACCCGCGCTCATAGGCATCCTCGGCATGGTCGGCATAGGCGTCGAACACGGCCAGCACCCGCGCCTTCGGGCCACGCGCCACGGCCTGCCGCCGGTCGTGCAGGGCCAGCCATTCGGCGTGGCGTGCCTCGACATAGGCCGCGACCAGATCGGATTTCGATGCGAAATTGTTGTACAGGCTCTGCTTCGCGACGCCGGCCCGGCGCGTGATCGTGTCGATCCCCGTCGCGGCGATGCCGTCATTGTAGAACAGCGCCGCTGCGGCATGCAGCAGGCGGTCGCGGGCCGTAAGCGGCTTGTCCATCGGTCCTCCGGGGTGACTGGACAGACCGTTCTACCCAGTGCCACATCAGAGTCAACCTTCGATGGAACCGGCCCGGGGGATGCGACGTTCAGATCCCGAAGCCCAGTGACCGGTGGATGCGGTCACATCCCTCCCTCTACTCTCTCTGAACTGCCCCGGCCTTATGGCCGGGGCTTCTTTCTTCAGCCACGACCGTGCGGGGCCGACCAGTCGGCATCCGGCCCGATCGGCACGATCCGGTGCGGATTGATCATGTCGTGGCTGTAGTAATAGTGGCGCATGAAGTGATCCGGATGCACGGTCCCCGCGACGCCCGGCCACTGGTACAGCTCTCGTGCCCAGCCCCACAGGTTGGGATGGTCCACGATCCGCCTGCGGTTGCACTTGAAATGCGTGTGATAGACCGCGTCGAAACGGACCACCGTGGTGAACAGCCGCCAGTCGGCCTCGGTGATGCGGTCCCCGGTCAGATAGCGGTGCTGCGCCAGCAACCCCTCGATCCAGTCCAGGCTGTCGAACAGCGGGCCGACGGCCTTGTCATAGGCGTCCTGGCTGGTGGCGAAGCCCGCCTTGTAGACGCCGTTGTTGACGGTGTCGTAGACGCGCGCGTTCACCTTCTCGATGGCGGGGCGCAGGTCCTGGGGGTGGAAGTCGTCGTCATTGCCGGTAATCGCGTCGAAGGCGCTGTTGAACATGCGGATGATGTCCGCGCTTTCGTTCGAGACGATGGTGCCTGTCTCGCGGTCCCACAGCACGGGAACCGTCACCCGCCCGGACGCATCCGGCTGGGCGCGCAGATAGACCTCGCGCAGGTAATCGTATCCGAACTGACGGTCGCCCGTGGCGCCGTCGAAATCGGTGCGGAACTCCCACCCCTCGGACAGCATCTCGGGGTGGACGACGGACACGTCCACGTGATCCTCCAGCCCCTTCAGCGCGCGGAAGATCATCGTGCGGTGGGCCCAGGGGCAGGCATGGCTGACATAGAGGTGGTATCGCCCGCTGGCAGCCGCGAAGCCGCCGTCGCCGGTCGGCCCGGGCGATCCGTCCGCGGTCACCCAGGACCGGAATTTCGACGTGTCGCGGACGAACTCGCCGCCGTTGCTCTTGGTGTCGTACCACTGGTCCTTCCAGACCCCGTTCACGAGCTGGCCCATCATTCGATCCTTTCGCTTGGATGCCGCGGCGACCCGCCGCGACCGGCTGCTGTCACAGCGCGGCACGACGGACGGGGGTTCCATCCCCCGCCCGCCGCGGTCCCGCGCCGATCAGCCGATGGCGCGGTCGCGCGTATCGGTCCGCACCGCCGTCAGCGCGACGGCCGCAAGGACCAGAAGCCCCGCGAAGACGCCGATGGCCACGCCGAAGCCCTGCGCGAAGACGATCGCCAGCAGGCTGGGCGCAAGGATGCCGCCCGCCCGCGCCATCGCGCTGGCCGTGCCCATGCCGGTCCCGCGCAGATGCGTCGGATACAGTTCCGGCGTGAAGGCATAGAGCGCGCCCCAGCTGCCCAGCAGCGCGAAGGACATGATCAGCAGCGACACCGCCACCATCACCGCCCCGCTGGAGATGGTGAACAGGAAGCACGCCGCCGCGCTCAGCAGCAGGAAGCCCATCAGCGTGGCGCGACGGCCCACGGCCTCGACGCCCCAGGCGGCCAGCGCGTATCCGGGGATCTGCGCCAGGGCCAGCGCGACGATGAAGCCGTATCCGCGGATGAAGCCGAAGCCCTCGGCGGCCAGTTGCGCGGGCACCCAGATGAAGATCCCGTAATAGGACAGCGACACGAGGAACCAGACCGCCAGCACCGCAAGGGTGGCGCGGCGCAGAGGCTCGGACAGGATGGACCGCGCGGCGCCTGCGGGCACGGTCGCCGCGACCAGGTGCGCATCCGCCGGAAGGGGCTGGGCGCCGTTCACGCGCAGCACGCGGTCGATGACGGCGCGGGCCTCGGCCTGGCGACCCTTGCGGACCAGGTACATGGGCGATTCAGGCACCCAGACGCGCAGCACGAAGCCGATCAGCGCGGGCAGCGCGGCGACCAGGAAGATCCAGCGCCACGGGGCCTCGGACCCGAAGGTCACGGCCAGCCATGCCGTCAGCGCGACGACCAGCGTGCCGATGGCCCAGAACCCCTCCAGCCAGACCAGCCAGCGGCCCCGGTTCTTCGGGGGCAGGAATTCGGCCATCATCGCGTAATCGACGGGCAGCGTGCCGCCGACCGCCACGCCGGTCAGGAAGCGCAGGATCAGCAGCCAGGTGAAATCGCCCGCCATGACCGAGGCCAGCCCGAAGACCGCATCCATCGCGACCGTGCCGATCAGCACCCATTTGCGCCCCACGCGGTCGGCCACGCGCCCGAACAGGAACGCGCCCACGAACATGCCCAGGAAGAAGACCGTCCCGATCTGGAACGCGGTCACCCGTTCGATCCCGAAGGTCGCCGCCACCGAAGGCGCGGCAAAGCCCACCGCGATGACCTGCATCGCGTCGGCGGCCCAGACAAGGCCGAATATCCCCAGAAGTCGCCACTGGAACGGGCCGATGCCGCCGCGTCCAAGGGCCTCGTCGATGGTCAGTTTCATCTTCTCTCTCCGCTGTCCCGCATGTTTTTTTGCGACATGCATAGACCAGCCCCGGCATATGGCAAGCTTCGCGTGGCGGCTTCTCGACACGCGGGGCAGGCGCCGCTAGGGTCCGGGCGCAAAACGGAGACGCCCCATGTTCACGATCGCCACTTGGAACATCAACTCGGTCCGCCTGCGCGAAGGGCTGGTCGCGCGGCTTCTGTCCGAAGAGGCGCCGGACGTCCTGTGCCTGCAGGAATGCAAGTCCCCGGTCGAGAAGATCCCCCTGACCGCCTTCGCGGAACTGGGCTATCGCCATATCGTGGCGCGCGGGCAGAAGGGCTATAACGGCGTGGCGATCCTGTCGCGCCTGCCGATCGAGGATGCGGGCGACCGCGACTATGCGGGCCTCGGCCATGCCCGCCACGTCGCGGCGCGGATGGAGAACGGGGTCACCATCCACAACATGTACATCCCGGCGGGCGGCGACGTTCCCGACCGCGAGGTGAACGTGAAATTCGGCCAGAAGCTGGATTTCCTGACCGAGATGCGCGACGTGTTCCATGCCGAGAACCCCGCCAAGTCGATCATGGTCGGCGATTTCAACATCGCCCCGCGCGAGGACGACGTCTGGTCGCACAAGCAGCTTCTGAAGGTCGTCAGCCACACCCCGATCGAGGTCGAGCATCTTCAGGCCGCGCAGGATGCGGGCAAGTGGGTGGACATCACGCGGCAGGACATCCCGACGGGGCAGCTCTATTCCTGGTGGTC
This sequence comes from Paracoccus sp. PARArs4, assembly GCF_947311865.1. Classification (NCBI taxonomy): domain Bacteria; kingdom Pseudomonadati; phylum Pseudomonadota; class Alphaproteobacteria; order Rhodobacterales; family Paracoccaceae; genus Paracoccus; species Paracoccus sp. PARArs4. Next base: position 27,095 of record NZ_CAMZMW010000021.1, on the reverse strand, counting down.
CTATCGCGCGAAGGACTGGGATGCCGCCGACAAGGGCCGCAGGCTGGATCACATCTGGGCCAGCCCCGACATTTCCAACGCGGCCCATTCCAGCCGCGTGCTGCGCCCCGTGCGCGGCTGGGAACAGCCAAGCGACCACGTTCCCGTCTTCGCGACCTTCGACCTGTAACCCCCGGAAGGGCGGCATCCGCCCTTTCGTTCGCGCGTCCGAGGTCCCATATTGTCGCCTGAAACAAGGCACCGAAGAACCGGGGACCCCATGACCATTCTTTTCGACGGACCGCAGGACGCGCCGAACACCAGCGACTTCATCAAGGACGTGACCGAAGCCGACTTCATGGCCGAGGTGGTCGAAGCCTCGATGCAGGTTCCCGTCATCGTCGATTTCTGGGCGCCGTGGTGCGGCCCGTGCAAGACGCTCGGCCCCGCGCTCGAGGCCGAGGTGGCCAAGCACAAGGGCCGCGTCCGCATGGCCAAGGTCAACGTGGACGAGGCGCAGATGATCGCAGGCCAGCTGCAGATCCAGTCGATCCCGACCGTCTATGCCTTTTTCCAAGGCCGCCCCGTGGACGCGTTCCAGGGCGCGCTGCCCGCCAGCCAGATCAAGCAGTTCATCGACAAGGTCGCGGCCATGGGCGGCGATGACGGCGGGCTGGCCGATGCCATCGCCGCCGCCGAGGAGATGCTCGAGACCGGCGAATACGCCGATGCCGCCGAGACCTTCACCGCCATCATCGGCGAACTGCCCGACAGCCCCGAGGCATGGGGCGGCCTGATCCGCGCCCAGCTTGGCGCGGGCGATGCCGCCGCCGCATCCGCGACGCTGACGCAGGTGCCCCAGCCCATCGCCGGCAGCGCCCCCGTCGAGGCCGCCCGCGCCCAGCTGGAACTGGCCCGCCAGGCCGAGGATGCAGGCCCGCTGGCCGATCTGCAGTCCCGCGTCGACGCCGATCCCGCCGACCAGCAGGCCCGGCTGGACCTCGCGCGCGCGCTGCACGCCGCCGGTCAGGTCGAGCAGGCCGTGGACATCCTGCTGGACAGCTTCCGCCGGGACCGCGAATGGAACGACGGCGCGGCCAAGGCGCAGCTGCTGACCATCTTCGACAGCCTCAAGCCCGGCGACCCGATCGGCCAGAAGGGCCGCCGCCGCCTGTCCTCGCTGATCTTCGCCTGATCCCATGAACCTGCGCTTCGACCTGCCCGACCGCATCCCGCTGTTCCCCCTTCCGGGGGCGGTGCTGATGCCGCGCGCGCGCCTGCCGCTGCACATCTTCGAGCCGCGTTACCTGCAGATGCTCGAGGATGCGCTGAAGACCGAGCACCGCCTGATCGGCATGATCCAGCCCGAGGGCGACACCCTGTCGGCCATCGGCTGCGCGGGGCGGGTCGTGGCCTTCACCGAACAGGATGACGGGCGGATGATGATCTCGCTTCAGGCGATATCGCGCTTCCGCCTGAACGAGGTCGAGGAAGGCTTCGCCCCCTATCTGCAGGGGCATGTCGACTGGACCAGCTTCGCGCGCGACCGTGCGGGCAGCGAACGCGATCCCGGCATGGACCGCGACGCGCTGTTCGCGCTGCTGTCGCGCTTCATGGAGGCCGAGGGCCTGTCCACCGATTGGGACGCCGCCGCCACCGCCGAGGACGAGCTGCTGGTCAATTCGCTGTCCATGATGCTGCCCTTCGGCAATGGCGACAAGCAGGCGCTGCTGGAATCCCCCACCCTTGCCGACCGGCGCGAACTGCTGGTCGGACTGATCGAATTCGCGCTGCGTGGCGGCGATACCGAGGAACGACTGCAATGACCGAGACCCCAGGCTTCGACCGCCACATGCTCGAGGCGCTCGTCTGCCCCGTGACCCACGGGCCGCTGTCCTACGACGCGACGCGGCAGGAACTGGTGTCGCGCTCGGCGGGGCTGGCCTTTCCGATCCGCTCGGGCATCCCGATCATGCTGATCGACGAGGCCCGCCAGATCCGCGCCGATGACTGACATCCCCCGCGTGTCGGCCCGCAGGCTGGGTCCTGCGCGACTGCCGGGATGGGCAAGGGCCGTCATCCTGATCTGCTGCGCGGTCGAGCTTCTGTTGCTGGCCGCGCCCTTCATGGGCGCGCCGCGCATCCGGGTCACGTCCTCGCTTCTGGGCGGGTTCTGGTCGCCGCTGATGCATGGCGGGCAGGGCCTCTATCCGGCGCAGGGGGGGGCGATGTTCGTCACCTACGGCTTCCTTCATGCGGGGCTGATGCACCTTGCGATGAACATGATCTCGCTTGCGGCGATCGCGCGGGAACTGAACCGCATGATCGGCGGGCGGGCCATGGCGCTGGCCTATGCGCTGTCGCAGATCGCGGGGGCCGCGGTCTTCGGCATCATGGAGCCGATGGGCGGGCCAATGATCGGCGCGTCCGGCGCGGTCTTCGGGCTGGCGGGCACGCTGGTCGGCTATGCCGCGATCAACCTGCGCCTGCGCGGGCGGTCCATGCAGCCGCTGCTGCGGTCGGTCGGCACGATCCTTGCGCTGAACGTGGCGCTGACGGTGCTGATGCCGCAGATCGCGTGGCAGGCGCATCTTGGCGGGGCCGCGATGGGCGCCGTGATCGGCGCCGCGCTGGCCTTCCGCCGCTAGGGCGTCACTCGGATGCCTTGCCTTCGGGCGCGGCATCCTGCGCATCCGCGGCTTCTTCCTCCTCGGGTTCCTCGACACCCTCGGCGGCCATCAGGCGGCGCAGGGCGGGGCGGAAGGCGTCGGCGCGCGTCGCCAGCAGGGTTGCCGGATCGGCGGGGCCTTCCTCGGACAGGTGCTGCGCGATCAGCCGATGCGCGATGGCCCAGCCCGTCCCCTTGCGGATCTTGCCGCGCCCGAGGAACCATTCGTCGAAGCTGAAATCGTGGCGCGACCAGATATTCGCCGCCTGCCGCAGCGATCCGCCCGCGGGACGCGCGGCATCGCGCGGATCGACCGGCCCGCCCATGACCTGCTGCGCGAAATGCCCGGCCAGCCCCTCGCTGACCAGAACCTCGCCCAGGGACCGGCCATAGCCGGGGCCGGCCCACCGCGCGACATGGTGCAATTCGCGCAGCAGCGCGCGGCGCAGGGCGTCGGCGGTCACGCGGTCGGGCGACAGGGTCAGGTCGATCACCCCCGGCTGCGACGGCCGGGCCAGAAGCCCCCCGTCAGGGATCGGCACCTCGGAGGCGCGCACGACAAGGTCGAAGCGCGGCAGGTCGAAATGCGCCTCGGCCAGCGCGACGGCCTCTCGGGCGGTCGCGCGGGTCTCGGCCATGATGGTGGTCAGCGCATTGCGCGCGTTCAGCAGGTGGATGTGCCAGATCGTCATGGCCGACATATACCCCCAGCCCGGAACCCTTGCCAGTGCATCCCTTACACCTCGGGGACCAGGACCTCGCGCTTGCCGACATGGTTGGCCGCGCTGACGACGCCCTGCTCCTCCATCTGCTCGACCAGGCGCGCGGCCTTGTTGTAGCCGATGGCAAGCTTGCGCTGGATATAGCTGGTCGAGCACTTGCGGTCCCGCGCCACGATCGCCACCGCCTGGTCGTACAGCGCGTCGTCGCCGTTGTCGCCGCCGCCAAGGCCCAGCACCGCGTCGATATTGTCGGCCTTCTCCTCGTCGGGGCCCTCGACCACGCCGGACTTGTAATCGGGCGGACCGAAGGATTTCAGGTGGGTCACCACCTCCTCGACCTCCTCGTCGCTGCAGAAGGGGCCGTGGATACGCGTGATCCGCGCACCGTTGCCCATGTACAGCATGTCGCCCTGGCCCAGCAGCTGCTCGGCCCCCTGTTCGCCCAGTATGGTGCGGCTGTCGATCTTCGAGGTCACCTGGAAGCTGATCCGCGTCGGGAAGTTCGCCTTGATCGTGCCGGTGATGACATCGACCGAGGGCCGCTGCGTGGCCATGATCAGGTGGATGCCCGATGCCCGCGCCATCTGCGCAAGGCGCTGGATGCAGGCCTCGATCTCCTTGCCGGCGACCATCATCAGGTCGGCCATCTCGTCGACGATGACGACGATATAGGGGAAGGTCTCGGGCTGGAATTCCTCGGTTTCCCAGATGGCGTCGCCGGTGTCTTCGTCGAAGCCGGTCTGGACGGTGCGCTTGAACATCTCGCCCTTGGACAGCGCCTCGCGGACGCGCCCGTTATAGCCCTCGATGTTGCGCACGCCCATCTTGGACATCTTGCGATACCGGTCCTCCATCTCGCCCACGACCCATTTCAGCGCGACGACGGCCTTCTTGGGGTCGGTGACGACCGGCGACAGCAGATGCGGGATGCCGTCATAGACGGACAGTTCCAGCATCTTGGGGTCGATCATGATCAGGCGGCATTCGTCCGGCGTCAGCTTGTACAGAAGCGACAGGATCATGGTGTTGATCGCGACCGACTTGCCCGAACCCGTGGTCCCCGCGATCAGCAGGTGGGGCATCTTGGCAAGGTTCGCCACGATCGGATCGCCGCCGATATCCTTGCCCAACGCCAGCGGCAGCGGCTGCGTGCCGTCGCCGAAGGCGCGGCTGGCAAGGATCTCTCGCAGCAGGACCTTTTCGCGGCGGGCGTTCGGCAGTTCGATCCCGATGACCGTGCGCCCCGGCACGGTGCTGACACGCGCGGACAGCGCCGACATCGACCGCGCGATGTCGTCGGCAAGGCCGATGACGCGGCTGGCCTTGAGGCCCGGCGCGGGTTCCAGTTCGTACAGCGTGACGACCGGGCCGGGGCGGACCTCGGTGATCTGGCCCTTCACGCCGTAATCGTCCAGCACCGCCTCGAGCATGCGGGCGTTTTCCATCAGCTGTTCCTGGGGGATCTGCAGCTGATCGCCGGGAACGGGCGCCGACAGCAGCGCCAGCGGCGGGCGTTCATAGGCGGGGCCGTTCTGGTCCATGACCAGCGGCGCGGGATCGGCGCGGCGGGGCGCCGCCTTGGGCGCGGCTGCGGGTCGCGGGGCCGGTTCGGGGTCGATGTCGAACGCCTCGTCGCGCGGGGCGTCCTGAACAGGCATGTCCTGGGCGGGCATCTCGACCGGGGGAACGCCGTCGCGCGCCAGCCGCGAGGTGACCGCCGCCAGGACCGAGGGCTTGGATTCGCGGCTGCGGATCGCATCGCTGATGCGGCCCTTGATCTGCTCGGCATCGGGGCCCTCGCCTTCCCAGTCGCTATCGCGCTCGATCAGCTCGGGTTCGGGCATCTCCTCCTCCAGCTCGAAGGCCGGGGCGGGGCGACGGGCGGCGGCGGGTTCGGCGCGTTCGGGTTCGGGGGCCGCGCGGCGGCGGTCCTTCAGCCGCTGCACGAGGCCCGCGCCCGCATCGGTCGCCCGCAGCGACAGCTGCAGCGCCGTGGCTAGCCCGATCAGGAAGCGGCGCCACATCGCGCGCAGCTCCTGCTTGTCGAAGCCCAGCACGAAGGCCATCACCGCGACGACGCCGACCGCGATCAGCAGGCCCGCGAAGCGGATGCCGATCTGCGCCTTCATCGGTAGGATGTTCAGGACGGCCCCCATGGCCATATCGCCGAAATGCCCGCCAAGGCCGTAATTCTGCTGCCAGCCCGGCTCGGGAACCAGCGTGGCCGCGTGGATCGACACCAGCGCCACGGCGATGGGCGTGAAGACCGCGCGCATGGCGCGTTCCTCGCCCTTGTGCAGCATCAGGCGCAGGCCCCAGACGAATGCCGCGACGACCAGCACCCACGACCCCTTGCCCGCGATCATCATCAGCGGCGAGGCGACATAGGCGCCGAAGCTGCCCAGCATGTTCTGCGCGGGCGCATCCGTGGCGGACAGGAAGCTCGGATCCTCGGCGGACCAGCTGCCCAGCATCATCGAGATCACGACCCCGAGGATGATCAGCACGCCGCCCAGCAATTCCTTGCCCCTGCGTTCCAGCGCCGCCTGCGTGGACTGGTCGAACAGCGGGTCCCGCTTTCCTGCCTGCCAGCTTGCCATGTCCTCAGCCCCTCCCCGTCGTCGTGTCATAGAGAACCGATGCCAGCCGCGTCAGCGCGGCCTCGGTCTCGGCCTCGGGGGCGACCAGCGCCACGCGGACGAAGCCCTGCCCCGGATTGAACCCATCGACCTCTCGCGCAAGGTAGGCGCCGGGCAGCACCTGGATGCCCGCGCGCGCCCACAGCAGGCGTGCGGCGGATTCTCCGTCGGCGACCGGCAGCCACAGGAAGAACCCGCCCTGCGGCGCGGCATAGCCCGGAACGCCGCCCAGCACGCGATCCGCGATGGCGTATTTCGCATGATACATGCGCAGGCTGTCCTGCACGTGATCCTCGTCCGACCAGGCGGCGGCGCTGACGGCCTGCAGCGGCATCGGCAGCGGCGCGCCCGCATAGCTGCGCAGCCTGCGCATCTGGCGCAGCTGTTCGGGACCGCCCGCGGCAAAGCCCGAGCGCAGCCCCGGCAGGTTCGACCGCTTGGACAGCGAATTGAACATCACGACCCGGTCGGCCAGCCCCATATCGGTCGCGACCTTCAGCGCGCCGGGCGGGGGCGCATCGCGCCAGATCTCGGAATAGCATTCGTCGGCGAAGACCAGGAAATCGTGCTTCTCGGCCAGCGCGATCAGGTCGCGCAGGTAATCCTCGTCCGCGACGGCACCCTGCGGGTTCGCCGGCGAACACAGATAGGCGATGGCCGTGCGGTCCAGAAGCGCCGCGTCCAGCCCCGCGTAATCGGGCAGGTTCCCCGTTTCGGGCGTGGCCGCCACGAAGACCGGTTCGGCATTCACCGCCGCCGCCGCCACCGCATAGACCTGGTAGAACGGGTTCGGGATCAGGATCGCCGGACGCTGGCCGTTCTTCGTTTCCGGGCACAGCGCAAGGGCCGCGTTGAACAGCCCCTCGCGGGTGCCGTTCAGGGCCATGATCCGGTCGGGCGCGACATCCAGGTCGTGGCGGCGTCCCAGCCACCCCGAGATCGCGCCCAGCAGGTCCGGGCCGCCCTCGTTGACGGGATACTTGGCAAAGCCCTGAAGGCTGGCCTGCAGCACGTCGGACAGGAAGGGCGGCATCGGGTGCCGCGGCTCTCCTATGGTCAGGATCTGCGGAGATTCGCCCGGGGCAAGCCCCGGCGCGACATCCGAAAGCAGCGCCCGCAGACGCGGGAACGCGTATTCCGGCAGGTTCGAGAACCGCTCGGGGAATGCCATCTGTGCCTCGCTTTCCGGGGTCTCCGCCCCGTTGTCATGGCCGAAACATTAGCGTGTGATGGGTCTTGCGTCCAGTAAAGACCCCCGCTCAGCCCGCAAGCGCGGCCTCGGCTGCCGCCGCGACGCGCAGCAGGTGCCGGTCCCGCCCCGCATGGCCCATCAGCGAGATGCCGCAGCCCGGCAATCCGGCGGGCAGCGTCACGGCGGGCAGGCCCAAGAGGTTCGCGATCCGCGTGTTGCGCAGCGTCAGAAGGTTGGCGCGGACGAACTCGGCCTCGTCCTTCATCAGGCGGTCGGCATCGGGGGGCAGGATCGGCACGGTCGGCACCAGCACGGCGTCGTAGCCGCCCACGACCTCCTTGATCCACTTGCGGCGGATGCGGGTCAGGGCCTCCCATGCGGCGACGTATTCGGGGCCGCTGGTGTCCTTGCCGCCGCGGAACCGATCGAGGATGGGCTTCCACATCAGCTCGGGCGCATCCTCGATCTGGGCGTGCCAGATGCCATAGCCTTCGGGCGCGAAGACCTGCGGCGACAGGGCCAGCGCCCGGTCCAGCCAGTCGGTCGAGGCATGGGCGACATGCGCCCCCGCCCGGCCCAGCCGGTCCACCGCCTGCTGGAAGGCGGTCTCGGGTCCGGCCTCGATATCGTCGAAGGGCATCCCTTCCAGAACCAGGAACCGCAGCCCCGCGACCGAGGATTCGTTCAGGTCCGCGGCGGGCTGGTCGGCCAGTAGCGCGAAGATCTCGGCGCAGTCCTCGACCGTGCGGGCGATGGGGCCCGCGATGTCGAAGCGGCGGCACAGCGGAACGACGCCCTTCTCGGGCAGCGCGCCATGCGTCGGCTTGAACCCCACCAGCCCGTTCCACGCGGCAGGCACCCGGATCGAGCCGCCCGTGTCGGTCCCGATCGCCGCCGCGGCCAGCCCCAGAGCCACGGACACCGCCGCCCCCGACGACGAGCCCCCCGGCGCAAGCGCGGGGTCCAGCGCGTTGGGCGGCGTCGCGGTGACGGGGTTCAGCCCCAGCCCGCTGAAGGCCAGTTCGGTCATGTGGGTCTTGCCCAGGCACACCGTGCCCCGCCGCGAGGCACGCGCCAGGATGTTCGCGTCCTTGCGCGGCGTGCGCCCGTCCAGCAGCTTCGAGCCCGCCTCGGTCCGGGTGCCGCCGCTGTCGATATTGTCCTTCCAGCTGATCGCGACGCCGTCCAGCAGGCTGTGGCGGCGCTCCTGCTTGGCGCGGTCATGGGCGGCGACGGCCTCGGACCGGGCGCGGGCGGCGGTCAGCCTTGCATAGATGCGGTCGCAATCGGGATGCGATTTCGCGGCGGCCAGATAGGCCTCGGTCTGGTCGATCGGGTCCAGCAGACCCGCCATGATCGCGCGGCCCTGCCGGACCGCCGAGGCCTTCAGCCAATCCATTCAGAAATCCACCGCCAGTCCGTTCTTCTCGTAATCGCCGAAGCGCACGGCCTCGGGGCCGTCGCGGCCGCCGTATTCCACGGGCAGCTCCATCTCGGCCCGTGCCTTGCGGCGTTCCTCGGCCTCGGCCAGGGCGCGCCGTGCGGCGGGCGGCAGGTCCTGGCGCGGATCGGCGGCGGTCTGTTCATCGCTCATGGAAAGATCCCCCGAATGGGCGTATGTGTCCGGTTCAGTCTTCAGGAATATCTAGGCGAAGGAAAGCAATTTGGCAAAGCCGGGCGGCGACATGGCGCGGAAGGGCGCATTGCAATTGATCCAGGGCGTGCGCGACGGGCGCAGTCTTGCCGACCAGCAGGGCAGGTTGTCGAAGCTGCCCGTGGCCGAGCAGGCACGCGCCGCAAGGCTTGCGGCCGAGACGCTGCGCCACCAGGGACGCGCCGATCGCGTGATCGCGGGGCTGGTCGCGCGCAAGCCCACCCCGCAGGTCATGGACGTGCTGCGCCTGGCCGTGGTCGAGATGCTGGAACTGGGCGCCCCCGCCCATGGCGTCGTCGGCGCCGCGGTCGATCTGACCCGCACCCTGGGCAAGCGCGGCCAGTCCGCCGCGGGCATGGTCAATGCCGTGCTGCGCAAGGCGGGCGCGTATCAGGGCTGGGCCGACCTGCCGCCGCAGGAACTGCCGGAATGGCTGCGCGGGCCGCTGTCGATGGCCTATGACGCGGACACGCTGACCGCGATCGAGGCCGCGCACCAGGCGGGCGCGCCCCTCGACATCACGCCGAAACCCGGCGCCCAGCCCTTCGAGGGCGCGGACCCCCTGCCCACCGGATCGTGGCGCGTGGCGGGTCCGGCGCAGGTCTCGACCCTGCCGGGCTTCGACGCGGGCGAATGGTGGGTGCAGGATGCGGCCGCGGCCCTGCCCGTGCGCCTGCTGGCCCCGCAGCCGAACGAGACCGTCGCGGATCTGTGCGCGGCACCGGGCGGCAAGACCATGCAGATCGCCGTCAGCGGGGCGCAGGTCGTCGCGGTGGACGTGAACGAGCATCGCCTGAAGCGCCTGCACCAGAACCTGGAACGCTGCGGGCTGACGGCCACGGTCGTCACCGCCGACGCGCTGGAATGGCGCCCCGACGCGCCGCTGGACGCGGTGCTGCTGGATGCGCCCTGCAGCGCGACCGGCACGATCCGGCGCCATCCCGACATGCCCTTCATCCGCGACGGCCACGGCATCGCCGAACTGATCGAGCTGCAGGCCGCGATGATCGACCATGCGCTGTCGATCCTGCGCCCCGGCGGGCGGCTGGTCTTCGCGACCTGCTCGCTCATCCCCGACGAGGGCGAGGTCCAGGTCGACGAGGCGCTGGCCCGCCATCCCGGCCTGACCGTGGAACGCCCCGACATCCCCGGCATCGATCCCGACTGGATCACGGAGGAAGGCGGCATCCGCCTGCGGCCCGATCACTGGGCGGATCGTGGCGGAATGGACGGCTTCTACATGGCGCTTCTGCGAAAGCCCGCCTGAGGCGGTCACGATGCTGGACCTTCGGCGCGGGCTTCGGTAACTGGGCGGCACATCCAGACATGAGGCTGCCATGACCCGTCCCGCCGAATCCCGTCAGGTCCTGAAACGCGCGCTCATCTCGGTCTCCGACAAGACCGGGCTGATCGACTTCGCCAAGGCGCTGGAGGCACGGGGCGTCCAGATCCTGTCGACCGGCGGCAGCGCCAAGGCCATCCGCGAGGCGGGCGTCGCCGTCACCGACGTGGCCGATGTCACCGGCTTCCCGGAAATGATGGACGGCCGCGTCAAGACGCTGCACCCCAAGGTCCATGGCGGCCTGCTGGCACTGCGCGACAATGCCGACCACGTCGCGGCGATGGAGGAACATGGCATCGGCGGCATCGACCTCCTGGTCGTGAACCTCTATCCGTTCGAGGCGACGGTCGCGAAGGGCGCCGAATACGACGACTGCATCGAGAACATCGATATCGGCGGCCCCGCGATGATCCGCGCCGCCGCCAAGAACCACGGCTTCGTCACGACCATCGTGGACGTGCAGGACTATGACGCGCTGCTGGCCGAGCTGGACGCGAACGAGGGCGCGACCACCCTGCCCTTCCGCCAGCGCCAGGCTCAGATCGCCTATGCCCGCACCGCGGCCTATGACACCGCCGTCAGCACCTGGATGGCCGGAGCCATCGGCGAGGAACAGCCCCGCCGCCGCGCCTTCGCGGGCACGCTGGCCCAGGGCCTCCGCTATGGCGAGAACCCGCACCAGTCCGCCGCCTTCTACGTCACCGGCGAGGAACGCCCGGGCGTGGCCACCGCGAAGCAGTGGCAGGGCAAGGAGCTGTCCTACAACAACATCAACGACACCGATGCCGCCTTCGAGCTGGTGGCCGAGTTCGACCCCGCCGAGGGTCCGGCCTGCGCGATCATCAAGCATGCCAACCCCTGCGGCGTGGCCCGCGGCGCGACCGCGCTCGAAGCCTACAAGCGGGCCTTCGACTGCGACCGCACCTCGGCCTTCGGCGGCATCATCGCGCTGAACGGCACGCTGGACGGCGCCACCGCCGAAGAGATCGCGGGCATCTTCACCGAGGTCGTCATCGCCCCCGATGCCGACGAGGATGCCAAGCGCATCTTCGCCGCCAAGAAGAACCTGCGCCTGCTGACCACGGGCGGCCTGCCCGACATCCGCGCGGGCGGCACCGCCTTCCGCCAGGTCGCCGGCGGCTTCCTGGTCCAGGGCCGCGACAACGGTCACGTCACCATGTCCGACCTGAAGATCGTGACCGAGCGTCAGCCCTCCGAGGCCGAGCTGGCCGACCTGCTGTTCGCCTGGACCGTCGCCAAGCACGTGAAATCGAACGCCATCGTCTATGCCAAGGACCGCGCCACCGTGGGCGTCGGCGCAGGCCAGATGAGCCGCGTGGACAGCACCCGCATCGGTCGCCGCAAGTCCGAGGACATGGCCGAGGTGCTGGGCCTGTCCGAGCCGCTGACCAACGGCGCGGCGGTCGCATCGGATGCGTTCTTCCCCTTCGCCGACGGCATCGAGGCCCTGGCCGAGGCCGGCGCCCGCGCGGTCATCCAGCCCGGCGGATCCATGCGCGACGCCGAGGTGATCGAGGCCGCGAACCGTCTTGGCCTGGCCATGGTCTTTACCGGCCAGCGGCATTTCCGCCACTGATGGCCGCGCCGCGTCAGGGCGCCGCCGGAACGGGCGGCACTTCCGGTCGGCCCATGCGCCTTGTCGCATGGGTCGCCACGGTCATCTTCCTGATCGACCAGGCGCTGAAATACTGGGTGGTCCATGTCCTGAACCTGGACCGCATCCGCGAATACGACCTGCTGCCGCCATGGCTGAACCTGCGCATGGCGTGGAACCAGGGCGTGAATTTCGGGCTGTTCTCGTCGGGGCAGGCGACGATGCGGTGGGTGCTCGTGGGCATCGCGCTGGCGATCTGCCTGTGGGTCTCGGTCTGGGTGTGGCGCGCGCGGCTGGGCCGCTTCGCGCAGGTCTCGGCGGGGCTGCTGATCGGCGGGGCGCTCGGGAACGTGATCGACCGCATCCTCTATGGCGCGGTGGCCGATTTCCTGAACATGTCGCTGCCGGGCTGGCAGAACCCCTACAGCTTCAACGTTGCCGACATCGCGATCTTCGCGGGCGCGATCGGGCTGGTGCTGATGCCGCAGAAACCGGCGGGCGACGGCGCGAAACCGCAACCCGCCCCCAAGGCGCGCCGCAGCGTCACGCCCCCGCGCGCACCCAAGCCCGCCGACGATTTCCGCCCCCAGCCGCGACAGGGCGACCTGTTCCGCGACGCGGGCCGCAAGCCCGCGAAACCGACGCGTGACGGCAACGGAAAATCCCGCTAGAACGGGCGAAACGGGCAGAAGGATGCACCAGATGCGCAAGGCGTCGCTGATCTTGGGAATGGCCGCGATGATGGCCCTGACCGCCTGCGCGGGCGGGTCCAAGCTGAACAATTTCCGCAAGGTCCAGTCCGGCCCGGACGAATTCGGCATCCTTCCGACCAAGCCCCTGTCGATGCCGCCCGACCTGGCGGTGCTGCCCCAGCCGACGCCCGGCGGCGCGAACATCACCGACCCCACGCCCAAGGGCGACGCGGTCGCGGTGCTGGGCGGCAACCCCGCCCGCCTGGCCGACCAGGGCATCGCGGCAGCTGACCAGGCGCTGATCGCCCATGCGACGCGCCAGGGCACCGATCCCGCCATCCGCGAGGATCTGGCCCAACGCGACGCGCGCTGGCGCGAACGCAACGGCCGCCGCCTGATCGAACGGATCATCGGCTCCTCGGTCTATCAGCGCGCCTACGAGGACGTGTCGCTGGACGCCGAGGCCGAGCAGGTCCGCTGGCAGCGTGCGGGCGCCATCACCTCGACCGCGCCCTGACCCCACGACCCTTGCACATTCGCGCGAGGGTGGCTTGCGCGAGCGACCTCTGACGGGCCAAGTTCCGCCCAGCAAGAGGAGGTCGCACCACCGATGCGTTGCTTGGCACACCGCCCCCGTCCCGTCACTGCAGCCCTTCTGGCCGCGCTGACCCTGTCGCCCGTCATCGCCGCCGCGCAGGACGCCGAACCCGTGGCCCCTGTGGCCCCCGTCGCCGAACCCGCGGGCATCACCCATTTCACGCTGCCCAACGGGCTGGAGACCGTGGTCATCCCCGACGACCGCGCCCCGGTCGTCGTCCAGATGGTCTGGTACCGCATCGGCGCCGCCGACGAGGTTCCGGGCAAGTCCGGCATCGCCCATTACCTCGAACACCTGATGTTCAAGGGGACCGACAAGCTGGCCCCGGGCGAATTGTCGAAGACGGTCACCGCGAACGGGGGCAGCGACAATGCCTTCACCTCGTGGGACTTCACCGCCTATTTCCAGCGCATCGCCAGCGACCGCCTGCCCCTGATCATGGGGATGGAGGCCGACCGGATGCAGAATCTGTCGATCTCGGACGACGACTGGCAGGCCGAGCGCAAGGTCGTGCTGGAGGAACGGGCGCAGCGCGTGGACAGCGACCCCGCCGCCCTGTTCCGAGAGGAGATGAACGCCATCCTCTATGACAACCACCCCTATGGCCGCCCGATCATCGGCTGGCGGGACGAGATCGCGGCCCTGACGCTGGACGATGCGAACGCCTGGTACGACGAACACTATGCCCCGAACGAGGCCGTGCTGGTCATCGCGGGCGATGTCACCCCCGAACGCGCCCGCGAACTGGCCGAGGAACATTACGGCCCGATCCCCGCATCCGACGACGCGGCCCCCCGCATCCGCCCGCAGGAACCGCGGAAGCAGACCGACCGCCGCATCACCATGTCCGACCCCCGCGTCGCGCAGCCCCGCTTCAGCCGCGCGATCCTTGCACCCGAACGCGACCCTCGCGACCAGCGGCAGGCCGCCGCGCTGACGGTCCTGTCGGAGCTGCTGGGCGGATCGACGCAGACCTCGTTCCTTGCGCGCGAACTGATGCTGTCGGGCAAGGCGCTGTGGGTGGGCGCAAATTACGACGGGCTGTCGCTGGACGATACCGAGTTCACCATCTCGATGGTGCCCGCGGACGGCCAGGATCCCGAACAGGCCGAGGCCGATCTGGACGCCGCGCTGGACAAGTTCGTGAAGGACGGCATCGATCCCGCCGACCTGGACCGGGTGAAGACCCGCATCCGCGCTGCGCAGGTCTATGCCCGCGACAGCGCGCATGGCCGCGCCTATGATTACGGCCAGGGCCTTTCCGTGGGACTGGGCGTCGATGACGTGTCGGAATGGCCCGACATCCTGGGTTCCGTCACCGAGGACGAGGTGATGGAGGCCGCGCGGCTGGTGCTGGACGGCCCCGGCCACGTGACCGGCTGGCTGCTGCCCGAGAAACCCGAGGAACCGGAGGTGCAGAAATGATCCGCGCCGCATTCGCCGCGCTTCTGGCGCTGATGGCCCTGCCCGCCCATGCCACGCAGATCGACCAGGTGACCTCGCCCGGCGGGATCGAGGCTTGGCTGGTCCAGGATGACAGCATCCCCTTCGTCGCGCTGGACATCCAGTTCAAGGGCGGCGCCAGCATGGACGCCGATGGCAAGCGCGGCGCCATCAACCTGATGACCGGCCTGCTGGAGGAAGGCGCGGGCCAGCGCGACGCCACCACCTTTGCCCGCGCGGTCGAGGATCTGGGCGCGCGCCTGTCCTTCGACGCCAGCGACGACACGCTGTCCATCGGCTTCCAGGCGCTGTCCGAGAACCGCGACGAGGCCGCCGATCTTCTGGCGCAGGCGCTGCGCGAACCCCGCTTCGACGACACTGCCGTGGAACGCGTCCGCTCGCAGGTGCAGGCGATCATCCGGTCCGAGGCGACCGACCCGAACAGCATCGCCGCCAAGGAGATGGCCGCGCAGGCATGGGGCGACCACCCCTATGCCACCTCGATCAACGGGACGGCCGAAAGCGTCGCGGCCCTGACGCGGCAGGATCTCGTGCAGGCCAAGAACCGCGTCCTTGCGCGCGACCGCGTGGTCGTGGGGGCCGCGGGCGACATCACCCCCGACGAACTGGGGCCGCTGCTGGACCGCATCCTGGGCGGGCTGCCCGAAAAGGCGACCGCGCCCCTGCCCGACAAGGTCGAACCGCAGCTGACGGGCGGCGTCAGCGTGATCGACTGGGACAGCCCGCAGACGGTGGTGTCCTTCGCAGGACCGGGCCTGGCCATCGACGATCCGGACTATTTCGCGGCCTATGTCGCGAACCACATCCTGGGCGGCGGGGGCTTCAGCTCGCGCCTGATGACCGAGGTGCGCGAGAAGCGCGGCCTGACCTATGGCGTGGGGACCGCGCTTGCACCGGGGCTGTTCGGCGATACCTGGCGCGGCGGCATGGCCGGATCGAACGCCACCACGGCACAGGCGATCGACCTGATCCGCGCCGAATATGCCCGCATGGCCGAAGGCGGCGTCACCGAGGCCGAGCTGACCGACGCCAAGACCTATCTGACGGGCGAATACCCGCTGCGCTTCGACGGCAATTCGCGCATCGCCTCGATCATGGCGGGGATGCAGCTGATGGGCTTTGCGCCCGACTACATCGAAACCCGCAACGACCGGGTCGAGGCCGTGACCGCCGATGACGTGGCCCGCGTGGCGGCCCGGATGCTGGACCCCGACGCGCTGCGCTTCGTGCTGGTGGGCCGCCCCGAGGGCATCGCGGAATAACAGGCCCCGCGGCGCGAAGCTCTGGCAGTTTGGCGCCGCGGGCATTAGGTTTCGGGGGCCATGAACGAACACGCCCCCCAGGACGGCCACCAGACGCGCCCCGTCATCCGACAGCTGGACGAGAACACCGCCAACCGCATCGCGGCCGGCGAGGTGGTCGAACGCCCAGCCTCCGCCGTCAAGGAACTGGTCGAGAACGCGCTGGACGCGGGCGCCACCCGCATCGACGTCGCGATCGAGGAAGGCGGCAAGCGCCTGATCCGCGTCACCGACGACGGCTGCGGCATGACGGACGACGACCTGCCGCTGGCGCTGTCGCGCCACGCCACCAGCAAGATCGACGGCACCGACCTTCTGGCGATCCGCAGCTTCGGCTTTCGTGGCGAGGCTCTGCCCTCGCTCGGGGCGGTGGGGCGGCTGACGATCACGTCGCGGGTCCAGGGCGGGGACGGCGCGCAGATCCGGGTCGAGGGCGGGCGCATCGCCCCCGTGCGTCCGGCGGGCGCGAATTGCGGCACGGTGGTCGAACTGCGCGACCTGTTCTTCGCCACGCCCGCGCGGCTGAAATTCATGCGCACCGACCGCGCCGAGACGCAGGCCGTGGCCGACGTGATGCGCCGCCTTGCGATGGCCGAACCCTATGTCGGCTTCCGCCTGACCGCCGATGGCCGCGAGATCTTCCGCACCGATGCCGAACAAGGAGAGCTGTTCGGCGCGCTGACCATGCGCCTGACCCGCATCATGGGTCCCGAGTTCACCGAGAACGCCCTGTCCATCGATGCCGAACGCGACGGGATCGCCCTGACCGGGCTGGCGGCGCTGCCGACCTATTCGCGCGGCGCGGCGGTGGCGCAGCATCTCTATGTGAACGGGCGTCCCGTGCGCGACAAGATGCTGAGCGGCGCATTGCGGGCGGGCTACATGGACGTGCTGGCCTCGGGGCGCTATCCGGCGGCGGTGCTGTTCCTGAACTGCGACCCGCAGCTGGTCGACGTGAACGTCCACCCCGCCAAGGCCGAGGTGCGATTCCGCGACGGCCAGTCCGCGCGCGGCCTGATCGTGTCGGCGCTGCGCCACGCGCTGGCGGGGGCCGGTCACAGGGCATCGTCCACGGTGGGCGACGCGACGCTGGCGGCCTTCCAACCCGAACAGGCCCCGCATGCCGCCCCGCAACGCGCATGGCGGCCCGACACGCCCTCGGACGCGGCGATCCGCGCGTCGCTGGACCTGCAGGCCCCGGTGGAGCATCGCGATCCGGGCTTTGCCGAGGCGCCTTCGGGCCGCTACGAGGAACCGTCCGAGCAGCCGATCGCGGCCCCCCTTGGCGCGGCGCGGGCCCAGATCCACGAGAATTACATCATCGCCCAGACCGAGGACGGCATGATCGTCGTCGACCAGCATGCCGCGCATGAACGGCTCGTCTATGAACGGCTGAAGGCGCAGGCCGCCGAACACGGCATCCGGTCCCAGGCCCTGCTGATCCCCGAGGTGATCGAGCTGTCCGAGGGCGATGCGCAGCGCATCATGTCCATCGCCGACGAGCTGGCGGATCTGGGGCTGGTGCTGGAGCCCTTCGGCAGCGGCGCGGTGGCGCTGCGCGAACAGCCCGCCATGCTGACGCGGCTGGATGCCAAGGCGCTGATCCGCGACATCCTGGACGACCTGGCCGATCAAGGCAGCTCGGACCGGCTGCGCGGGCGGATCGACGCGGTGCTGTCCTCGATGGCGTGCCACGGCTCGGTCCGGTCGGGCCGCCGGATGAGCGCGGACGAGATGAACGCCCTGCTGCGGGAAATGGAGCGCACGCCCCGGTCGGGCCAGTGCAATCACGGCCGCCCGACATGGGTGAAGCTGCGCCTGACCGATATCGAGCGGCTGTTCGGTCGCAGCGGTTAGCCCTCGGGCGTCACACGGATCAGGCGACCGTCATCATGGTCGGTGATCAGGACGATGGCCCCGTCGGGCGCGACCTCGATCTCTCGGACGCGGCCCACGCCCTGCAGGTGACGTGCCTCGCCGGTGACGGTGTCGCCCTCGATCCGCAGGCGGTGGATGGATTGCGACTGCAGCCCGCCCAGCAGCGCCTGCCCCTGCCATTCGGGGAACATCGCGCCGTCATAGAACGCCATCCCGCTGAGTGCGGGCGACGGGTCCCAGTAATAGACGGGCTGGTCGGTCCCCTCGACCTGCGTCGCCCCCATCTGCGCACCGTTGTAGTTGGTGCCATAGGTCGCCAGCGGCCAGCCGTGATTCTCGGCCTGCTCGATCAGGTTCAGCTCGTCCCCGCCGCGGGGACCGTGTTCGGACATCCACACGCGCCCGTCCGGGCCCATCGCCGCGCCCTGGATGTTGCGGTGCCCGATGGACCAGATCTCGGGCAGCCAGCCCTCGACACCCGCCCCTGCGGGGGCGCCGTCGGATGCGCGGATGCGGACGACCTTGCCCAGGGTGGTCTGCCGGTCCTGCGCCAGCTGGCGCGGCTCGGGGTCGGAGCGTTCGCCCAGGCCCACCAGGATGTGCCCCTGTCCGTCATGGACGATGCGCGCGCCGAAATGCTTGGTCGAGGCCCAGGCAGGCTGCTGCTGCCAGATGCGTTCGACCTGCTCCATCCGGGTACCGTCATCCGACAGGATTCCCGTGGCGACGGCGGTGGCGTTCCTGCCGCCCTCGCGCGGTTCGGCATAGGTCCACCAGACGCGGCGCGTCTGTGCGAAATCCCCCGCGACCGAGACATCGTGCAGCCCGCCCTGATCGCGGGCATCGACTTGGGGCAGCCCCTCGACCGGGGCCGACAGGCTGCCATCCGCACCCACGATGCGCATCCGGCCCGGGCGTTCGGTGACAAGCCAGCCGCCATCCGGCAGACCGGCCAGCCCCCAGGGATGTTCCAGCCCCTCGGCCAGGACCTGCATCTGCAGTTCCGGTCCCTGCAGCAGCGCGGGAGCGCGGGTCTGGGCCGCGAAGGCGGGCGACTGGTCATAGGCCCGCCCGTTCGGCGCGGCGTCGAAGTAATCCTGCGCGCAGGCGGCGGTGGCCAGCATGCTGGCGGCGGCAAGTGTCAGGGACGCGGATCTGGGGACGGGCATCGTATCTCCTCCGGTCGGATGCTTGCCAAGGGAACCCGTCGCCCGCGAAAACGTTCCGCGCGGCCCGTCACGCCCCCGCCAGATGTTCGTCGAACAGCCGCGAGGCACGGCCCCATGCCCCGGACTGCAGATCGCCCAGCCCCTTCAGCACGGGCAGCAGCTGCGCCGCGTAATCCTCCGAGCTTTCGCGCGGCAGCATCGAGGGCAGGTTGTCGATGGCCATCACGTCCAGCGGCGGGTTATCTGCCACCCGCAGCACCGGCGCGTCCCAGTCGGTCGCCCGGTCATAGACCTTGATCGGTGAGAATTCGCTGTCGGGATCGCAGGCCACGTCGCCGATGACGCGCAGCGCGCGGGCGGGGCCCGTCGCCTCGGCGGGCACGAAGACCGGCGCGCCCGGACGGGCCAGGATCGCGTTGACGAAGATGTCATGCGCCAGCACCTCGGGGAAGGGGCCGCCATGCGCGGTCTCGGCCATGTCCCATTCGGTGACGCCCACGCCCATCGCGGTCAGCAGGTCGCGCGCACCGCTGCCGACGCGGCCCTTCGCGCCGATGACGATGGCGCGGGGGCGCGGCCTGCCCGACGCGTCCAGCCGCGCCCGCAGCGCGTCCTGCAGCGCGTCCTTGTCGGGCCATGCATGGACCGGTCCGCAGATCCCGCCGCGCATCTGCGCGACCCAGGCCATCAGCGACACTGCCGCCCCGGCATAGCCCGCCCAGTATCCGAAGGCCGCCAGCCTGCGGCCATCGCCATCCGTCAGGTATTCAAGGTCCAGAAGCCGCCCGCCGCCCCTGCGGAACCGCTCCAGCAGCACCCTGCCCGCGGGCTGCCCCTTGTAGGCATGGCCGAACATGATGTGTCGATGGACCAGGGCCGAGCCGTCCTCGGGCAGCTCCTTCAGGCCGAAGACGATGGCGTTTCGGGGGGCGTCGGGCCAGCTGCCCTCGGGGGCGATCGCGGCCCCCGCCTTGCGATATTCTTCGGTCGCGATGACGCGGCGGGCGCTGTCCTCGACCGTGACGCGGAAGCCCTGCGCGATCAGCCGGCGGACGCCGTCCGGGGTGATGCCCACCCGATCCTCGTTCGGGCGGCTTTCGGCCCTGACCCAAAGATGCGTCATCTGTCTTCCCCCTGCCGTGATCCTGTCACAAGCAGTAGGTTACACATCGTCGGGCGGCAAGGCGCGGAACCCCGCGCGCGGTGCCGGGGTTGGGCGGTTGCCCAATCATAAATCACAAGCCCGAGGTTCCCATGCGCCTGACCCGTCGCCACA
This sequence comes from Paracoccus sp. PARArs4, assembly GCF_947311865.1. NCBI lineage: Bacteria > Pseudomonadati > Pseudomonadota > Alphaproteobacteria > Rhodobacterales > Paracoccaceae > Paracoccus > Paracoccus sp. PARArs4. Next base: position 6,906 of record NZ_CAMZMW010000021.1, on the reverse strand, counting down.
GCCTGCAGATCGCCGCCGCCTCGCTCGGGGCGGGCCTGCTGCCCCGCCTCGCCGCCGCACAGGAGGCCGGACCCTTCACCCACGCGACCGGGGCCGGCGACGTGGTGATCCATGCCGTCGATCACGCCAGCATGGTCTGGGAAACGCCCTCGGGAGTGATCTTCGTCGATCCGGTCGGCGGCGCCGAGGCATATGCCGACATGCCCGCGCCGGACTTGATCCTGATCACCCACGAACATGGCGACCACTATGACCAGCCGACGCTGGACGCTCTGCCCGAGGTGCCGATGATCACCAACCCCGCGGTGGCCGACATGCTTCCGCAGGCGATGCGCGAACGCGTCACCGTCATGGCCAACGGCGATACCGGCACCGCGCTGGACCTGCCGATCGAGGCCATCCCCGCCTACAACATCACCGAGGACCGGCTGAAGTTCCACCCGCAGGGTCGCGACAACGGCTATATCCTGACCATCGGCGACAAACGCTTCCTGATCGCGGGCGATACCGAGGACACGCCGGAACTGCGCGCCCTGACCGATATCGAGGTGGCGTTCCTGCCGATGAACCTGCCCTATACCATGACCGTCGAACAGGCGGCCGAGGCCGTGACCGCCTTCGCGCCGCGCGTGGTCTATCCCTATCACCACCGCGGCAGCGACCTTGACGCATTCGCGAAGGCGGTCGAAGCTGGCGGCTCGGGCGCGGAAGTGGTGATTACCAATTGGTATCCGAACGGCGAAGAGTGAACCCAGCCATCAAGGGCGTCCTGGTGCTGCTGGCCCTTGGGGTCGTCATCGCCGGGGCGCCCGCCCTGTGGCCGTCGCTGTCGGCGCTGCAGGCAGATCTGGACCAGTTGCGCATCCTGTTGATCCGCGCCGAGGCATGGCGCGATGCGAACCCCGCCCTGTCATTGCTGTCCTTCGTGCTGATCGTGGGGATCGGCGCGTCGCTGCCCCTGCCGGTCATCGTGCCGATGGCGCTGATCGGCGGTGCGGTCTTCGGCTTCTGGCTGGCGATGGCGCTGGTGGTGGCGGGCACCATGATCGCGGCGCTGCTGACCTTCGCCCTGGGCCGGTACTGGCTGAACGGCCCTGTCAGGCGGCTGATGGGCGCACGGGCCGACAGGCTGGATGCCCGCGTGGCCGAGAACGGGCTGCTGGCGCTTCTCAGCCTGCGACTGACGCCGGGGCTGCCCTTCTTCGTGCTGAACCTGCTGTCGGGCCTGTCGCGGATGACGATGCGCGGCTATGCCGCCGTCACCGCATTGGGCGTGCTACCGAACAGCGCCATCCTGGTCGCCGCCGGCACCCAGATCGCCGAGATCGAGCGCGTGCGCGACATCGTCGGCCCCCGCATCATCGCCATCGTGGCGATGCTGGCGGTCTTTCCCTGGATCGCGCGATGGGCCGCTAGAACGGTGCGGGCGAGGTGAAGCCTTGCTGCACGCCCCCGTCGGGATGGGCGAAACGCAGGCTTTCGGCATGCAGCATCAGGCGCGGATGGTCCCGCGCCTCGCCCGTGGCATAGAGCGGATCGCCCAGGATCGCGTGCCCCGTTTCCGCCATGTGCACGCGCAGCTGGTGGCTGCGGCCCGTGACGGGCATCAGCCGGACGCGGGTTTCCGCATCATCCGCGCGCACCACGCGCCAATCGGTCTGGGCGGGACGGCCCTCGTCGTGATCGACCTTCTGGCGCGGCCTGTTCGGCCAGTCCACGATCAGCGGCAGATCGACCCGGCCCGTGCGCGGCTCCAGCCGTCCATGCAGGCGCGCGACATAGACCTTCTTGGTGCGCCGTTCCTCGAACTGCTTGGACAGGTGGCGCTGCGCATGGGGCGTCAGGCCAAAGACCATCACCCCCGAGGTGTCCAGATCCAGCCGGTGGACCAGCAGCACGGTCGGGAAGGCCTCGCGCAGGCGGGCGATCAGGCAATCCGCCCGATCCTCGCCCCGGCCCGGCACGGACAGCAGCCCCGAGGGTTTCTCGACCACCAGCACCTCGTGATCGGCATGGATCACGCGCGGGGCGCCGGGGGGCGGGTCATAGCAGAAATCGCTCATGCCCGGGGATTACTTGGCCACCAGCCGGATGGCCAGCCCCGCGAACATCACCGCCGCGATCCGGTTCACCAGGCCCAGCCGCTTGCCGATGACCTGCCCCGCAACCCCGCCGACGATGCCATAGCCGATGGTGACCAGCGTGCCGGTGAAGGCGAAGATCAGCCCCAGGCCCAGGATCTGCTGCCAGATCGGACCCCAGGCGGCATTGGTGAACTGCGGCAGGAAGGCCAGCATGAACAGCACCGGCTTGGGGTTCAGCGCGTTCGACAGGAAGCCGCGGCGGATGATGTTCCAGACGCGCACGCTGCCGCGCGCGCTCGGGTCGATCTCGCCTGCGTTCCAGCTTTTCCAGGCCAGCCACAGAAGATAGGCCGCGCCCGCATACTTGATCGCGCGCAGCGCCTCGGGGTGGGCGGCGACGACCGCGCCCAGGCCCACCGTCGCCAGCGTCACGTGCATCAGCACGCCCAGCCCCACGCCGAAGCCCGCCCAGGCGCCCGCGCGCGGCCCGCCCTGGATGCCGCAGGCGCTGGCGAAGAACACGTCCTGGCCGGGGGCGAAGTTCAGGACCAGCCCGCCCAGGATGAAGGGCAGCAGCTGGCTGGCGGGGATGTTGGCGATGGTGTCCCAGATCATGTCACGCTCCGCTTCGGGAAATCAGAGGTCGCCGAAGACCTCGGCCAGGATGGCTTCCAGACGATCGGCGTCGGTCTGGTCGAATGCATCGGGCCGGTCGCTGTCGATGTCCAACACGCCGATCAGGCGACCCTCGCGCCCGATCACCGGCAGCACGATTTCCGAACGCGTGCTGCTGGAACAGGCGATATGGCCGGGGAATGCCTCGACATCGGCCACGATCTGGGTGCGTTTCTCGCGCGCGGCGGCGCCGCAGACGCCGCGGGCGAAGGGGATCACCAGGCAGCCATGCCCGCCCTGGTAGGGGCCAATCTTCAGCAGCTCGGGGCCCGTCACGCGGTAGAAGCCGGTCCAGTCGAAGCGGTCGTCGGAATGGTGCAGTTCGCAGGCGATGGTGGCCATCAGCGCGACCTCGTCGGTCTCGCCGTCACACAGGGCCCGGATGCGGGCGATCACGTCGGTATCGATGCTCATGCCGCAAGTCATACGCGGGCGGAACGGCGACGAAAAGCCGTCCCGTCACATGCCGTCGCGCAATGTCGCCAAGCGCCGCGCGATCGGATAAGGCTTGGGGCCGCTGCATCATGGGGGATGATCGAATGCTGGCCTGGTTCACCTCTGCCGCCGGGGACGCACCCGGCATGGCCGACCGGCTGCTGGTCGACCTGGCACGCGACCTGCAGCGCATGGGCGCCCGGCTGGGCGGCGCGGTGCAGCACAACCACGATCTTGGGCCGGACCGCCCCTGCGACATGGAGGTCGAGGCGCTCGGGCTGGACGCGCCGCGGTTTCGCATCTCGCAATCGCTCGGGCCGGGGGCGCAGGGCTGCCGGCTGGATCCCGGCGCGCTGGAACAGGCGGCGGCGACCGCGCTTCCGGGGCTGGCGGATGCGCAGCTGGTGATCGTGCCGAAATTCGCCCGGCAAGAGGTCGCGGGCCGCGGCTTCGTGGCCCTGATCGCGGATGCGATGGATCGCGACCTGCCCGCCATCCTGTACGTGCCCCGCCAGCAGGCCGATGCCTTCGCCGAATTCGCGGGCGAGCTGGCGCAGCGGATCGAACCGGCGCAGGCCCGTCCCTGGGCCCTGGCGCAGCTGGTGCCGCCGCTGGATGCGCGCAACCTGCTGTGCCCCCTGCCCGTCCTGCGCCTGCGCAAGGCGCTGGAGACTGCCGATCCTGGCGCGATGGTCCGCATCCGCACGACCGACCGCATGGCCTTGGTCGATCTGCCGCATTTCTGCCACGAGGCCGGTCATGCCATGATCGCGCAACGGGACCTGCCCGGCGGCGTGACCGAGTTCACCGTCGCACGGTCGGTCCGCAACCCTGCCAAGGCCGCGCCATGACCCTGCCCTTCCTGTCCAGCCGCAAACGCCTGTCCGACCTGTCGGAGCGAGAGATCCTGGCGCTTGCCATCGCCTCCGAGGAGGACGACGCCCGCATCTATCGCAACTGGGCGGTCGAGCTGCGCGACGATTTCCCCGCGACCGCCGCCGTGTTCGAGGGCATGGCCGCCGAGGAGGACGGGCATCGCCGCCTGCTGATCGACCGCTTCACCGACCGCTTCGGCGACGCGATCCCGGTGATCCGGCGCGAGCATGTCGCGGGTTATCTGTCGCGCAGGCCCGCATGGATGATGCAGAACCTGTCGCTGGAGGCGATCCGCGCCGAGGCGGCGGGCATGGAACGCGATGCGGCCGAATTCTATGCCCATGCCGCGCAGCGCTGCCAGGACGCCACGACCCGCAAGCTGCTGGGCGACCTGGCCGCCGCCGAACGCGGGCACGAGGATCGCGCGGGCGAGCTGTCCGAGACCCACCTGACCCCCGAGGCCCGCGCCGAGGAGGACGCCGTCGCCCATCGCAACTTCGTCCTGACCTGGATCCAGCCGGGGCTGGCGGGACTGATGGATGGCAGCGTCTCGACCCTGGCGCCGATCTTCGCGACCGCCTTCGCGACGCAGGACCCCTGGACGACATTCCTGGTCGGCCTGGCCGCCAGCGTCGGCGCGGGGATCAGCATGGGCTTCACCGAGGCCGCATCCGACGACGGCGTCATCTCGGGGCGCGGATCGCCCATCAAGCGCGGCATCGCCTCGGGGGTGATGACGATGGTGGGGGGCCTGGGCCATGCGCTGCCCTATCTGATCCCGGATTTCACGCTGGCCACGACCATCGCGATCCTGTTCGTCGCGATCGAGCTGTGGGCCATCGCCTGGATCCAGAGCCGCTGGATGGCCACGCCCTTCTGGCGGGCCACCTTGCAAGTCGTGCTGGGCGGTGGTCTGGTGCTGGCGGTGGGGGTGCTGATCGGACAGGGCTGACCCCCGGCCCGACCGGGGGGTCCAATGTTCGAGGTCTTTCTGAAGACGCTGCCCTTCTTCGGGCTGATCGGCCTTGGCTGGCTGGCATCGCGCATCCGCTTCTTCCCGCCCGAGGGTGCCGCATGGCTGACCCGCTTCGTCTTCTGGTTCGCCCTGTCGGCCATGCTGTTCCGCTTTGCCGCGGGGCTGGACCTGGGCGCGATCTTCGATCCGCGCTTCGCGGCGGCCTATCTGCTGGGATCGCTGGCCGTCTGGGCGGTGGGCATGTCCGTCGCGCGCTGGCGCGGCCTGTCGACCCCCGAGGCCGCTATGGAGGCGCAATGCTGCATGATCGGGAATACCGGCTTTCTGGGCGTGCCGATGCTGGTCGTGCTGCTGGGCGAGGCCGCGGTCGGGCCGGTGCTGATGGTGCTGACCATCGACACCATCGTCTTCTCGACCCTGATCACGCTGATCGTGCATGCCTCGCGCAGCGGAGGGATCAGGCTGCGCACGCTGCGCCCCATAGCGCGCGGCATCGCGTCCAACCCCATGATCCTGTCGATGGCGGCGGGGCTGGCCTGGGCGGGGGCGGACCTGCCGATGCCGCGCCCGCTGGACGAGTTCCTGTCGATCCTGGGCGCCGCCGCGACGCCGGGTGCGCTGTTCGCCATCGGCGCCAGCCTTGCGGGGCTGCGGCTGGGCAGGGTCGCGGTGTCGGGCTGGCTGGGTGCTGCCAAGCTGGTGCTGCACCCGCTGGCGGTGTGGATCGCGGCGCGCGCCTTCGGGGTGGATCCCTTCGCGGCGGGCGTGATGGTCGCCGCAGCCGCCCTGCCGGTGGCGGGAAACGTCTATATCCTGGCGCAGCATTTCGGGCTGGCCGAACAGCGGACATCGGCGGCGATCCTGATCTCGACCGCGTTCGGCATCGCGACCATCCCGCTGGTCATGTCCCTCATCGGCAGCTAAGCCTTCCGCACGAGGGAAGAGGAGGAACGGGATGCGCAAGCTTGCGGATCTGGAACTGCGCAACATCGCGCTGGACGTGGACGACATGGGCATCGCCACGGTGACGCTGAACCGCCCGGCCAAGCGCAACGCGCTGGACATCGCCACCATCGAGGAACTGGTCGACATCTTCGCGGCCCTGCCCCACGAGGGCATCCGCGCCGCGATCCTGCGCGCCGAGGGGCCGCATTTCTGCGCAGGCCTGGACCTGGTCGAACACCACCGCGAGGAACGCTCGGCCGCGGATTTCATGCGCGTCTGCATGCGCTGGCACGAGGCGTTCAACAAGATGGAATATGGCGGGGTGCCGGTCATCGCGGCGTTGAAGGGCGCGGTCGTCGGCGGCGGGCTGGAACTGGCATCGGCGGCGCATATCCGCGTCGCGGGGCCCGATTGCTATTTCGGGCTGCCCGAGGGACAGCGCGGCCTGTTCACCGGGGGCGGCGCGACGATCCGCGTCGCGGACCTGATCGGCAAGGCGCGGATGATCGACATGATGCTGACGGGCAGGCTCTATGCAGGCGACGAGGCCGTTTCGGTCGGGCTGTGCCAATACCTGGTCGAGGACCCCGAGACGAAGGCGCGCGAGCTGGCGGAACGGGCGGCGCAGAACCCGGCCCTGTCGAACTTCGCCATCTGTTCCGCCATCAGCCACATGCAGAACATGAGCGCGCTGGATGCGGCCTATGCCGAGGCGGTCGTCGCGGGGGTGGTGAACACGCAGGACGCCGCGCGCGAGCGGCTGGCGGCCTTCGCCGGGGGAACCGCCGCCAAGGTGCGCCCCGACAGTTGATCGGGGGGATCGCCACGGTGTCGGCCATCGAGGCCGACGCCGTGGCGGCCCGCGCCCCCGCCGCGCCGAGCGCCCCCCCCCCCCCCACCCCCCCCGCCCCCCCC
>NZ_CAMZMW010000020.1:0-56214 GCF_947311865.1 Paracoccus sp. PARArs4 | reverse complement strand
ATCATGCCCCCATCAGTTCGGGAGCGTGAATCACGCCGGCAAGGTGGTCGCAACCCGATTAATGGGTCCTGACCCTAGACGCCGTACAAATGGCCGCGACCGACCAGATGCAAGATCAAACAAAGCTCTTGTCAAGGGGGCATCCATACCTGGTCTGAGGACAAGGTCGAGGGCCGTTCGGGTAGCGTTTGAACTTCGACCTCCTCGGTTTGTCGCCCTCGATGTTCGGCAGGCGTGAGATGCCATGCCTCTGTAGATACCGGTGCGATGCTGAGCGTGTCAGGTACGGGATGGAGGGCATATAGGCAAGCGCAGTGCCATAAAACGACAACAACGTGTGGCGCCAAAACGCGACGATGGCCGCCTCCTCGGCCTCGGGGAGGACCGTCGAACGAGGCCCCGTTGGACCGGTCTTACGATAATCGACCGTCTACCGTTTGCGCCACTTCGCGACCGTAGTGGGATTGATCCCCAGCTCCCAGCTCCCAGCTCCCAGCTCGCGGCTCAACGTCGCAAGCGAAGCTTGCGATCATTCGGGAAGGCCCTCTGACCGGTGGCGGGCCGCCCTCATTACTGCTGCTATGACGGCGTGCGTGGTTGTGGCGCCCCCATGACGAAATCGTCCCATAACGCTTTTCCAAGCTTGAGAAAGGATCACACTATCAAACCGTGCGATCAAACACCTACGGATACGGCCCCTTAGCAGGAAGAGATCTCGAATGAAACGGCGGCCTTGGCATGTCGCTGCTGCTGCCTGCGCGGGCGCAGAAGCATGTAACCGTGAACAAGGCGCTGATGCGCCTCGATGGGCTGGTGAACCTGGTGCTTGAGAGCGTTTCGGTCGCGACGCCGCCCGCGACGGTGCTGGACGGACAGTGCTGGAGCGTTCCCGACGGGGCGCAGGGTGCGTGGTCGGGGCAGGCCGGCATGGTTGCCATCGGCGCGAACGGGGGGTGGGTCTTTGTGGCCCCCCGTATCGGCATGCGCGGCTTCGTGCGGGACCGGGGCGCCGAGGCGGTCCATGACGGTTCCGAATGGGCCGTCGGAGCGATGACGATGGGCGCGTCCGGTTCCGGCATGATCGCCGGCATCGCCGAGGGAGAGGTCCTGCTGACCGCTTCAGGCACCGTCGTCAGCACCGTGGTCATCCCCGCCCATGCGATGGTGATCGGTGCCACGGCCCGCGTAACCGAGGCGATCACCGGCACCCTTGCCAACTGGCGTCTGGGCACGAGCGACGGCACGGACCGCTTCGGGAACGGGCTTGGCAAGGGGCAGGGATCCTGGGCGCGCGGAATGCTGGGGACGCCCATGACCTATTGGCAGGCCGAACCGCTGATCCTGACGGCCAATGGCGGGCAGTTCGCATCGGGGCGCGTGCATGTCGCGGTCCATTGGCTGGAACTGCGCCTGCCTTCCTGATCTCTCAAGGGCTTGCCCGGGTTCCACCCGGTACCCACTTGGTCTATGACCGATGGCAAGAAGGAACCGGGTGGGCCCCAGGATGAACATGCAGCACGCGAACAAGACACCGCTGAGCCTCGACCGAGATGCCATCTGGACGCAGCTTTGCGACGAGGCCCGTGCCGCCGTCGCCAACGAGCCGCTGCTGGGTGCGCTGATCCATGCGGGGCTGCTGCATCACCAGAGCCTCGAGGGGGCTCTGGCCTATCGGTTTTCGCTGAAGCTGGCCTCGGGCGAGATGAGCGAGCAGATCCTGCGCGAGATCGCCGACCAAGCCTATGCTGCATCCGAGGAACTGGGCGATGCGGCGCGGGCGGACCTGATGGCCGTCTATGACCGCGATCCGGCAACGCATCGGCTGCTGCAGCCGATCCTGTTCTTCAAGGGCTTCCAGGCGCTGCAGGCGTATCGCATGGCGCATTGGCTGTGGAACCAAGGCCGTCGCGACATGGCGTATTTCGTGCAGATGCGCTGCTCGGAATGCTTCGGGGTGGATATCCATCCGGCGGCGCGCATCGGGACCGGGGTGATGATCGATCACGCGCATTCCATCGTCATCGGCGAAACCGCCGTCGTGGGCAACGACGTGTCGATGCTGCACTCGGTGACGCTTGGCGGGACGGGCAAGGAGGATGGCGACCGCCATCCGAAGATCGGGCAGGGTGTGTTGATCGGCGCGGGTGCCAAGGTCCTCGGCAATATCGAGGTGGGTCACCATTCGCGCATCGCCGCCGGCTCGGTCGTCGTCCGCGAGGTTCCGCCCTGTAAGACGGTCGCGGGCGTTCCCGCGCAGATCGTGGGCGACGCGGGTTGCCCCGAGCCGTCCCACAGCATGAACCACCTGCTGGGCGGAGGCGACTAGGCCCAGTCGGCCGCGCCGCTTCCGGTCAGCTGTTCCAGGGTCATGCCCTCGGCCATCAGGCGTTGATCCAGCGCCTGCGCAAGGCGCGGTGCCAGCGACATCCCCTGATAGACAAGCGCGGAATAGACCTGAACCGCCGTGGCCCCGGCGCGCAGCTTCTGCCACACATCCTCGGGCGAGGAGATGCCGCCGACGCCGATCAGCGGCACCTTGCCCTCGGTTTCCTGCCACAGCCGTGCCAGCACGCGGGTCGAGCGTTCGAACAGGGGCTGCCCGGACAGGCCGCCCGCTTGACCGGCATCCGCGCTGGTCAGTCCATCGCGCGACAGGGTCGTGTTGGTCGCGATGATGGCGTTCACCCCGCAATCAAGCGCGACACCCGCGATCTGCGCGATCTCGGCATCCGACAGGTCGGGCGCGATCTTGAGGAATACCGGCAGCGCGGCATTCGTGGCGTCCCGCGTTCCGATCACGTGCCGCAGAAGGGCGGACAGGGCGTCGGCGCCCTGAAGGTCGCGCAGCTTCTCGGTATTCGGCGAGGACACGTTGACCGTGACGAAATCCGCCGTATCCGCTGCGGCGGCCAGAACCTGTGCGTAATCGTCGGCGCGGTCCTGGCTGTCCTTGTTCGCCCCCAGGTTCAGCCCGACGGGAATGCCGCGCGGGCGCGCCTGCATCCGCCCCACCACGGCATCCGCACCTTCGTTGTTGAAGCCGAAGCGGTTGATGATGGCCTTGTCCTGCGACAGACGGAACAGGCGCGGCTTGGGGTTGCCGGGCTGCGGTCGCGGGGTCGCCGCGCCGATCTCGACGAACCCGAAGCCGGATTTCATCAGGGGGGCGATGACCTTGCCGTTCTTGTCGTATCCGGCGGCAAGCCCGATCGGGTTCGGCAGATCCAGCCCCGCCAGCCGCGTCTGCAGGCGTGGACTGGTTACCGGCGCGCCCGCCGGCGGCACTAGCCCCGTCTGCAAGGCACGGATCGACAGGTCGTGCGCGCGCTCGGGGTCCATCCGGTGCAGCGCGGCAAGGCCCAGCTTCTCAATGATGCTCATTCCTCGACCCCCGTGATGTGGACGCCATCTGTCAGCGCGATCTCGCGCGACCAGATCACGTCCGACATGCGCAGGTTCCGGTAGAGATGCGGGAACAGCGCGCCGCCGCGCGATTCCTCCCACCTGATGTCCCGTTCCATGTCGTCGCTTTCGCAGGCCAGAAGCGTCAGGCCGGTTTCGTTCGCGAAATGCTTCGCAAGCGTTCCCGGCAGCTGCGCGGCCGTCGAAAGGTGAATGTAACCGTCGGCAAGATCGACGGGCGCGCCGGGCGTTTCGCCCCGCTGCTGCATGTCGGCCCATTCGGCCGCGCGGAATACCTTGTAGATCAGCATGCGGGCATTTGCCGTGCCGTGGCGTCGCCGGTCAAGCGCGAAGTCAGCTTCCGTTTGACCTGTGCCTGCGGGCGGGCCAATCTTTCGACGCCGACCGTCAGGGATTGGAAGGAATCACCCATGATCAGAAGCCTGTTCGCCGCGACCTCTGCGATTGCGTTGATGTCGGGGGCCGCACATGCCGACAGCGTGCTGCATATCCTGCACACCAACGATGTTCACAGCCGGATCGAGCCGGTCAACAAGTACGACAGCACCTGCGACGAGGAGACGAAGGCCGCGAACGAATGCTTTGGCGGCGTCGCGCGCATCGCTTCGAAGATCGCCGAACTGCGCCAGCAGATCGAGGCCGACGGCGAGCCGGTGATCGTGCTGGACGCGGGCGACCAGTACCAGGGCTCGATGTTCTACACGACCTACAAGGGCGAGGAGGTCGTCGAGTTCATGAACGCCATCGGCTATGACGCGATGGCGGTGGGCAACCACGAATTCGACGACGGACCTGAAGGGCTGGCAATGCTGGCCGACGGGGTCGAGTTCCCGGTCCTGTCCAGCAACCTGGACCTGTCGCAGTCGGACCTGAAGGACAAGGTCGTCAAGCAGGTGGTGATCGAGAAGGGCGACCAGAAGATCGGCATCATCTCGGCGCTGGCGACCGATACGCCCGAAACCTCGTCCCCCGGTCCCGACGTCATCTTCCAGGACGATATCGAAGCCCTGACCGCCGCCGCCGAGGCGCTGGAGGCCGAAGGCGTCGACAAGATCATCGCGCTGACCCATGTGGGCTATCTTCGCGATCAGGTCTTCGCAGCAGAGGTGCCGGGCATCGACGCGGTCATCGGCGGCCATTCGCACACGCTGCTGGGCCAGATGGAAGGTGCCGAGGGTGCCTATCCCACCATGGTCGGCGGGGTGGACGGCGTGCAGGTGCCCGTCGCGCAGGCCTATGCCTACAGCAAGTATGTCGGGCATCTGAAGCTGACCTTCGACGACGAGGGCAAGGTCACGGCGGTCGAAGGCCAGCCGATCCTTCTTGATGCCTCGGTTCCCGAGGACGAGGCCATCGCCGCCCGCGTGGCCGAGATGGCCGAGCCGATCGCCGAACTGCGCAGCAAGGTCGTGGCCCAGTCCGCCGCCACCATCGAAGGCGCACGCGAAGTGTGCCGTCAGCAGGAATGCGCGATGGGCAACCTTGTCGCGGATGCCATGCTGGCCCGCGTGGCCGACCAGGGCGTGACCATCGCGATCCAGAACGGCGGCGGGCTTCGCGCCTCGATCGACGAGGGCGAGGTGACGATGGGCGAGGTCTATACCGTCCTGCCGTTCCAGAACACGCTGGCCACCTTCCAGCTGACCGGTGCCGATATCGTCGCCGCGCTGGAAAACGGTGCCAGCCAGTACGAGGAACAGGCCGGCCGCTTCGCGCAGGTCGCGGGTCTGAAATACACCGTCGATCCGGCTGCCGAGGCAGGCGCCCGCATCAGCGACGTGATGGTCGAGAATGGCGAGGAATGGGTCGCGATCGACCCCGCCGCGACCTATGGCGTGACCACCAACAACTACATGCGTGGTGGTGGCGACGGCTATTCCATCTTCGCGCAGAACGGGCAGAACGCCTATGATTTCGGGCCGGATCTGGCCGAGGTCGTGGCCGAATACCTGGGCGCCGTCGATGGCGGCTACGAACCCTATACCGACGGGCGCATCACCGTGAAGTGACGCGTCTCGGCGCGGCCCGTTGGCAAGGCGGGCCGCGTCGGCTATTGCACCGGCATGAGGCATGGACTTCCCATAGCTATGGCCGGACAGCGGATCGGGATCCTTGGTGGTTCCTTCGATCCGCCGCATGACGGCCATCTCCAGATCACCTGCACCGCGATCGCGCGGCTTGGGTTGGATCGCGTCTGGTGGCTCGTCTCGCCCGGAAACCCCCTCAAGTCCCACGGCCCCGCGCCGATGCCCGAACGCATCGCGCAGGCGCGCGCATTGGCGCGCGATCCGCGCATCGTTGTCACGGATATCGAGGCGCGCATGGGAACGCGCATGACCGCCGACACGCTGGCGGGATTGCGAGCGTCCTATCCCGGCGTCGATTTCGTCTGGCTGATGGGTTCGGACAACCTCCTGCAGTTCGACCGTTGGGATCGCTGGCAGCAGATCGCGGGCTGCATGCCCTTCGCGGTCCTTGCGCGTCCCGGCACCCGGCTTGCGGCCCGCAACGCACGCGCGGCGCAGATCCTGCGCCCCCATCGACTGCCCGAGGGCGCGGCACGCATGCTGCCCGGCAGTTCCGCGCCGGCATGGGTCTTCCTGAACCTGCCGATGTCGCCTCTCTCCTCCTCCAGCATCAGGGCCATACGATGAGCCTTTCACGCCGCAGCTTTCTTCGCGCGGGGATCGCCTTCGGGGCCGCACCCGGGCTTGCGCTTGCCGATCCGCTTGCCATGAGTCCGCCGCTCAGACCCGCCATCGACGCTGGACGGGTCGTGGCCGCTGCCGGTCTGGCGGGCGAGGTGGGCCATGCGCTGCTGGATGCGCGCGGCGAAGCGCTGTCCCTGGGGCTGGCTGCGCGGCGCATGGCGCCTGCCAGCACGATGAAGGCGATCACCGCTGCCTTTGCGCTGGACCGGCTGGGACCAGCCCACCGCTTCCGCACGCAGATCCTGCGCGATGGCGATGCGCTTGTGCTGGTCGGAGGCGGCGATCCCGTGCTGAGCACCGACGATCTTGCAGCCCTTGCCGACGCGCTGGTCGCGTCCGGCGTGACGACGCCCGCACGTTTCGCGGTCTGGGGCGGGGCATTGCCGCAACTGCCGCAGATCACCCCCGAGCAGTCGCCGCACCTGGCCTACAACCCCTCGATCTCGGGGATGGTGCTGAACTTCAACCGGGTGCATCTGGGCTGGGGCTCGGGCGGGGCAGGCATGCAGCTTCAGGCACGTGCATCGCGGGAATCGCCGCGGGCCTATACCGTGACTGCGGCGGCGACGGATCAGGCGGCGCTGTTCGGCTATCGCGCGGACGAGGACCGGGAACACTGGACGGTGTCGCGCGGGGCGATCCGGCGCGCGGGCAGCAGGTGGCTGCCTGTCCGCCTGCCCGAACTCTATGCCGCCGATGTGTTCCAGACCCTGTGTCGCGCACGCGGTCTGGTCCTGCCCACCCCCGAGATCGCCACCCGCGCACCGCAGGGACCGGAGCTGGCAGGACATGACAGCCCGCCCGTGCTGGAACTGGTGCGCGACATGCTGAAATTCTCGACCAACCTGACCGCCGAGGTGCTGGGCCTGCACGCAAGCGGGCGTGCGGACCTTGGGTCGTCGGGGGCTGCGATGCAGGAATGGCTGGGGGATGCGGGGCAGGGGATGCGGCTGTCCGACCATTCCGGGCTGTCATCCGGCAGCCGGATCAGCGCCTTCGGCATGGCGCGGATCCTTGCGGGGCCGGGGCGCGACCTGGACCTGCCATCGGTCCTGAAGCGGAACCCCCTGTCCGAGGAACTGGGCGCCGATCCCGCGCAGACCCACGAGGTGCGGGCCAAGACGGGCACGCTGAACTTCGTGTCGAACCTTGCGGGATATGTCACGACGCGGGGCGGGCAGCAGGGCGTCTTTGCCATCTTCTGCGCGGATCCCGCGCGGCGCGATGCCTCGGTGGGGGCCGAACTGCCCGCAGGCGTCAGCACATGGACGAGGGCGGCGAAATCGCTGCAACGCGATGTGATCGCCGCCTTCGACGCGACGCTTCAGTCCTGAAGCGTCATGTGGCGCACCCGCGCCGACAGCTCGATCGCGGCGGCGTGCAGGCGGCTGATGTCCAGCTCCTCGCGGATCTCGGCCAGCATGCGGATCTCTCCGTCGTACAGGCGGCCGTCCGCCGCGCCCACGTCGCAGGCCAGGGCGTAGGCGGTCTCGTACAGACGTTCGGGCAGCGCATCGCGCAGCAGGCCGAACAGGGCGTCCAGCCCATCCTCTTCCTCGAACAGGGTCATCACCGTCTGGCTGACGGCGCGGATGCGCTGGTCGTCGTAATCGGCAAAGACCGGCGCGTGGTCGACCATGCGCTGGATCGCTACCAGCTCGGATGTGCGGATGTTGCTGTCAGAGGCGGAAACGGCCACCATCACGGCGACAAGGGCGTCGCAGGGCGACAGGGACGGCAGCTCGGAAGTCATCGGTTTCTCCTTGGTTCCTCATCAGATTATTGACGATGCCTGCGCCTTTCAATAAGCGGTCCGAGCATTCATAGGAGAGATGAGATGAGCACCCTGCGCGACGCCGCAATGCAGTCGAAGGCCTGGCCGTTCGAAGAGGCGCGCCGGGTCCTCAAACGCTACGAGAAGGCACCGCCCGAGAAGGGCTATGTCCTGTTCGAGACGGGCTATGGCCCCTCGGGTCTGCCCCATATCGGCACCTTCGGCGAGGTCGCGCGCACGACGATGATCCGTCGCGCGTTCGAGATCATCAGCGACATTCCCACGCGTCTCATCTGCTTCTCGGACGACATGGACGGGATGCGCAAGGTCCCCGACAACGTCCCCCAGACCGAGATGCTGCGCGAGCATCTGCAGAAGCCGCTGACCTCGGTTCCCGATCCCTTCGGCGAGTACGAGAGCTTCGGCCACCACAACAACGCGATGCTGCGCCGCTTCCTCGACACCTTCGGGTTCGAGTACGAGTTCATCAGCGCGACCGAATACTACAAGGCCGGGCATTTCGACGCGACGCTGCTGCGCGCCGCCGAGAAATACGACCAGATCATGGAAGTCATGCTGAAGAGCCTGCGCGAGGAACGCCAGCAGAGCTACAGCTGCTTCCTGCCGATCAGCCCCAAGACGGGCCGCGTGCTGTACGTGCCGATCAAGCATGTCGACGCCAAGGCCGGCACCATCACCTTCGACGAGGATGGCGAGGAGATCACCCTTCCCGTCACCGGCGGCCAGGTGAAGCTGCAGTGGAAGCCCGATTTCGGCGCCCGTTGGGCCGCGCTTGATGTCGATTTCGAGATGTACGGCAAGGATCACAGCACCAACACGCCGATCTATGACCGCATCTGCGAGATCCTGGGCGGCAGGAAGCCCGAGCATTTCACCTACGAGCTGTTCCTGGACCAGCACGGCCAGAAGATCAGCAAGTCGAAGGGCAACGGGCTGTCGATCGACGAATGGCTGACCTATGCCTCGACCGAGAGCCTGTCGTACTTCATGTACCAGAAGCCCAAGACGGCCAAGCGGATGCATTTCGACGTGATCCCGAAGGCGGTGGACGAATACCACCAGCAGCTGCGCGCCTTCCCCGATCAGACGCCGGAACAGCAGGCCGCAAACCCGGTCTTCCACATCCATGGCGGCAAGGTTCCGGCATCCGACATGGTCGTGCCCTTCCAGATGCTGCTGAACCTTGCATCCGTCGCGGGTTCGGCGGGCAAGGACGGGCTGTGGGGCTTCATGCAGCGCTATGCCCCCGAGGCCAGCCCGGAAACGCATCCGGGGCTGGACCAGGCCGCGGGCTTTGCCGTGCGCTACTTCAACGACTTCGTCGCGCCGACCCGCACCTTCCGCGAACCGACCGAGGTCGAGCGCCGCGCGATGGAGGATCTTGCCGGTCGCCTGGCCGCATGGGACCAGCCCGCCGATCCCGAGGTGCTGCAGTCGATGGTCTTCGCCGTCGGCAAGGAACACGGCTTCGAGCCGCTGCGCGACTGGTTCGCCGCGCTGTACCAGGTCCTGCTGGGTGCGGATCAGGGCCCGCGCTTCGGCGGTTTCATCGCGCTTTATGGTATCGACGAGACCCGTGCGCTGATCGAACGCGCGCTTGCGGGCGAACTGGTCGGCTGAGCCGCCAAGGCATGCGCCCCGTTGCGGCGGGGCGCGTTGCAACGCCCGCCGGGTTCAGCGGGCGTTAACCTTTTGTGAACTATCTCCTTTCGTCACAGCGCCGGGCGGTTTCGTCCGGCGGTCATGACGATCACGGGGGATAGCCTTATGAACATTGCCGTCACCAACGGGCTCTTGCTGATGCCGCCCGCCTTCCGGGCCGGGCTGAATGCGTGGTCGCAGACCAACGGCACGTCCGGCAGCGCGACCTGGGCCAATGCGGCCAATGCCGCGCTGATCCCCGCGGACCAGGATTTCGGCGCCTGCCTGGAAATCGTCAAGCAGCAGGGTACGACCAGCATCCGCTTCATGGGAGAGACGCCGATGATCCCCGGCGTCTATCTGCGCGTCTCGGCGCGGGTCAAGGCGGTGGCCGGTGCGCTGGCCTCGGCGCGGATCGGGGCCTGGGCCGGCAATGCCGCCCGCAACCACGTGTCCGGCCTGGTCGAGGTCGGCCCGGCCGTCCCCATGACCGCCTATGGCGACATCATCGAGGTCAGCGCGATCATCGGCGTCGGCGCGCGGTCGGGCGTGGACATGAGCTGGGGCACCGCGCCCAGCTTCGGTCATTTCGGGATCGATCTGGTCGGATCCAATGGGGGTGCCTTCCGCATCGAATCCCTGCGGATCGAGGATGTGACCGCCGCCTTCGTGCCGTCGCTGCTGGACTGGGTGGATGTCCGCGATTTCGGTGCCCGCGGCGACGGTGTCACGAACGACCGCGCGGCCTTCATCGCCGCCGACCGCGCCGCCAATGGCGGGCAGGTCGTGGTCCCCGAGGGGAACTTCCTGATCTCGGGCGACATGTCCATCGACAGCCCGATCCGCTTCAAGGGGCGCATCACCACGCCCACCGCCACCCGCGTGGCCTTCATGCAAAGTTTCGATTTCCCCACCTATGCCAAGGCGTTCGGCGACGAGACGCTTGGCCTGAAGAAGGCGATCCAGGCGCTGCTGGGATATACCGATCATGTCGCGCTGGACCTGTGCGGTCGTCGCGTGGACCTGGACGAACCGATCATGGTCGACGAGATCGCGCCGGGTCTGGGCGGTTTCGCCAACCGCCGCGTGATCCAGAACGGCTCGATCCTGGCCAAGCCGGGGGCCGCGTGGAACAAGGGCAGCTGGACCAGCAGCGGCACCTATGATCCGTCGAAACCGCTGATCCTGAGCAATGTCGGCAATGTCGCCGCGATCGAGATCGGCAGCCGCGTCATCGGCAACGGCGTCGGCCGAGAGGTCTATGTCGCGGGCCGCAACATCGCGCAGAAGACGCTGACCCTGTCGCAGCCGCTCCATGGCGGGGCGGGGACGCGGAACTACAGCTTCGAGCGCTATCGCTATCTTCTGGATTTCACCGGCACCGAGATCAGCAAGCTGCAACTGAGCAATATCGACTTTGCCTGCGACGGGGTCGCAAGCGCCGTCATGCTGCCCGCCAAGGGCGAGCTGATCCAGTTCCGCGACTGCCACTTCACCAAGCCCCGCGACCGTGCGATCACCTCGGTCGGGCGGGCGTGCCAGGGTATGCAGGTGGACGGGTGCGAGTTCCTGTCCTCGGACCTGGACCTGCCGGTCGCGCAGCGCAGCACCATCGGCATCAACGTGAACGCGAACGACGTGAAGATCCGCGGCAACCGCTTTGTGCGTTTCGCGCATTTCATGGTCGCGAATGGCGGCGGCCACATGATCTCGAACAATCACTGGTTCCAGGGGGACGGTTCGGGGCAGGGGCTGCGCAATGCCGGGCTGGTGCTGACGCTGACGAACATCCAGACGACCGTTTCCGACAATTATGTCGACAACGCCTCGATCGAGTGGACGAACGAGCACAGCGCCACGCCCGATTTCCGCGGCAACGAATACAGCTTCGGCGGGCTGACGGTGACGGGGAACACGTTCCTTTGTTCCGACACGGCGTCCTGGTTCACCTGGATCACGGTGAAGCCCTATGGCACGGGGCATTTCATCCAGGGGCTGATGGTCGTCGGCAACGTTTTCAAGGCGCTTTACGGCGACGTGGACCGGATCGACCGGGTGGATACCTCGATCGCGGATCTGGATTACAACCGGATGCGGAACCTGCAGTTCGAGGCCAACACCTTCAACGGGATCAGCACCTATGTCGCCAACCCGCTGATGGTCCAGTACAGCCAGAACAGCGCGGCAAGCACGTGGACGCTGCCGGTGATCCAAGGGCTGCCGTTCCAGGGCTGGGCCAAGTCCGTCCTGTCGGTCGTGAACGAAAGCGCGATGTTCAACGGCTCGGGGCAGCGGATCGACGCGACCCCCTATGTTCAGGCCGAGCAGGGCGGCAGCAAGCGCCAGTTGCGGCTGCAATGGTCCCAGCCGACACGCGGCAGCGTCAGCGTCTATGCCCGGATGGACCGCCCGCAGTAAGGGCGCATGCAAGGTGGGGCCGCGCATGTCGCGGCCCTTTCTGTTGTGAAGGGTTTACTTGTCGGACGTCTTTTCGGTCAATTTGTTTACAGAAAAATCCTTTTGAAAAAATGACTTAACGCATCGCTGTCCATGTGTTTAACATATCCCCGGAAGGCGGGTCGGAACCTTGCGTCGCTGCAGCACCGGGTTCCGCCCCCACGAGGAGGGGAACACATGACGGCCGAACAGATCCAGAAACATCCGATTCCGCAGGGTTTCGACAACGCCCATGCAGGCCCGCAGGATTATGCGCGGCTCTATGACGAATCGGTTTCGGACCCTGAGGGGTTCTGGGCGCGCGAGGGCAGGCGCCTCGACTGGATGACGCCCTTCACCAAGGTGAAGAACACCGACTTCACCTTCGGGCAGGTCGATATCAAGTGGTTCGAGGATGGCGTGCTGAATGCCAGCGTGAACTGCGTCGACCGCCATCTGCCCGCACGCGCGGACCAGACCGCGATCATCTGGGAACCCGACGATCCCAAGGATCCGGCGCAGCACATCACCTATGCCCAGCTGTCCGAGAACGTGAACCGCTTCGCGAACGTCCTTCTCAGCCAGGGGATCATGCGGGGCGACCGGGTCATCATCTATCTGCCGATGATCCCCGAGGCCGCCTATGCGATGCTGGCCTGCGCACGGATCGGGGCGATCCATTCGATCGTCTTCGCCGGGTTCTCGCCCGATGCGCTGGCGAACCGCGTGAACGATTGCGGCGCCAAGATCGTCATCACCGCCGATACCGCCCCGCGTGGCGGGCGTCGCACGAACCTGAAATCGAACACCGACGCGGCGCTGCTGCACTGTTCCGACAAGGTGCGCTGCCTGGTCGTCAAGCATACGGGCGACCAGACGACCTGGATCGAAGGCCGCGATGTCGACGTCAAGGAACAGATGAAGCATGTCAGCCCGGACTGCCCGCCCCGCCCGATGGGGGCCGAGGATCCGCTGTTCATCCTCTATACCTCGGGGTCGACGGGCAAGCCCAAGGGCGTGGTGCACACGACCGGCGGCTACATGGTCTATGCCGCGATGACGCATCAATACACCTTCGACTATCACGACGGTGACATCTTCTGGTGCACGGCGGATGTCGGCTGGGTGACGGGCCACAGCTATATCATCTATGGCCCGCTGGCGAATGGCGCGACGACGCTGATGTTCGAAGGCGTGCCGACCTTCCCCGACGCGGGCCGCTTCTGGGAGGTGTGCGACAAGCACAAGGTCACGCAGTTCTATACCGCGCCGACCGCGATCCGCGCGTTGATGGGCAAGGGGACCGAGTTCGTCGAGGGGCACGACCTGTCCAGCCTGCGCATCCTGGGGACCGTGGGCGAGCCGATCAACCCCGAGGCCTGGAACTGGTACAACGACAATATCGGCAAGGGGAAATGCCCCATCGTCGATACCTGGTGGCAGACCGAGACCGGCGGCCACCTGATCACGCCCTTGCCCGGCGCGACGGAGACCAAGCCCGGATCGGCCACCGTTCCGTTCTTCGGCATCCGCCCCGAGATCCTGGACCCCAGCAGCGCCGAGGTGATCGAGGGCAACGGGGTCGAGGGCGTCCTGTGCATCGCCGACAGCTGGCCGGGCCAGATGCGCACGGTCTGGGGCGATCACCAGCGCTTCATGGAGACCTATTTCCAGCAATATCCCGGCTACTACTTCACCGGCGACGGCTGCCGCCGCGACGAGGACGGGTATTACTGGATCACCGGCCGCGTGGACGACGTCATCAATGTCAGCGGCCACCGCATGGGCACCGCCGAGGTCGAGAGTGCCCTTGTCGCCCACGAGAAGGTCGCCGAGGCCGCGGTCGTCGGTTACCCGCACCAGGTCAAGGGGCAGGGCATCTATGCCTATGTCACGCTGATGAACGGGATCGAGCCTTCGGACGATCTGCGCTCCGAGCTGGAGAAATGGGTCCGCAACGAGATCGGCCCCATCGCCAAGCCCGACCTGATCCAATGGGCGCCCGGCATGCCCAAGACCCGTTCGGGCAAGATCATGCGCCGCATCCTGCGCAAGATCGCCGAGAACGACTATGGCAGCCTGGGCGACATCTCGACCCTGGCCGAGCCCGAGGTCGTCGAGGACCTGATCGAGAACCGCATGAACCGCGGCTGAACGAGATACGCGCGCGACGAAGGAGGAGCGTCGCGCGCGCCAACCGTTCCCGGCTGACCCGCCGGCCAGGGAACGCGACAAGCGAAAGGGGCGGGACCGACATGCCTGAACAGGGAGGGACCTCAGGACATGACTGACAAGCAATCTTCGAACGCCTATTGGCAGGCGAATGTCCGGATCATCTGGATATGCCTCGCGATCTGGGCGCTGGTATCCTACGGCTTCGCCATCATCCTGCGCCCGCTTCTGTCGGCCATCAAGATCGGCGGAACCGACCTCGGGTTCTGGTTCGCCCAGCAGGGGTCGATCCTGGTCTTCATCGCGCTGATCTTCTTCTATGCCGCGCGGATGAACAGGCTGGACCGCGATCACGGCGTGGACGAGTGAGGGGGAACCAGACATGAGCCAGTTTACCCTGAACCTCATCTTCATCGGCCTCAGCTTCGCGCTGTATATCGGCATCGCGATCTGGGCCCGCGCCGGTTCGACCGCCGAATTCTATGCCGCCAACCGCGGCGTCGGGCCGGTCATGAACGGCATGGCGACGGCCGCCGACTGGATGTCGGCCGCGTCCTTCATCTCGATGGCGGGGCTGATCGCCTTCACGGGCTATGACAACTCGACCTTCCTGATGGGCTGGACGGGCGGCTACGTGCTGCTTGCGATGCTGCTGGCGCCCTATCTGCGCAAGTTCGGCAAGTTCACCGTGCCCGAATTCATCGGCGACCGGTTCTACAGCCAGACCGCGCGGATCATCGGCGTCATCTGCCTTCTGATCATCTCGATCACCTACGTGATCGGCCAGATGACCGGTGTCGGCGTCACCTTCTCGCGCTATCTCGAGGTGTCGAACTCGACCGGTCTGTGGATCGGGGCGGGGCTCGTCTTCGTCTATGCCGTGCTTGGCGGGATGAAGGGCATCACCTACACGCAGGTCGCCCAGTACATCGTGCTGATCATCGCCTATACGATCCCGGCGGTCTTCATCGCGATGCAGCTGACCGGCCATGTGCTGCCGCAGACGGGCCTGTTCGGATCCCTGAACGAGGGCGGCGGCAAGTTCCTGGCGACGCTGGACCAGGTGGTCACGGATCTGGGCTTCAAGTCCTATACCGGGCATCACAAGTCCACGCTGGACATGGTGCTGTTCACGCTGGCCCTGATGATCGGCACGGCGGGTCTGCCGCATGTCATCATCCGCTTCTTCACCGTGCCGAAGGTGTCGGATGCGCGCAAGTCGGCGGGCTGGGCGCTGGTCTTCATCGCGCTGCTCTATACCGTCGCGCCTGCGGTCGGTTCGATGTCGCGCTTCAACCTGACCGCCACCATGTGGCCCGGTGCCGAAAGCGGGCAGACCTTCAGCCAGCCCGCCGTGTCGCTGGACGCGATCGAGAACGATCCCGAAAAGGCGTGGATGCGCAACTGGCAGGTCACCGGTCTTCTCAACTGGGAGGACAAGAACGGCGACGGCATGATCCAGTACTACAACGACGGCGCCGAGAACGAGGCACTGTCGGCCGTCATCGCCGAGCAGAACCTGCAGGGGAACGAGCTGACGACCGTGAACAACGACATCATGGTCCTTGCCAACCCCGAGATCGCGAACCTGCCCGGCTGGGTCATCGCCATCGTGGCCGCAGGCGGCCTTGCGGCGGCGCTGTCCACGGCGGCAGGCCTGCTTCTGGCGATTTCGGGCGCGGTCAGCCACGACCTGGTGAAGGGCGCGATCAACCCCAACATCAGCGAGAAGGGCGAACTTCTGGCGGCCCGCATCTCGATGGCGGTGTCGATCCTGGTCGCGACGATGCTGGGTCTGAACCCGCCGGGCTTCGCGGCCCAGACGGTGGCGCTGGCCTTCGGTCTTGCCGCAAGCTCGATCTTCCCGGTGCTGATGATGGGCATCTTCTCGAAACGCATCAACAAGCAGGGCGCGATCTTCGGCATGCTGGCGGGCATCCTGTCCACGCTGCTGTACATCTTCACCTACAAGGGTTGGTTCTTCATCGCGGGCACCAACATGCTGGAGGACACGGCAGCCAACTGGGTGTTCGGCATCTCTCCGGCGTCCTTCGGGGTGATCGGCGCGCTGATCAACTTCGGCGTGGCCTATGTCGTGTCGAACGCCACCGAGGAGCCCCCGCTGGAGGTGCAGGAGCTGGTCGACAGCATCCGCGTGCCGCGCGGCGCGGGCGATGCGGTCAGCCATTGACGACAATGCCCGCCCCCGGTCGACGGGGGCGGGCAGCTTGCGGATGGGGAAGGGCGCATGACGACGGATATCGCGGGCTTCATTGCCACCGTGCATCCCTATGACGGCCTTGGGCAGGACGAGCAGGCGCGTGTCGCCCGTTCCTTCGGCCAAAGGGAATTCGCGGCGGGGCAGACGATCTATGCCTTCGGGGAACGCCTGCCGGGGATCTATCTGATCCGGTCGGGGCGGGTCGTGGTCACCGACCGCAATGGCGACAGCGTGTCCCAGCTGGGCCCGCGCAACAGCTTCGGCGAACGCGGCCTGCTGCGCGACGGCGTCGCCGTCACCACCGCCACGGCCGAAGAGGATTGCCGCATCCTGATGCTGCCGCGCGAGGAATTGCAGGGGCTGATCCGCGATCACCGCAGCGTCGCGCGCTTCTTCGATCGGGGGCGAGGGCCGGGGCGTTCGTCGGATCTGGCCGCGCTGAAGGTGCAGGACCTGCTGACCCGCGCGCCGCTGTCCTGCGCCCCCGACACCCCCGTGATCGAGGCTGCGCGCAAGATGCGCGATGCGGGGATCAGCAGCCTCGGCGTGACCTCGGGCGGGGCGCTGATCGGGCTGCTGACGATCCGCGACATGTCGAACCGCGTCGTGGCCGAGGGGCTGGACATGCGCCGCCCCGTGTCCGAGGTGATGACGCCCGACCCGATCACGCTTGCACCCGATGCGCTTGGCTATGATGTGCTGAACGTGATGCTGGAACGTCGCGTCGGCCACCTGCCGGTGGTCGAGGACGGGCGCTTCGTCGGCATGATCAGCCAGACCGACCTGATGCGCGTGCAGGCCATCTCGGCCCCCGGTCTCATCCGCGAGATCGCGCAATCGGGCAGCGCTTCCGAGATGGCGCGCGTGACCGCCCGCATCCCCGAACTGCTGGTCCAGCTGGTCAAGGCCAACCAGCGGCACGAGATCATCACCCGCATGATCACCGACGTGGCCGACGCGGTGACGCGCCGCCTGCTGGATCTTGCGGCGCAGCGTCTTGGCCCGGCGCCTGCCGCCTGGTGCTGGGCCGCCTGCGGCAGCCAGGGGCGGCAGGAACAGACCGGCGTCAGCGATCAGGACAACTGCCTGATCCTGGCCGAGGGGGCCGATCCCGACGATCCGTGGTTCACCAATTTCGCGGGCCTGGTCTCGGACGGGCTGGATGCCTGCGGCTATGTCTATTGCCCCGGCGACATGATGGCGACGAACCCGCGCTGGCGTCAGCCGCTGCCGGTCTGGCAGGGCTATTTCCGTGACTGGATCGCCCATCCCAGCCCCGAGGCGCAGATGCTGTCATCCGTGATGTTCGACCTGCGTGCCATCGGCGGCGATGCCGCACTGCTGGCCGGTCTGCAGCGCGACACGCTGGCCGCGGCCTCGAAGAACTCGATCTTCGTGGCGCATATGATCGCGAATTCGCTCAAGCATCGCCCGCCGCTCGGGCTGATCGGGGGGTTTGCGACCATCCGTTCGGGCGAACATCGCAACCATATCGACATGAAGCACAACGGCGTCGTGCCGGTGACCGACCTTGCCCGCGTCTATGCCCTGCAGGGCCGGATCGGCTCTGTCAACACGCGCGCAAGGCTCGAGGATGCCGAGGATCGGCAGGTGATCTCGGCCTCGGGGGCGCGGGACCTGATCGCGGCCTATGACATGATCCAGACGGCGCGGCTGGACAACCAGGCGCAGCTTGTGTCGGCGGGGCGCAAGCCCGACAACTATCTCTCTCCGGCGGACCTGCCGGACTTTGAACGCAGCCACCTGCGCGACGCCTTCGTCGTCGTGCGGGGGATGCAATCGGCCATCGGCCATGGAAAGGGAATACTGCAATGACGGGCGTGGGTGTCGAACTTCTGGGCGTGATCGCGGTGGGGATCGGGGCGGCGGCGCTCGGCTATGCGCTGATGCACCTGGCGCGCAAGCTGGGCCTGGCACCGGCGCCCTGGCTGCTGCCCGCCGCCATCGGCCTTGCGATGGTGGGGTATTCGATCTGGAACGACTATGCCTGGTTCGGGCGGGCGCAGGACCGCCTGCCGCAGGGCTCGCAGGTGCTGCTGGTCGGTCGCGACAGCCAGCCCTGGGCCCCCTGGACCTATCTTGCACCGGTCGAGGTGCGCTTTGCCGCGCTGGATCCCGCCACCGTGCAGCCGACCGATCAGGGCAACCGCCAGGCCGAGATCATCCTGGTCGAACGCCGCGGCCAGACGCTGGTCGTGCCGCAGCAGTTCGACTGCACCGGCGGGCGCATCCGCCCCGCGCGTGGCGATTGGGTCGATGCGCCGCGGGACGACGTGGCCTTTGCCGCCGTCTGCGGGTCCGCAAATGGCTGACATCCTGATCATCGAGGATGAGGACAACATCGCCGCCGCGCTGGACTTTCTGCTGACCCGCGACGGCCATCGCCACGACCGCATGCCCTGCGGCGAGGGCGCGGTCGATCGCATCCGCCGCGACCGGCCCGACCTCGTGCTGCTGGACGTGATGCTGCCCGACATCTCGGGCTATCAGATCGTGCAGGACCTGCGCGCGGATCCGGCGCTGGCCCATACGCGCGTGCTGCTGATGACCGCCCGCGGTTCCGTGGTCGAGCGTCGCAAGGGGCTGGCACTTGGGGCCGACGGTTTCATCGCCAAGCCGTTCGAGCTGAACGAGCTGCGCGCCGAGATCGCGCGGCTTCTGGCCGAATGCTGAGACTTAGGCTGCTGCTGCTGTGTGTCGCTGCGCTGGCAGCGGCGGCGGTCCTGACGGTGGCTGCGCTGTGGATCGCGGCCACGGGGCGGGGGGTGGACGCGATCATCCAGGCCGGGCTTGTGCTGGGCTTCGGATTGACGGGCACGCTGACGGCGCTGTGGTATGTGCTGGACCGCAACGTCGCCCGCCCGATCGAGGGGGTGGCAGGCGCGCTGCGCACGGGGCGCGATCCGGCGGACACCCGATGGCTGGGCGATCTGGGCCCCGCCGCCACCGAGGCCGCCCGCGCCCGCGCCGAGAGCACCCGCGCCCTTGCCGACGCCATCGAGGATCACGCCGCCGAAACGCTGCGCGAAAAGGCCGCGTTGGAGGAGATCCTGGCCGATTTCGGCGCGGGTGCCGTGATGATCGACCGGCGGGGGCGCGTGGTGTTCTACAACGCCTCGGCTGCGCGATTGCTGCCGGGGCTGGGCTTGGATCAGCCGCTGGACCGGCATCTGCAGGGGGCGGGGATCCACGCCGCCGAGGGGCGTCTTGCCGCGGGGGCGACGGCCACGGACCTTGCCTGCCTGACCCATGCAGGTCGTCACCTGTCCGGGCGATTGCGGGTGATGGATGCGGGCCGCCTGTTGATCCTGCGCGACGCCCTGCGACACAACCCCGACCGCGACCGGATCGAGGCGTTGCGGCGTCACGCCTCGTCGCTGGTGCCGATGCTGGATGCGCTGGACGGCCCGATCCCGCCGCAGCTGGCGCAGGCGATCCGCTCCGAGGGACGCGGCCTGGCCGCCGCCCTGCACGAGCTGACGACCGATGCGCAGGCGACGCCGAACACGGCCCGCCCGTCCGAGATATTCGCGGGCGTTCCGACGGATATGCTGCCGGACCTGCGCCTTCGGGCGGATGCGGATTCGATGAATGCGCTGATCGTCGCGCTGGCGGCGCGCCTGCCCGATGCGGTCGCGCGAATGCGGATCACCGCCCCGGACGAGGTTCAGGTGACCATCGCAGGCTCTGGCCCGCCCGTCGCGATGGACGATCTGGAGCGATGGCTGCGCGAATGCCCCGACCCCGCGCAACCGGACCTGGACGGAGCCGAGATCCTGGCCCGCCACGCCACCGGCATCTGGCCCGAGGGCGCCGCCCTGGTAATGCCCCTTCAGGTCGCGCCGGAAATGGGCAGCGATCACGGCGTCACCTATGATTTCGCGCTGGCGCGGCGGGGTGCGGCCTCGGACCGGCTGGGCGATCTGACCTGCGTGGTCTTCGACACCGAGACGACCGGCCTTTCGACCGAGGATCAGATCGTCCAGATCGCCGGTCTTCGCATCGCGCGCGGCCGCCTGACCGGCGAGAGGTTCGAGACGCTGGTGAACCCGGGCAGACCGATCCCGCCGGGCTCGACCCGCATCCACGGCATCACGGATGCGATGGTGGCGGACGCCCCTGACCTGACCGCCGCCCTGGGGGCGTTCCGGCATTTCTGCGACGATGCTGTGCTGATCGCCCATAACGCGCCCTTCGACATGGGCTTTCTTCGGCGGGCGGCACCCCGGACGGGCGCGCGTTTCGACAATACCGTGCTGGACACGGTCGCCATGTCCGCGATGATCTGGGGCGTCTCGGCGGATCACAGCCTCGACGCCCTGACGAGCCGTCTGGGCATCGCGATCCCGCCCGATGCACGTCACACGGCGATGGGCGACAGCATCGCCACCGCCGAGGCGTTCCTGCGCCTTATCCGCGCGCTGGAAGGCAAGGGCATCACGCGACTGGAGCAGCTGCTGGCCGAGGCGCGCAAGCATCGCCGCCTTGTGGCCGATGCCAACATGCAGTGATCACAGGCTGATCTGCGGCTGGTCGGGGTCGATGGGCGTCGGGGCGTCGGGCGCGTCATCCCGGCGGCGCAGAAGGATGTCGCCGTTCGGCAGCGTCTCGGGGGCGTGGAAGTTCCGCGGATCGTCGATCCGCTCGGCCAGGCCGCCGATGATGGGCCCAAGATGCTCCAGCCCCTCGGACAGGGTGCCGAGGTCGGTGCCGTTCAGCATGTTGTCAAAGAGGAAGCGCATGATCCCTTCGGGCTCGGCCTGCGCAGGACCGGCAAGCGCGATGGCGGCGACCATGGCAAGGCGCCGCCGGGCCCGCATCACGCGGCCCCCTGCGCCTGCGTTTCCGAATGCATGTTGCGGAACTGCTCCCACGCCTCGTTGAGGCGGCGGGTCCGGGCCTCGGCCAGGCGGATCGCCTCGGGGGGCAGGCCGCGACCGATGGCGCGGTCGGGATGGCTTTCGCGCAGCAGTTCACGCCAACGCTTGCGGGCCTCGGCCAGGGGGGTGTCGGGTTTGACACCCAGCATCTGGCAGGGCGGGCAGGCGGCGCCGGGATCGTGCCGGTGACGCATCTGCGCGATCTGGATCGGCGTGATGCCGAAGATCGCGCCGACATTGTCCAGAAACTCGATCTCGGCCTCGTGCAGGTCGCCATCGGCCACGGCGATCACGAACAGGCCCTCGAGCACGTCGATCAGCACGGGATCGGCGGGAGCGAACATCGCGGCGATGCGGCGTGCCCATGCGTCATAGCCCGCGACATCCTGGCGGGCCAGGTCGAAGACGCGGGCTGCGTTCTTCTCCTCGGCGCGGGGGATGATGAAGACGCGGCGGAAGGCTGCAACCTCGGACCGGGCGACGGTGCCGTCGACCTTGGCCAGCTTGGCCCCCAGTGCGATCACCGCGATGGTGAAGGCGACCGAGCGTTCGGGCGGGGTCGCCGCGCGGCGCGATTGCAGGAAGGCCGCCATGCGGTCGCCGATGCGCTGCCAGAAGCTGCGCGGCTTCGGCAGTTCAGGGCAGGGCCCGCGGCAGAAATCTGGCGTGTGACAGCAATCCATACCACCAAGTCTAGCGTCAAACGCGGTGCGGCGATAGGGGCGCATTTGTCACGCATTGGCGATCAGCCCTGCAGATCGCGCCCCATGAAGACAAGGTCGTGATATTGCCCGAACTTCCATCCGGCAGCCGGGATGCGGCCCCATTCGGCATAGCCCATGGCCCGGTGGAACCCGATGGACGCCGTGTTCGACGCGGTGATCCCGCCGATCATCAGCCGATGACCTGCCGCGCGGGCGTGATCCTCGATCCCGCGCAGCAGCAGGCGGCCGACGCCATGTCCGCGGGCCTCGGGGGCGGCGTTGATGCTGTGCTCCATGCTGCGGGAGTAGCCGGCGCCGCCGCGGAACTGGTCGTAGGTCGCGAAGCCCAGGACCCGTTCCCCCCGCACCGCCACGAGGAACGCGCGCCCGTTCGCCAGGCGCGTGCGGATGATGCCCGACACCTCGTCGGCGCAACGCTCGGTCGGCCAGAACGAGATGGCGGTGTCGCGGATGATCGGGTTCCAGATATCCGCGACGGCCCGCGCATCGTCGGGCGTGGCTTCCCTGAGGCGTATCGCCTCAGCCTGCATGCGCGCCACTGGCAAGCGAGCGGACGAAGTCCAGCACCTCGGGGACGGGGCGGCCTTCGCCGATCATCTTGACGATGGCGCTGCCGACCACGCAGCCATCCGCGACCGCGGCGATGTTCTGCGCGGCGTCCGGGGTCGAGATGCCGAAGCCG
Source organism: Paracoccus sp. PARArs4 (assembly GCF_947311865.1). Classification (NCBI taxonomy): domain Bacteria; kingdom Pseudomonadati; phylum Pseudomonadota; class Alphaproteobacteria; order Rhodobacterales; family Paracoccaceae; genus Paracoccus; species Paracoccus sp. PARArs4. The sequence continues at coordinate 33,507 of NZ_CAMZMW010000020.1, read as the reverse complement.
ACCACGACTGGCAGACCCGCGGCGGCGCGGATGCGCGCGACCTCGGGGGCGACCTCGGCCGCGTTGGCCGCGGGGCCGCCGGTGATGCCCGTCACGCTGACATAATAGACGAAGCCCGAGGTGTTCTTGACCACGGCGGGCAGGCGGCGGTCGTCGGTCGTGGGCGTCGCAAGGCGGATGAAGTTCAGCCCGGCGCGGGTCGCGGGCAGGCACAGCTCGTCGTCTTCTTCCGGGGGAAGGTCGACGATGATCAGGCCGTCGATGCCGGCCTCCTTGGCCTCGGCCACGAAGCGGTCGACACCGCCCTGCCGCGCATAGATCGGGTTGTAATAGCCCATCAGCACGATCGGCGTCGTGTCGTCGCCCGCGCGGAAATCGCGGACCATCTGCAGCGTGCGATCGACCGATCCGCCATTGGCCAGCGCGCGCTGGCCCGCGGCCTGGATGGTTGCGCCATCGGCCATCGGGTCGGTGAAGGGCATCCCCAGCTCGATGATGTCGACCCCGGCTTCGGGCATGCCGCGCATGATCTGCAGCGCGGTGGCGTCGTCGGGGTCGGACGCCATCATGTAGGCGACGAACGCCTTCTTGCCCTGGGCGCTCAGCGCTTCGAAAGTCTGCTCGATTCTGGTCATCTCTGCCCCCGCATTCTGTTGCTGACAGCACTAGCCCCCTTGGGGGCCGCGCGCAATGCGAAGGCGCCCGGCAGGCTGGACTTGCGCGCGCGGTGCGCGTAACAGCGGCGCCAAACCAGTTCCGCCAATACAAAGGGGGCCGCAATGGGCTTTCGCATGGGGATCGTCGGGCTGCCGAATGTCGGCAAGTCCACCCTGTTCAACGCGCTGACCAAGACCGCCGCGGCGCAGGCGGCGAATTTTCCCTTCTGCACGATCGAGCCCAACGTGGGCGAGGTCGCCGTGCCGGACCGCCGTCTGGACACGCTGGCCGGCATCGCGACCAGCAAGCAGATCATCCCGACGCGCATCACCTTCGTGGATATCGCAGGCCTCGTGAAGGGCGCCAGCAAGGGCGAGGGTCTGGGCAACCAGTTCCTGGCCAATATCCGCGAGGTCGACGCCATCGCGCATGTGCTGCGCTGCTTTGCCGATGACGACGTGACCCATGTCGAGGGCCGTGTCGATCCCATCGCCGATGCCGAGGTGATCGAGACCGAGCTGATGATCGCCGACATGGAATCGATCGAACGCCGGCTGGCCAACCTGCAGCGCAAGCTGAAGGGCGGCGACAAGGAGGCCGCCGAACAGCAGGGCCTTCTGCAGCGCGCGCTTGCCGTGCTGGAAAACGGCAAGCCCGCCCGCACAGTCGAGATTTCCGAGGACGAGCAGAAGGCATGGGACATGCTGCAGCTGCTGACGGCAAAGCCCGTCCTCTATGTCTGCAATGTCGACGAGAACGAGGCTGCCGAGGGCAACGCGCTGTCCGACAGGGTGGCGCAGATGGCCGCCGAGCAGGGCGCGGGCCATGTCGTGATCTCGGCCAAGATCGAGGAAGAGATCAGCCAGCTGGACGCCGAAGAGGCCGAGATGTTCCTGGGCGAGATGGGCCTGACCGAGGCGGGCCTCGATCGCCTGATCCGCGCGGGCTACGACCTGCTGGGCCTGCAGACCTATTTCACGGTCGGCCCCAAGGAGGCGCGCGCCTGGACGATCCGCAAGGGCACGCTGGCACCGCAGGCTGCGGGCGTGATCCACGGCGATTTCGAGAAGGGCTTCATCCGCGCCGAGACGGTCGCCTATGACGACTATGTCGCGGGCAATGGCGAAAGCGGCGCGCGCGAGGCTGGCAAGCTTCGCGTCGAAGGCAAGACCTACGAGGTCAAGGACGGCGACGTCCTGCACTTCCTGTTCAACGCCTGATCGCGCGGTCGGGTGAAACGAAAAGGGCCGCAGCGATCGCTGCGGCCCTTCTTCTTTGTCCTGCGTGCCGGATCAGTTGCCAATCACGCTGCAATCCTGCGAACGGCTTGCCAGGCGACCGCAGGCCAGTTCGGCATCGGCCTTCGACAGGCGGGTGAAGCGCGGCTCCCACCCGCGGGGGGTGTCTGCGACATGGCGGTCGGCGCCGTTGAACAGCTTGCCGTCCTGCAGCGCCAGCTGGACCAGCACGTCGCGCGCCTCGTTGCGGGTGCGGAACAGGCCGAGCGCGATGCCGAAGCTGCGGCCGCTGTCCGGCGGGCGGCTGACGATCTCCAGCGCGGCGGCATCGCTCAGGTCGCCTTCGCCCATCGCGGCCAGAATCACCGTTTCCGAACGGCGGCGCGGTGCTGCCGAACGTTCCAGCGTCAGGTCGCCATTGGTGACGGTGCCTGCGGGGGCGGCGGTCGCCACCTCGGCCTCGCGCTCGGGCGAGGGTTCGGGGCGGGTCGATGCCTCGATCACGGGGCTGGCAAGGCTGGCCGATCCGCCATCCGAGGCGACGGCCTGCGCGATCGCGGTCTCGACCGCATCGCTGCGCCCGCCGGGACGCGAGCGGGGACGCGCACTGGCCGCCAGCGCCAGCGTGCTGGTCGCGGCCTGCGTGGCGCCTGCGGTCGCACGGGCCAGCGCCTCATCAAGGCTGACGGTCGGCTCGGCTGCGGCTGCAACCAGGCTTGCGGCAGCGGCCGGGCGCGCTGCGGGCGCGGGCGAGCTGTCGAGCACGATGCGCTGCGGTTCGGGGCGCGTGGCCTCGGGCTTGGGTTCGACCTGCGCGCGGCGGGTCGTCGCCTGCACCAGCATGCGCGGCTTGGCCGGGCGCGTCTCGCGGACGCGGTCGGGCACGCGACCGAAGCTGTTGTCCAGCAGTTCGGCCATGGTCTGGTTGCGCTGCGCCGTCGAGGTGCCGCCGAAGACGGTCGCGATCAGGCGCTTGTTCCCGCGCTGCGCCGAGGCCGTCAGGTTGAAGCCCGCCGCACGGGTATAGCCCGTCTTGATGCCGTCCGCGCCCGCGTAATCGTCGAGGAAGCGGCGGTTCGTCGACGAGACCTGCGTGACGCCCGCATCGGCCGAGCGGCGCGAGAACAGGTTGTAGTATTGCGGGAAGTCGTAGAACAGGTGACGGCCTAGGATGCTCATGTCGTGGGCGGTCGAGAAGTGCCCCTCGGTCGTCAGGCCGTGGGCGTTGCGGAACTGGGTGTTGTTCATCCCCAGGGCACGCGCCATCTGCGTCATCTGCGCGGCGAATGCCTGTTCCGACCCCGCGATGCCTTCGCCGATGGTCGTGGCGGCGTCGTTGGCCGACTTGATCGCCGCCGCGCGCAGAAGATAGCGCAGCTCGATCTGCTGGCCCGCGCGCAGGCCCAGCTTCGAAGGAGGCTCGGCCGCGGCGTTCGACGACACGGTAAAGCGCGAATCAAGCCGGACCTGTCCGCTTTCGACCGCGCTGAACGCCAGGTACAGGGTCATCATCTTCGTCAACGAGGCCGGATGGAGCCGCGTATCCGAGTTCTGTCGATAGATGGGCTGGCCGGTGCGTGCGTCCATGACATAGGCCGCAAAGGGTGCCGCCTGGACGGGCCGGACCACCGTGCCGATCAGCAGGGCGGTCACCAACGCAAACCAGCAGAGCCGGTGCAAGGATTTGAATCGGGTCACTGTCGCTGTCTTTCTGCCTCGTGCGGGCCTGTCGTTGATCGCATGCCCGTCGTTAATAGAGGGATAATATCACGCATCTTTTCTCCTTGAAACACTGGATTGTTCCAATTTGCGCCAACCCGCCGCAGGGGGCCTGCGGGATGCGTTTCCGGCAGGGGCTTTCATCTGCCGCAAACTTACCTATATTCGGGTGTCTGACGGCATATGCCGCAAACCGGTTCAGCAGCATTTCAGGAACGATCAGGCACCGATGACGCATTGGATGAGCGATCCCGACCAGCCCGATGATCAGTCCGACCTGGCGGTCAAGCCCAAGACGCGACCGCAGCGGCCTCCGATGTACAAGGTGCTGCTTCTGAACGATGATTTCACGCCGATGGAATTCGTGGTCCATGTTCTCGAACGGCTCTTCCACATGAGCCACGCCCAAGCGATCGAGATCATGCTGACCGTCCATCGCAGGGGGGTCGCCGTCGTCGGCGTCTTCTCGCACGAGGTGGCCGAGACGAAGGTCGCCCAGGTGATGGAGCTGGCCCGGCGCCAGCAGCATCCCCTGCAATGCACCATGGAAAAAGAGTAATCACGTGACCCAATCACGACTGGAACTTGCCTTCCCCCAGGGCATGCCCGAGGGGAAGATGTTGTTCGTGGGCGCTAGCGCGGGCGATGATCTGCGCGCCCTCGACACGGACCGCGTGACGGTCCTTCAGCGCCATTTCCCGGATCATGCCGGATTGACGGCACGCGGTATCGCCGCCGTAACGGGGCTTGACGACCAGCGCTTCGACGCCGCCATCGTGCGGCTGGCGCGTGCCAAGGCGGCGGCCCATGCCGACATCGCGCTGGCCGCCAGCCGCCTTGCACCCGGCGCATCGCTGTGGATCGACGGCCAGAAGACGGATGGCGTCGATGCCATCCTCAAGGAAATGCGCAAGCTGGCCCCCGTGGACGAGGTGACGAGCAAGGCGCATGGCAAGATCTTCCGCGTCGAGGTTCAGGCCGGCGACTGGATCCCCGCCGACTGGCATGCCCGCGAAAATCAGGCCGCGCCGGGCTTCATCACGCTGCCGGGGGTCTTCTCGGCCGACGGGATCGATCCGGGCTCGGCCCTGCTGGCGCAGCATCTGCCCGAGAAACTGCCGACCCGCGTCGTCGATCTGGGCGCGGGCTGGGGCTGGCTGTCCGCGCAGGCGCTGGCCCGCAAGGGCGTGACCGAACTGCACCTGGTCGAGGCCGACCACGCCGCCATCGAGAGCGCGCGCCGCAACATCGACGATCCGCGCGCGCATTTCCACTGGGCCGATGCGCGCGATTTCCGGCTCAAGGATCCGGTGAACGGCGTCATCATGAACCCGCCGTTCCACCAGGGGCGTCAGGCCGACCCCAAGCTGGGCGCCTCGTTCATCGCCACCGCTGCGCGCATCCTGACCGGCGCGGGCCGTCTGTGGATGGTCGCGAACCGGCATCTGCCCTACGAGGCCGTGCTGGCCGATCATTTCGGGCAGGTCCACGAGATCGGCGGCGACAACCGCTTCAAGGTGATCGAGGCGACCGCCGCAGGGCGCGGCACCGCCACGCTGACCCGCAAGGGGTCGCGTCGATGACCCTGTCGATCCAGGGCAAGGTCGCCATCGTGACCGGCGCCGCACGCGGCGTCGGCCTGGCCATCGCCCGCCATTTCGTGGAACGCGGCGCGATGGTGATGTTCGCCGATTGCGAGGATGCGGCCCTTGCGGCGGCGGTCTCGGATTACGACGAGGACGGCACGGTCCAGCGTTTCGCGGGCGACATGTCGCAGAAGCTGGTGATGGCGAACCTGCTGTCGGCCACGCTGGACGCCTTCGACCGGGTGGACATCCTGGTCAACGCGCATCGCTTCGTGCGCGACAGCGACCCCCTCGCGACCGACATGGACACGCTCGAGGAGATGCTGCGCCAGAACCTCATGTCGCAGATGCGCCTGTCCCAGCTGGTCGCCAAGCGCATGATCCGCCAGAGCGAGAGCGATAGCGACGGCACCTCGGCGGGGGCCATCGTCAACATCTCGACCCTGGCCGCGCGGCGTCCGATCCCGTCGATGCTTGGGTATTCCATCGCCTGCGCGGCGCAGGAACAGGCGACGCGCGGGCTGGCGCTGGCACTTGCGCCGCACCGCATCCGGGTGAACGGCGTCAGCTTCAGCAGCGTCATGTCGCATGAACTGCAATGCGCGCTGAAGGACGACCCCGAGAAGCGCAGCCAGATCATCGCGGGTACGCCGATGGGCCGCATCGCACCCGCCGACGAGGTTGCCGAGACGGCGCAATACCTTGTCAGCGACGGCGCGCGCTTCGTCACCGGCCAGATCGTGACTGTCGATGGCGGTCGCAGCCTTGCCGATCCGGTGACGGCGCAGATCCTCTAGGTTTCTTCCGGGAAGGCGGCGCGGCAGGCCCTGACGGCGCTTGCCGCACCCTGCGCCAGCGCGGCCTTGCGCGCCGCAAGGTTGTCGCGCTTGCGCGTTTCCACCAGCGGGTCGATGGGCACGCGGTAGCGTTCCTCGTCCACGTAATCGCGCCAGCATCCGCGCGTGACGGTCACGGCCTTGCCGTCCTTGTCGCGCCGGATGTCGCGGCATTGGCCAAAGCGCGTGCGGACGACCTGCCGCTCCTCCCAGGCATAGCCGCGGGCGATGTTGCCCTCGACCTCGGCCAGAAGGGCGCTGACGGTGCGATATTCGTCGGTATTGCGGCTGATGCAGCGTTCCTGCGGGGTTCCGCAGGCGGCGATCAGCAGGGGCAGGGACAGGATCGCCCATGGGGCGGTGTTGCGACGCATGGCGGCTCTCTTTACAGCGGTGATACAGCTTAGCTGCCCGTTCCGGGCCTATGCAAATCACGAATGGGGACAATCCGATGGACGACCAGCGCCAAAGAGCAGCCACCTGGTTCCACGAGCTTCGCGACCGCATCGTCGCGGCCTTCGAGGCGCTGGAGGATCGCGCGCGCGGCGACGCCGCGCCGGGCCGGTTCGAGGTGACGCCGACCACCCGCGCCAACGATGGCGGCGGCGGCATCATGTCGGTCATGCGCGGCGGTCGGGTCTTCGAGAAGGTCGGCGTGAACTGGTCCGAGGTCCACGGAACGCTGCAACCCGCAGCCCAGAAGGCGATGGCCGCCCGCGGCGTGCCGGGCATCGAGGCCGATCCGCGCTTCTGGGCCAGCGGCATCAGCCTGGTCGCCCATATGCAGAACCCACATGCGCCCGCGGTCCACATGAACACGCGCATGTTCTGGACCCCCGGCGCGTGGTGGTTCGGCGGCGGCGCCGATCTGAACCCCTGCATCGAATACCCCGAGGATACCGAGCATTTTCACCGGACCATGCAATCCGCCTGCGACCCGCATGACGAGGGATATTACGACCGCTTCAAGGCCTGGGCGGACGAGTATTTCTTCATCCCGCATCGCGGTCGCGCACGCGGCGTCGGCGGCATCTTCTTCGACGATCTGAACAATGGCGACTGGGAACCCGACTTCGCCTTTACCCGCGATGTCGGCTCGGCCTTCCTGCCGGCCTTCCTGCCCCTGGCCGAGGCCCGCAGCCGGCAGCCCTTCTCCGAGGATGACCGCGACACGCAGTTGATCCATCGCGGGCTCTATGCCGAATACAACCTCGTCTATGACCGCGGCACGAAGTTCGGGCTGGAAACGGGCCACAACCCCGACGCCGTGCTGATGAGCCTGCCGCCGCTGGCGAAGTGGGTCTGACCGGCATGGATCGCCCGTGGGAGCATCTGGACAGGCTGGCCGGTCGCGATGCCGCCTCGGCGGTCGCGGGCTATTGCCATCTGCAGCTGGTCCACCTGAAGCATCAGGAACGGATCTATTCTGGTCTGTTCGGGGATCAGCAGCGGGTCGAGGTGATGAACGCGGCTTCGGGTCCGGTGGCCAAGGTCATGCAGGATGCGCTGTTCGACATGATCGTGCTTGGTATCTGCCGCCTGCTGGATCCGGCGGGGCCTGCGAGAAAGCCGGTCAGAAACCTGACCTTCGCGCTGTTGATAGACCTGCTGCCGATGCCTGATCGGCAGGACGAATATCATGCCGAACTGAAAAAGTTGCGGGCGGATGCGGCTTCGCTTCTTGATCGGCGGAACAAGCATATCGCGCATGCGGACAGCGCAGCAGTCGAGGAAGGTGCAGAGGTCGGGTGGGTCAGCGTCAGGCAGATCAAGACTGCGCTCGACGACATGCACGATCTGCTGCGCAGGATCTGCGTGAATGAACTTGGTGAGCAGCTTTCCGGTTGGGAGCCGAATGACCACCACGAACTGCAGTTTCTGCGCGCCTTGGCGTTCGGAAACGCCGCGCGCGAGCAGAAACTTATCGCGTGGGAAAAAGCAGCCATGGCGGCGCTGCCCGAAGACCTGCCCGATCCCGAAGACATCTATCCCGAGTGGCTTCGCAGCCCTTTGGGTTAGACGTCCAGTTCCTCGACGAAGCGCGCGTTTTCCTGGATGTATTCGAAGCGCAGCTCGGGCTTCTTGCCCATGAGGCGTTCGACCAGGTCGCCGGTCTCGCCGCCCTCGTCGTCGTCGATGCTGACGCGGATCAGCTTGCGCGTCTTGGGATCCATCGTCGTGTCGCGCAGGTCCTTGGCGTCCATCTCGCCCAGACCCTTGAAGCGCTGGACGTCGATCTTGCCGCGACCGCCCAGACCCTTCTGCATCATGCGCTCCTTCTCGGCGTCGTCGGCGACATAGACGCGGTGCGCCCCCTGCGTCAGGCGATAGAGCGGCGGGCAGGCCAGGTACAGGTGCCCGCGATCGATCATCGGGCGCATCTGCGTGAAGAAGAACGTCATCAGCAGCGACGCGATATGCGCGCCGTCCACGTCAGCATCCGTCATGATGATGATCTTGTCATAGCGCAGGTCGTCGATGTTGAACTTGGACCCCAGCCCTACGCCAAGCGCTTGGCACAGGTCGTTGATTTCCTGGTTCGCACCCATCTTGGACGAGGCCGCGCCAAGAACGTTCAGGATCTTGCCGCGCAGGGGCAGCAGGGCCTGTGTCGCGCGCTGGCGTGCCATCTTGGCGCTGCCGCCCGCGCTGTCGCCCTCGACGATGAACAGCTCGGTCCCCTCGCGGTTGGTCGCGCTGCAATCGACCAGCTTGCCCGGAAGGCGCAGCTTCTTGGTCGCGGTCTTGCGGGCGGTTTCCTTTTCCTGCCGGCGGCGCAGGCGTTCCTCGGCCCGCAGGACAAGGAAGTCCAGGATCGCGCCCGCCGATTTCGTGTCCGAGGCCAGCCAGTTGTCGAAATGGTCGCGGACGGCGTTCTCGACCAGGCGCTGCGCCTCGACGGTGGCAAGGCGGTCCTTGGTCTGGCCCACGAATTCGGGTTCGCGGATGAAGCAGCTGACCAGCGCGCATCCGCCGGTGATCAGGTCGTCGCGCGTGATCTGCGCGGCCTTCTTGTTGTTCACCAGCTCGCCATAGGCGCGGATGCCCTTGAGGATCGCGGCCCAGAAACCGGCCTCGTGGGTGCCGCCCTCGGGGGTGGGGACGGTGTTGCAATAGGACTGGATGAACCCGTCGCGCGACGGCGTCCAGTTGATTGCCCAGTCCACCTTGCCGGGCGCGTTGAAGCGCTTGAAATCGACGCTGCCGCTGAAGGGACGCTCGGCATAGGTGCTGGAGCCTGCCAGCGTCTCGTTCAGGTAATCGGCCAGCCCGCCGGGGAAGTGGAAGGTCGCCTCGCGTGGGGTCTCGCCGTCGTCGATCTCGGTCTTCCAGCGGATCTCGACGCCGCTGAACAGGTAGGCCTTGGATTTCACCATCTTCATCAGCCGCGCGGGCTTGAAGCGGTGATGCCCGAAGATCTGCTCGTCGGCGTGGAAGGTGACGGTGGTGCCGCGACGGTTGGGCGCGGCGCCGATCTTCTGGACCGGACCTTCGGGAATACCCCGGCTGAAGCGCTGCTCGAACAGTTCCTTGTTGCGCGCGACCTGCACGACCATCAGGTCCGACAGCGCATTCACGACCGATGCGCCGACCCCGTGCAGACCGCCCGAGGTCTGGTAGGCATCGCCCGAGAACTTGCCGCCCGCGTGCAGCGTGCACAGGATCACCTCGAGCGCGGACTTGCCGGGGAACTTGGGGTGCGGGTCGATCGGGATGCCGCGCCCGTTGTCGCGCACGACGACGCTGAAATCGGCCAGCAACTCGATCTCGATGCGGCTGGCGTGACCGGCGACGGCCTCGTCCATCGAGTTGTCGAGGATTTCCGCGACAAGATGGTGCAGCGCGCGTTCGTCCGTGCCGCCGATATACATGCCGGGGCGCTTGCGAACTGGCTCCAGCCCCTCCAGCACCTCGATCGAGGATGCCGAGTAGCTGTCATTGTTCACGTCGCCCGAAAGAAGGTCGTCGGCCATGTGTCTGTCGTCCTGTCGTCTGGTCTGGCGGCGGTTATCTCATGGCATGGGGCGGGGCGGCAAGGGCTTGTGGTCGCGCCGGTGCCGCGCCGCAAGGGGTGCCACCTAAACGGGCTCAGCCAAGCGGGCCTCCCACATGCGCAGGAAGCCGGGCCGCGCCTGGCAGCCGGCCAGCCATTCGGTGATCGCGGGCCAGGCGTCGCGCAGCCGCGCGTCGTTCCAGCCGTAACGGATCACCTCGGCCATGTTCAGATCGGCCACGGTGAAGCGGCCCCCGACAAGATGGCCGTTCGCGGCCAGATGCGCGTCGAGCACCTTCAGCGGACGTTCCAGCCGCTCGATCGCCTCGTCGATGATCTCGCGATCCTCGTCGGTGGCCTCGGGGCGGGTCAGCATCTGGATGGTCAGGGCGTCGTCCTCGATCGCAGTCGCGGCATAGAAGGACCATTGCAGCATCTGCGCGTCCTCGGCCGGGGTCGCGGGGGCGACGGGGCCGCCATGCTTGCGCGCAAGGTGCAGGGTCGCCGCCATGCTTTCGGACAGGACGAGCCCGTCATCCTCGATCACCGGGATCGCGCCTGCGGGCGAAAGCGCCACAAATTCCGGGCTGCGCGTGCTCAGCGCGTCGGGATCGGCGGTGCGATAGCCCTGGATGACCGGCACCTGCCGGAAGGGCAGGTCCAGTTCGTGGCAGAGCCAGATGATGCGCGAGGCACGCGAGCGCGTGACGCCGTGAATGACCAGCATGGGGGTTCCTCGTCAGTTTCGGGCAGCTTGGGGCGTGTCGGGCAGCGATGCAAGCAATCCGGCGCGCATCGCGGCGCGGTCGATGGCATCCACCACCGATTGCGGATCCGCATGCTGCGGCATGTGGCCGATGCCCGGCAGGATGGTCAGGTTCGCGTTCGGCAGATCGCGCGCAAGGGGCACCGCGTGGACCTGTGCGGGAACGACGTGATCCTCGGCGCCGTGCAGGATCTCGACCGGCAGGTCCAGATCCGCGTATCGCTGCGACATGACGCGCAGGAAGGGGCGCAGCTGGGTGATCTGCCGCGCGTTGTTGCGATAGTTCGCCCGCCGCGCCGCAAGCCCCACGCCGATATGGTCGGCATAGCCCGCGGGCACGGCATCGGGCGCGAAGATCCCGGCCATGATCCGGTCGCCAAGCGACATGGGCGCCAGCGCGGTCATCAGGGGCGGGCCGACCCGGTTGCCGATGGGCGTGCCGACAAAGCGGTACCAGCCCTGCAATTCGCCGGGCCACGGTTCGGTCGCGCCCGACACGACGACCAGCGCCGCCGTGTCGGACGGCGCGCGCATGCCCCAGGCCATCGCCACCGCCCCGCCATAGCTGTGACCCATGACGATGGGGTCGCGCACGTCCAACTGGTCCGCCGCCCTGCGCAGGAACTCGGCCTGCGAGATCGGGCTGTGGTTCTGTGCGCCGATATCGTCGCTGAAGCCCAACCCCGGCCTGTCGAACGCGATCACGCGATAGCGGCCCTTCAGCCGGTCGATCAGGTCGAAGCTGAAATCGCGTAGGTTGCCGCTGGCCCCGTGCAGCAGGATCAGGTCCGGACCCTCTCCCTCGATCATCACATGCACGCGGCGGCCATCCACCTCGATGAACTGCCCCGAGGGCGGGTGCGTCGCCTCGAAGCCGCGTTCGCGTTGCGTGGCGCGCGCATCGACCAGCGCGCATCCGCCCAGGGCCACGAACAGACTTGCGATACCCAGCATCCTTTTCCACCCCCTCATCGGCAATCCTTCACCCGATCGCGCCACCTGTCGGCGCGGTGATTTGCATTGCACCCCGTTTGCGCCTAACTGGACCCGCCATTCAAGACGGAACGACGCGATGACCCTTCGCCACGCAGCCGCAATCGCATCCCTTGCCGCCCTGCCGCAGATCGCCGCCGCGCATCCGCACGTGTTCATCGACGCCTCGCTGGCGCTGGAATACCGCGACGGCAAGCTGGCCCAGATCGCGGTCGAGTGGAGCTATGACGAGCTGTATTCGCTGCTGATCATCGAGGATATGGGCCTCGATCCCGATGGCGACGGCGTCCTGACCGAGGAAGAGAACGGCGCCATCCAGGGCTTCGACGGAGATTGGGAAGAGGGCTTCGACGGGCGGCTGTTCCTGCAGGCGAACGGCGCCCCCGTCGCGCTGGAGGATCCGCGCGATTTCACCGCGACCTATCAGGACGGGCGCCTGGTGTCGCGCCACGTGCGGCCCGTGACGGGCGATGCGGGGGTTTCGGACGACGTGAAGATCGAGGTCTACGACCCTGAATATTATGTGCAATTCTCGATCACCGAGGATGCCGCGGTCACGGGCGCAGATTGCGCGACGCGGCTGCTGCCGGGCGATCCCTATGCCGCGGCGGATGCCTATGCGCGGGCGGTGGCGGATGCGCTGGCCGAGGACGATGCCGCCTCGGCCGAGATGCTGGCCGTCGATATCGGCGCGACCGGCGCGGATGCGCTTCTGGTCGAATGCGAGGCAGGGGCATGACGCGCGCGCTGTCCGCCACGGGTCTGATCGTGGGCGCCGTGGCTCTGGTTCTGTGGCTTGGCGGCGGCCTTGCGGGGATCGAGCATTGGGCCGCCTCCGTCCAGCGCGAAACGCAGACCCTGATGGCAGGTGCCTTGCGCGGCTTGCGTTCGGGTCAGCCCGGCGCCGTCTGGTCGCTGGTCGGACTATGCTTCGCCTATGGCGTCGCACATGCCGTGGGGCCGGGGCATGGCAAGATGGTGATCGGCAGCTATGGCTATGGCGCCGATGTGCCGATGATGCGGCTGGGCGTGCTGTCGGTCGCATCCTCGCTGGCGCAATCGGCCATGGCGGTGATCGTGGTCTGGGCGGGCATCACCCTGCTGGACCTTGGACGAGAGCAGCTGACCGACCTGACCGAGCGCCGGATGGCCGATATCAGCGCGCTGATGGTCACGGGCGTCGGGCTGTGGCTGGCATGGCGCGGCATCCGGCAGCTGCGCGCGGCGGCGCGGGCGCAGGATCACCACCACCACCATCACCACGACGGCTGCGGCTGCGGTCACGCCCATGGGCCAAGCGCGGCGCAGGTCTCGCAGGCGCGGGGGCTGCGCGACGGTCTGCTGGTCGTGGCCAGCATCGCGGCGCGGCCCTGCACGGGGGCGCTGTTCGTGCTGATCCTGACCTGGCGGATGGGCATCTTCGGCATCGGGGTGCTGGGCACCTTTGCCATGGGGCTGGGGACGGCGCTGGTGACGCTGGCGGTCGCGATGCTGTCGGTCTGGGCGCGACGCGGCAGCGCAGCGGCGGTTGCCGACGGTGCCGCCGCGCGCTGGCTGCCCGGGATCGCGCAGCTTGCGGCAGGGCTGCTGGTCGCCGCCCTGTCGCTGGTTCTGCTGGTCTAGGCCGCGCCCAGCTGCGTCAGGAACGCCTGCATCGCCGGACCCATCGCCGCACGGTTGGCAAACAGCGTCGCCTGGGACCGCAGGACCGGTTCCTCGTCCAGGATCCGCAGGTTGTTCGCGCGCAGCGTCGCCCCGGACGAGGTGATGTCCGCGATCGCCTCGGCGGTCTGGTTCGCGACCGTGCCTTCGGTCGCGCCCTGGCTGTCGACCAGCTGGTAATCCGCGACCTCGTGCTCGGCCAGCCATGCGCGGACCAGACGGTGATACTTGGTCGCGATGCGCAGCCGGAAGCCGTGCTGGGCGCGAAAATCGCGGGCAATGGCGGCAAAATCGTCCAGATCGCGGCAATCGCGCCAGCAATCGGGCACGGCGATGATCAGGTCGGCATGGCCGAAGCCCATCGGGGCGACCTCGGACACCAGGTCGCGCCAGCCGGCCAGCTTCTCGCGCACCAGGTCGGTGCCGGTCACGCCCAGCTCGATCCGGCCCGCGGCCAGTTCGCGCGGGATCTCGCCCGCCGACAGCAGGACAAGCGAGACGCCCTCGGCCCCCTCGACCCGTCCCGCATATTCGCGGTCCGAGCCGCTGCGCGACAGGGTGACGCCACGATCCGCGAACCAGTCGAAGGTCTGTTCCATCAGCCGCCCCTTGGACGGCACGCCAAGGCGGATCATGCTGCGCCCTCCAGTTCGGCAACAAGGCCGGGGCGGATGATGCCGCCGACGGCGGGAATTTCGCGGCCCTTGCCCAGCACCCGCGTCAGCGCGTCATAGCGCCCGCCCGACGCCACATCGGGCCAGCCCGCGCGGTCGGCGGCAAAGCTGAAGGTGAAGCCGTCGTAATATTCCAGCGTGGTGCGCCCGTGGCTGGCATCGAAGGTGATGGCCGACAGGTCGATGCCGCGATCCGCGATGGCCTGAAGCCGCGCCGCGATGCGGTCCACGGCAGGGGCGATCGCGGGCATGTCCTGCGCCAGATCGCGCAGCAGCGGCGTGACCTGATCGGCGGGGGCCTGTAGCGCGAACAGGCGGTCCAGGCGTTCCGACCAGATCGGCGCCAGCGGCGCGACGGCGGCATCGGCGTTCAGCCGCGCGATGCGGCGGATCATCTCGTCCTCGGACCGCAGGCCCGCCCAGGGGGCGTCGCTTTCCGGGAAATCGCGCGGGGTCGTCGGCTGACCGAAGCGCGCCAGAAGGCGGCTGAAGCGGCCGGGCCGCCAGATGTGGTGCATCAGCGCATCGCGCCGCGCGTCGGGCAGGGGCAGGGCCGCCACGGCGTCCAGCAGCAGGCCCATATCCCCGATCTCGGCCCGCAGGTTCAGCGGCGCAAGCAGGTCGTGGAACAGCGCGAACAGTTCGGCATCGGCATTGGGATCGCGGCTGAACAGCTCGAACCCGGCCTGAAGATATTCGTTGTCGCGCGGATTTTCGGGATGGGTGTCGCCCATGTCCTGCTTGCGGAAAACCTCGCCCAGGTAACAGTAGCGGGCGGGTTCCGCGCCGTTCTGCATATGCGCCTGCACGACCGGGACGGTGAAGTCCGGGCGCAGCATCATCTCGCCCCTGATCGGGTCGGCGGTGACATAGGCGCGGGCGCGGATATCCTCTCCGTACAGGTCCAGCAGGCTTTCGGCGGGCAGCAGCAGGTCGGGCGCGACCTCGACCCCACCCGCATCGCGGAAGGCGGCCAGAAGGCGCTGGCCGACGCTCTGCTTGTCGCGCTTGGGGATCATGAGAGGATCCGCCGCACTTCAGCCACCAGATCGGCGCGGGCGACCTCGGTCTGGGCGGGCTGGGATTTCCATTCGTCCAAGGAGGCCTCGGCCGCGATCTTCGCACCCAGGATCAGGTCCTTGACCTGCACGACGCCGCGCTCGGCCTCGTTGCCGCCCTGGATGATGGCGACGGGTGCGCCGCGCTTGTCCGCGTATTTCAGCTGGTTACCGAAATTCTTCGGATTGCCCAGATAGACCTCGGCCCGGATGCCCGCTGCGCGCAGTTCCGCGGCCATGGCCTGGTAATCGGCCATGCGGTCGCGATCCATCACGGTCACGACGACCGGACCCTGGCTGTCGGCACCCGCCAGCCCCTTGGCGCGCAGCGCGGCCAGCAGGCGGTCCACGCCGATGCTGACGCCGGTTGCGGGGACCTTCTGGCCGGTGAAACGCTCGACCAGGCCGTCATAGCGACCGCCACCCGCGACGCTGCCGAACTGCCGCTTGCGGCCCTTCTCGTCCAGGATCTCGAAGGTCAGTTCGGCCTCGAAGACGGGGCCGGTGTAATAGCCAAGGCCCCGCACGATCGAGGGGTCGATCACGGCCCGATCCTCGGCTACGCCCATCGCGGCCAGCATGTCGGCGATCTGCGACAGCTCGTCCACGCCCTCGGCGCCGATGGCCGATGCGCCGACGGCGGCGCGCAGGTTCGCCAGCGTGGCCGCGTTGTCGTCGCCCTTGGACGTCAGGAAGGCCAGCACGGGCTGGGCCTGGTCCACCGACAGGCCGACGCCGTCGATGAAGGCGCCGCTGTCATCCTTGCGGCCTTCGGTCAGCAGGGCCAGCACGCCGTCGCGGCCCACCTTGTCGAACTTGTCGATCTGGCGCAGCACGTCCTCGGCCTGGTCGGCGCGGACCTCTGCGGCCTCGAGCACACCGTTCAGGACCTTGCGGTTGTTGATCCGCACGATGTAGTCGCCGCGCGCGATCCCCACGCCTTCCAGCGCATCGGCCAGCATGGCGCAGATCTCGGCATCCGCCGCGACGGACGCGCTGCCCACCGTGTCGGCATCGCATTGATAGAACTGGCGGAAACGGCCCGGGCCGGGTTTCTCGTTGCGCCAGACGGGGCCCATCGCGAAGCGGCGATAGGGGCTGGGCAGATCGTTGCGATACTGCGCCGCCACGCGCGCCAGGGGCGCCGTCAGGTCATAGCGCAGCGCCAGCCAGTCGCCCGCGGTGCCGCCACCGGGGACGGCCTCCTCCTGCCAGGCAAAGACGCCTGCGTTGGGGCGGTCCACGTCGGGCAGGAACTTGCCCAGGGCCTCGACCGTCTCGACGGCGCTGGTCTCCAGCGGCTCGAACCCATGGCGATGATAGATCTCGGCGATGCGGTCCAGCATCGCCTTGCGTTCCGTCACCTCCGCACCGAAATAGTCGCGAAAGCCCTTCGGCGTCTCTGCCTTGGGGCGGGGCTGTTTCTTCTGGTCTTTTGCCATGGTCTTGCTGCCTTTAAGGGGCCAAATCCGGGAAAGGCCTTAAAGGAAGGGAACGACATGGACAAGAACGCAGAGGCACGGATTACCGAGCTGGAGGAAAAGCTGGCCTACCTGACCCGCGTCACCGAGGACCTGTCCGAGGTGATCGCGCGCCAGGACCGGATCATCGACCGGCTGGCCGCCCGCATGCAGATGCTGATGGAGGTCGAGGCGCAGCGCCAATCCGAATCCGACGGCTCGATCCCGCTGGCCGATCAGAGGCCCCCGCACTGGTAAGGGCGTTTTCAGTGCTTTCACAGCGGGGCGCGATGCGCTAGAGCCGGGGCGAAAAGCAGTTTCGGTAAAACGGAAGGACGGCTCATGGCCAACGTGGTGGTTGTCGGCGCCCAGTGGGGCGACGAAGGGAAGGGCAAGATCGTGGACTGGCTCAGCGAACGCGCTGATGTCATTGCGCGCTTCCAGGGCGGCCACAATGCCGGCCATACGCTGGTCATCGGCGACAAGGTGTTCAAGCTGTCGCTGCTGCCCTCGGGGATCGTGCGCGAAGGCAAGCTGGCCGTGATCGGCAACGGCGTGGTGCTGGACCCCTGGGCGCTGTTCTCGGAAATCGACAAGCTGACCGGGCAGGGCGTCAAGATCTCGACCGAGAGCCTGATGATCGCGGAAAACACGCCGCTGATCCTGCCGCTGCACCAGGACCTGGACAAGCTGCGCGAGGAAGCCGCGGGCAAGGCCAAGATCGGCACCACCGGTCGCGGCATCGGCCCGGCCTACGAGGACAAGGTCGGCCGCCGCTCGATTCGCGTGGCGGATCTGGGTGACGAACAGACGCTGGACGATCGCCTGGACCGCCTGCTGGCCCATCACGACGCGCTGCGTCAGGGCCTGGGCGCCGAACCCATCGACCGCGACGCGCTGAAGGCCAAGCTGCAGGAAATCGCGCCCAAGCTGCTGCCCTATGCCCAGCCGGTCTGGAAGACCATGGCCGAGGCCCGCAAGGCCGGCAAGCGCATCCTGTTCGAAGGCGCGCAGGGCAGCCTGCTGGATATCGATTTCGGCACCTATCCCTATGTCACCTCCTCGACCACGATGTCGGGCGCGGCGGCGTCGGGCACCGGCATGGGGCCGGGCGCGATCGATTTCGTGCTGGGCATCGTCAAGGCATACACCACGCGCGTGGGCGAAGGCCCGTTCCCGACCGAACTGGACGATGCCGACGGTCAGCGCCTGGGCGAGCGCGGCCATGAATTCGGCACCGTGACGGGTCGCAAGCGTCGCTGCGGCTGGTTCGATGCGGTCCTCGTGCGCCAGACCTGCGCCATCAGCGGCGTGAACGGCATCGCGCTGACCAAGCTGGACGTGCTGGACGGGTTCGAGAAGCTGAAGATCTGCGTCGGCTACGAGATCGACGGCGTGAAATACGACTATCTTCCGACCGCCGCCGCGCAGCAGACCCGCGTCACCCCCATCTACGAAGAAATGGACGGCTGGCAGGAATCGACCGCCGGGGCGCGCAGCTGGGCCGATCTGCCCGCCGCCGCGATCAAGTATGTCCGCCGCGTCGAGGAACTGATCCAGTGCCCCGTCGCGCTGCTGTCCACCAGCCCCGAACGCGACGACACCATCCTGGTGACCGATCCCTTCGCGGACTGATCCGGAAAGGAACCGCCATGAAGCTTCAGACGCGCAAGAGGCTGTCCATCCTGGTGCTGGTCGTGCTGATGCCGATCTATGTGGTCGTGGCGGTTTCGCTGATGAACTGGCTCGACGCCCGTTTCGGGCGTCAGCCGATCCTGGTCGAGGTCGGGATCTACATCCTGCTGGGCGTGCTGTGGGCCTTTCCGTTCAAGCGCATCTTCAGCGGGGTTGGGCGCGAATGATCGCCCATCCCGAAGGCGTCACCGTCATCGGCGGCGGTGCCGTCGAGGGGGACGATCTTGCGCAGGCGCTGGCCGTCGCGCCCGTGCTGGTGGCCGCCGATGGCGGGGCCGACAGCGCGCTGCGGCTGGGCTGCATGCCCGATGCGGTGATCGGCGATCTGGACAGCGTCAGCGACGAGGCCCACGCCCGGATCCCCCCGGAACGCATCCACCATGTCGCCGAGCAGGACAGTACCGATTTCACGAAATGTCTGCGCCGCATCCGCGCGCCGCTGGTCATGGCGGTGGGCTTTGCCGGCTTGCGGCTGGACCACAACCTTGCCGCGCTGACCGCGATGGTCGCGCCCGATGCGCCGCGGGTCGTGATGCTGGCGCCCGATGACGTGGTCCTTGCCGCGCCCGCCCGGATCGCGCTGGACCTGCATGCGGGCACGCGCGTGTCGCTGTTCCCGATGGGGCCCGCAACGGGGCGCAGCAGTGGCCTCGAATGGCCCATCGACGGCATCGACTTCGCGCCCGCAGGCCGCGTCGGCACGTCCAACCGCGCGACGGGTCCGGTCGATCTGCAGATCGACGGCCCGATGCTGATCATGCTGCCGCGCGACTGCCTGCGGCAGGTGCTGGCGGCTCTTTGAGGCCGTTCCGTTTCGCGCCGCCTATCGCTTGCGATAAGGCGGGGCGGTCGTTATCTCTGCCGGATCACGGGGATGGGTGCCATGCAACCGAAGCGCATACTTCTGATCGTGGGCGGGGGGATCTCGGCCTACAAGATCCCGCAGCTGATCAGGCTGATGCGGGCCGAGGGGCTGTCGGTGACGCCCGTCCTGACGCAGGCGGGCGCGCAGTTCACGACGCCCATGACCCTGTCGGTGCTGGCCGGAGAGCCGGTGCATGACGCGCTGTTCGACATCGGCATCGAGGCCGAGATCGGCCATATCCAGCTGTCGCGCAATGCCGATCTTGTCGTGGCCGCCCCGGCGACCGCGGACCTGATGGCCAAGATGGCGCAGGGCATCGCCAACGACCTTGCCACGACCCTGCTGCTGGCGACCGACAAGCCCGTTCTGATCGCACCGGCGATGAACGTGCGGATGTGGGACCACCCCGCGACCCGCCGCAACCGCGAGACGCTGGCCCGCGACGGCATCCTGTCGGTCGGGCCGGACAGCGGCGACATGGCCTGCGGCGAATACGGCCCCGGACGCATGGCCGAACCCGAGGCCATCGTGGCGGCGATCCGCGACGCGCTTGCCCCGCATCCGCAGCCCCTGGCCGGGCGGCACGCGATCGTCACCTCGGGGCCAACGCATGAACCGATCGACCCGGTGCGCTATATCGCGAACCGGTCCTCGGGGGCGCAGGGGACAGCCATCGCGGCGGCGCTGCGCGATCTGGGGGCGCGGGTCAGCTTCGTGACCGGCCCGGCCTCGGTCGCCCCGCCCGATGGCGTCGGCGTCGTCCGGGTCGAGACCGCCCGCCAGATGCGCGACGCGGTGCAAGCCGCGCTGCCCGCCGATATCGCCGTCATGGCAGCCGCCGTCGCGGATTGGCACGTGACGAACGAAAGCGGCCTGAAGATGAAGAAGGACGGCAGCGGCAATCCGCCCGCGCTGGAGATGGCCGAGAACCCCGACATCCTGCGCTGGCTGTCGAACGACGCCAGCAGGCCCAAGCTGGTCGTGGGCTTCGCCGCCGAGACGCATGACGTGATCGCCCACGCGACGGCCAAGCGCCTGCGCAAGGGCTGCGACTGGATCGTGGCCAACGATGTCAGCCCCGCGACGGGCATCATGGGCGGCACGGAAAACGCGGTGACGCTGATCACTGACGCGGGCCCCGAAGAATGGCCCCGGATGGACAAGGACAAGGTCGCGGCACGGCTTGCGGCCCGGATTGCGGAGGCGCTGGAATGACGCGCGACTATCTCGACTGGAATGCCACGACGCCGATCCGCCCCGAGGTCAAGGCCGCCATGATCGAGGCGCTGGACATCGCGGGCAACCCGTCCTCGGTCCATACCGAGGGGCGCGCGGCCAAGATGGCGCTGGAGGGCGCGCGGCAGCGCCTTGCAAGCGCGCTTGGGGCGGACGGGGCGGATGTGGTCTTCACCTCGGGGACGACCGAGGCCGCGTCGATGGTGCTGGGCGGCGGCGGTTTCCACTGCGCGCCGGTCGAACACAGCGCGATCAAGGTCTGGTGCGAACAGGACCTGGCGGTGGACGGCGACGGCATCGTCACGGTGGCCGACCCCGCCCGGACCAGCCTGCAGCTGGCCAACAACGAAACCGGCGTGATGCAGAAGCTGCCCGAGGGGCTGCACAACAGCGACCTGACGCAGGCCTTCGGCAAGGTGCCGATGGCCTTCAACTGGATGGGCATCACGGCCGGTTTCGTCAGTGCGCACAAGCTGGGCGGACCCAAGGGCATCGGCGCGCTGATCCTGCGCAAGGGGACCGAGGTGCCCGCCCTGATCCGCGGCGGGGGCCAGGAACAGGGCCGCCGTGCAGGGACCGAGAACCTCGTGGGGATCATCGGGCTTGCCGCCGCCGCCGAGGCCGCGCAGAAGGATCTCGAGGCCGGTCTGTGGGACGAGGTGCGCGCGCGCCGCGACATGCTGGAGGCGCGGATCTGCGACATCGCGCCCGAGGCCGTGGTGGCCGGAAAGAACGCACGACGCTTGCCTAACACCTCGTGCATTCTTACATCCGGCTGGAAGGGTGAAACGCAGGTCATGCAGATGGATCTTGCGGGATTTGCCATCTCGGCGGGTTCGGCCTGTTCTTCGGGCAAGGTCCGGGCCAGCGGCGCGCTGCAGGCAATGGGGTTCGACGATCAGCAGGCCCAATCGGCGATCAGGGTTTCGATAAGCCCCGCTTTGGGTGACGATCAGATCAACCGATTTGCGGACGCCTGGGAAAAGGCTTATAGGCGCTGGCGCAGCCGACATGCGTGACGGAACGGGCGGGCAGGGGCCCGCCATCGAGGAAGGAAAGAGAATGACGGAAGCCACCGATCTGGACGTGCGCGAAGGCGTCGACCGCGAGACGGTCGAAACTGTCCGCAACATGGGCAGCTACAAGTACGGCTGGGACACCGAGATCGAGATGGACTATGCCCCCAAGGGGGTGAACGAGGATATCGTCCGTCTTATCTCGGAGAAGAACAACGAACCGGAATGGATGACCGAGTGGCGGCTGGAAGCCTTCCGCCGCTGGCAGACCATGACCGAGCCGAAATGGGCGATGCTGAACTATCCGGAAATCGACTTCCAGGATCAGTATTACTATGCCCGCCCCAAAAGCATGGAAGAGAAGCCGAAGTCGCTGGACGAGGTGGACCCCAAGCTGCTGGCGACCTATGAGAAGCTGGGCATCCCGCTGAAGGAGCAGATGATCCTTGCGGGCGTCGAGGGCGCGGACGAGGCTCCTGCGGAAGGCCGCAAGGTCGCCGTGGACGCGGTCTTCGACAGCGTCAGCGTCGGCACCACCTTCAAGGACGAGCTGGCCAAGGCCGGCGTCATCTTCTGTTCCATCAGCGAGGCGATCCGCGAGCATCCCGAGCTGGTGAAGAAGTACCTGGGCAGCGTCGTTCCGCAGTCTGACAACTTCTTCGCGACGCTGAACAGCGCCGTCTTCTCGGACGGGTCCTTCGTCTATGTCCCGCCGGGCGTGCGCTGCCCGATGGAGCTGTCGACCTATTTCCGCATCAACGCCGAGAATACCGGCCAGTTCGAGCGGACGCTGATCATCGCCGACAAGGGCAGCTATGTCAGCTATCTGGAAGGGTGCACCGCGCCGCAGCGCGACACCAACCAGCTGCATGCCGCCGTCGTCGAGCTGGTCATCCTGGAAGATGCCGAGGTCAAGTACTCGACCGTCCAGAACTGGTTCCCCGGCGACGAGGAAGGCAAGGGCGGCATCTACAACTTCGTGACCAAGCGCGCCGATTGCCGCGAGGCACGGGCCAAGGTGATGTGGACGCAGGTGGAGACCGGTTCGGCCATCACCTGGAAATACCCGTCCTGCATCCTGCGCGGCGATGAATCGCAGGGCGAGTTCTACTCGATCGCGATCGCCAACAACTTCCAGCAGGCCGATACCGGCACCAAGATGATCCACCTGGGCAAGAACACGCGTTCGCGCATCGTGTCCAAGGGCATCTCGGCCGGCAAGGCGCAGAACACCTATCGCGGCCTGGTGACGATGCACCCCAAGGCCACGAACAGCCGCAACTATACCCAGTGCGACAGCCTGCTGATCGGCGATCAGTGCGGCGCCCACACGGTGCCCTATATCGAGGTCAAGAACACCTCGAGCCGGGTCGAGCACGAGGCGACCACCAGCAAGGTGGATGACGACCAGCTGTTCTACTGCCGGTCGCGCGGCATGGACGAGGAAGAGGCCGTCGCGCTGGTCGTGAACGGGTTCTGCCGCGAGGTCCTGCAGGCGCTGCCGATGGAGTTCGCCATGGAAGCGCAGTCGCTGGTCGCGATCTCGCTTGAAGGTTCGGTCGGCTGAGGCCGCCACGCAAAATTCGATGATGGTGCCGCGGGACGGCACCGCCGCCACCATCCGATGAGGAAGATATGCTGAAGATTGATAACCTGCACGTGAAGCTGGAAGAAGAGGACAAGCAGATCCTGAAGGGTCTGAGCCTCGAGGTCCCCGCCGGTCAGGTCCACGCCATCATGGGTCCGAACGGTTCGGGCAAATCCACCCTGTCCTATGTCCTGTCGGGCCGCGATGGCTACGAGGTCACCGACGGCGACGCCTCGCTGGACGGCGAGAGCCTGCTGGAGATGGAGCCCGAGGAACGCGCCGCTGCCGGCCTGTTCCTGGCATTCCAGTACCCGGTCGAGATCCCGGGCGTGGGCAACATGACCTTCCTGCGCACCGCGGTGAACGCGCAGCGCAAGGCGCGCGGCGAGGAAGAGCTGTCCTCGGCCGAGTTCCTGAAGATCGTGCGCGAGAAGGCAAAGGAGCTGCAGATCAGCCCCGAGATGCTGAAGCGTCCGGTCAACATGGGCTTCTCGGGCGGTGAGAAGAAGCGCAACGAGATCCTGCAGATGGCCATGCTGGAACCGCGCATGTGCATCATGGACGAGACGGATTCGGGCCTGGATGTCGACGCGATGCGCCTGGTGTCCGAAGGCGTGAACGCGCTGCGTTCGCCGGACCGCAGCTTCCTCGTGATCACGCACTATCAGCGCCTGCTGAACCACATCCAGCCGGATGTCGTGCACATCATGTCGAACGGTCGCATCATCAAGTCGGGCGGCCCCGAGCTGGCGCTGGAAGTCGAAGAGAACGGCTATGGCGACCTGCTGGCGGAGGCCGATTGATGACTGAAGCAGCCGTGAAAACCAAGGACGAGGTGACGCCGCAGGTTTCCGGCGCACCGAAGGCCGCGGACGCGCTGGAGGCACGCCTCGCCGCGCTGCCGCTGCCCAAGGGCGGCTGGTCGGCCGATGCCCGCTCCGAGGCGCTGGCACGTCTGCGCGACATGGGCCTGCCCGGTCCGCGCGACGAATACTGGCGCTTCACCGATCCGCGTCCGTTCAACGCCCCCGAGGCCAAGCCGCTGCCGATCGCCGATGGTGCATCGCCGCTGTTCACCTCGCGCGACAAGCTGACGCTGGTCTTCGTGGATGGCGTCTTCGATCCCTCCGCCTCGGACGACCTGTCGCTGGAAGGGGTCGAGATCTCGACCCTGAAGGGCACGCATGACGATGCCGACCACTGGGCCAAGGGGCTGTACGGTGCGCTGGAGACGGCGGGCCAGAAGCCTGCCGCGCGTCCCTTCGCCGCGCTGAACACCGCCGCCGCGCAGGACGGCCTGTTGATCCGCGTGACGGGCACGCCCTCGAAGCCGATCCACGTGCTGCATCGTCGCGGCTCGGACGACGCCGACGTGGTCTGGCACCACGTCATCCGCGTCGAGGAAGGCGCCGAGGCGACCCTGCTGGAGACCGGCACCGTCGGTGCGCGTTCCAACGGCGTGATCGAGGCCGATCTTGCCAAGGGCGCACGCCTGCACATGATCGCGGCCAAGCGCGCGGCGGATCCGAAGATCGGCATCTCGCATATCTTCGCCCGCGTGGACGAAGGCGCCGCCATCAAGAGCTTCGTGCTGTCGGTGAACGGCAACGTCATGCGCAACGAGGCGATCATCGACATGGTCGGCGACGATGCGGTCGCGCATGTGGCGGCGGCGGTTCTGGGCGACCAGAACGTCGGCCCGTTCCACCATGACGACACCGTCTTCATCACCCATGGCGCGCTGCGCGGCGAAAGCCGCCAGGTGTTCAAGAAGGTGCTGAAGAACGGCGCCACCGGCGTGTTCCAGGGCAAGATCCTGGTCAAGCCCGGCGCGCAGAAGACCGACGGCTACCAGATCAGCCAGGCGCTGCTTCTGGACGAGCGCAGCCAGTTCCTGGCCAAGCCCGAGCTGGAGATCTATGCCGACGACGTGGCCTGCTCTCACGGGTCGACCACGGGCGCCATCGACGAGGACGCGCTGTTCTACTTCCGCTCTCGCGGGATTCCGCGCGAACGCGCCATCGTCTTCCTGGTCCTGTCCTTCCTTGCCGACGCGCTGGAAGAGGTCGAGGACGAGGGCCTGCGCGACGAGATCAACGAACGGCTTGATGCGTGGCTGACGGATCGCCCGCAGATCTGAGCGCGGCGCGCGGCGGCATGCTCCGCCGCGTGCTTGCAAGCTGGTGGGCCCCGCGCCGGGTGGTGCGGGGCCTTGCCGACATTCCCGATACCACGCTTCTGGTCGTCGTCATGCTGGCGGGGCTGATGCAGCTGGTCTCGCAGGCCCCCGGCCATGCCCGCGCGGCGCAGATCGACCCCTCGATCCCGCTGGACGCCCGCATGGGGGGTGCGCTGATGGGTTCCCTTTTCATGCTGCCGCTTCTGGCCTATTTCGTGGCGGGGCTGTCGGGCCTGCTGCTGCGCGTGACGCCGTGGCGGATCGACCCGCGCCACGCCCGGCTTGCGCTGTTCTGGGCGCTTCTGGCGGCGGCGCCTGCCTCGCTTCTGGCGGGGCTGACGGCGGGTTTCGTGGGGCCGGGGCCCGCGCTTACTCTGACGCGCGCGATCGCGGGTGTCGGTTTCCTTCTGATCTGGGGCGCCGGTTTCCGGGCGCTGACGAGGCGGCAATGAGTTTCGACGATTTCAAGCACCTTGTGCGAACCACCTTCCGCGATCCCGATGCGGCAGCAAGGCAGCTGATGGGGCTGGACCTGCCGATGCAGGCCCGCTGGATGGCGCTGGTGCTGGCGGTGTCGGTCTCGGCGCTGATGGCGTTCCTCGTCTCGTCGATCTTCCCTGCGCCCGAGGGGGCCGAGGCCCCGATGCTGTCGGTCGTCCGCCAGCCGTTGATGCTGGCTGCGATGCAGATGGCCGCGATCGTGATGGGCGCAGGGCTGATGGCCGGTGTGGGACGGATCTTCGGCGGCAGGGGGACATTCCCCGACGCGCTGATTCTGACCGTCTGGATCGAGGTCCTGCTGCTGATCGTGCAGGCCGCGCAGGTCGTCCTGTCGCTGGCCGTTCCGCCCCTTGCAAGCATCGCGGGGATCATGGCCATCGCGCTGTTCCTGTGGCTGACGGTCCAGTTCACGAAGGCCCTGCACGGCTTCACCAGCGGGCCCAAGGTGCTGCTGGTGATGTTCGTCACCCTGATCGCGATGGGCACCGTCCTGTCCTTCCTGGCCGCCGCGCTCGGCCTCATGCCGGAGATGCCGCAATGAGCTTTGACATCGACGCCGTCCGTGCCGATTTCCCGATCCTGTCGCGCCAGGTGAACGGCCGTCCGCTGGTCTATCTGGACAGCGGTGCCAGCGCCCAGAAGCCGCAGGTCGTGATCGACGCGATCACCCGCGCCTACGAGGGCGAATACGCCAATGTCCATCGCGGGCTCCACTATCTGTCGAACCTTGCGACCGACAATTACGAGCGCGTCCGCGGCACCATCGCCCGCTTCCTGAACGCCCCGGCCGAGGACGAGGTGATCTTCACCAGCGGCTCGACCGAGGGGATCAACCTTGTCAGCTATGGCTGGGCGGCCCCGCGCCTTCAGGCGGGCGACGAGATCGTGCTGTCGGTGATGGAGCATCACGCCAACATCGTGCCCTGGCATTTCCTGCGCGAACGGCAGGGCGTCGTCCTGAAATGGGTCGAGCCCGAGCCCGATGGCAGCCTGCCTGCCGAAAAGGTGCTCGAGGCCGTCGGCCCGCGAACGAAGCTGATCGCGGTCACGCATATGTCGAACGTCACGGGCACCGTGGTCGATGTCGCGGCCATCGCGCGTGGAACGGACGTTCCGGTGATGGTCGATGGCAGCCAGGCGGCGGTGCACATGCCGGTCGATGTCGCGGCGCTCGGCTGCGATTTCTACTGCATCACGGGGCACAAGCTCTATGGGCCTTCGGGTTCGGGCGCGATCTGGATCAGCGCCGAACGGCAGGCCGAGATGCGGCCCTTCCTGGGGGGCGGCGACATGATCCGCACCGTGGGCCGGGACGAAGTGACCTATGCCGATCCGCCGCTGCGGTTCGAGGCCGGCACGCCGGGCATCGTGAACCAGATTGGCCTGGGTGCCGCGCTGGAATACCTGATGGGCCTCGGGATGGAGAACGTGGCAAGCCACGAACGCGGGCTGCGCGACTATGCCCGCGACCGGCTGCGCGCGCTGAACTGGCTGCAGATCCAGGGCGATGCGGCGGACAAGGGCGCGATCTTCTCGATGACGATGGAGGGGGCGCATGCGCATGACATCTCGACCATCCTCGACAAGAAGGGAATCGCCGTCCGCGCGGGCAGCCACTGCGCCATGCCGCTGATGGAGTTCTTCGGCGTCAGCGCCACCGCGCGCGCCAGCTTCGCGATGTACAACACCAAGGCAGAAGTCGACGCTTTGGTCGAAGGATTGACGTTCTGTCGCGAACTTTTCGCCTGAATCTTGCAAAGATTCGCAAACAGGCCGAAGAATTCACGTTAGACCTTGCCGGAAGAAGGCCGCATCTGCATCCCTTGTCGCAAGATCGACAAGGAGGCAGGCATGGCCGAGATTCTGGTTCTGGGTGCGGGTATGGTCGGCGTCACGACGGCGCTGTCCCTGCAGGAGCGTGGTCACGACGTGACCATTATCGAACGCAACGTCCCCGGACGCGAGACCAGTTACGGCAATGCCGGCCTGATCCAGACCGAGGCGGTCGAGCCCTATGCCATGCCGCTGGCGCCGGGCGCGCTGCTGCAGATCGCGATGGGGCGCGGCTTCGACGTCAAGTGGACGCCCTCGGGGCTGATGTCGCAGATGGGCGCTGTCTGGAGCTATGCGCTGAACTCGCTTCCGGCCGCGCATCGGCGGGCGTCGCAGACCTGGGGCAAGCTGATCCGCCAGTCCACCGACCGCCACGCGCCGCTGATCGCGGCGTCGGGTTCGGACAACATCATCCGCAAGAACGGCTTCATCGAACTGCACCGGACGCCCGCGAAGTTCGACAAGGGTGCCAAGGCGGTCGAGCGTTTCCGCACCGATTTCGGCGTGGACGCGCGGCTGCTGACCGGTGCCGAACTGCGCGCGATCGAGCCCTCGATCAAGGTTGAGGTTCAGGGCGCAACCCATTGGATGGACGCGTGGAATTGCTCGGACCCCGGCGGCCTGGTCGCGGCCTATGCCGCGCTGTTCCAGAAGCGCGGCGGGCGGATCATCAACGGCGATGCGGGCGATCTGCATCGCAAGGGCGCCGCTTGGATCGCGGACGAGGCCGAGGGTGAACATGCCGTCATCGCGCTTGGCCCCTGGTCGCCCGCCATCACCGAACGCTTCGGCCTGCGCGTGCCGATGGTCTACAAGCGCGGCTATCACCGGCATTACCACATGGAGCTGCCGCCGCAGCACCCGATCGCGGATTTCGGCAACTCGGTCGTGCTGTCGCCCATGCGTCGCGGCCTGCGCATCGCGACCGCGGCGGAACTGACCTCGCATCCGCGCCTGACCCCGCCGCAACTGAAGCATGGCGAGAAGGCCGCGCGCGAACTGTTCGACGTGGGCGCCCCGGTCGAGGCCGAGCCCTGGACCGGACGCCGCCCCTGCATGCCGGACATGCTGCCGCTGGTCGGGCGGGTTCCGGATCAGCCGAACCTCTGGGCGCATTTCGGGCATGGTCATCAGGGCTTCACCCTTGGTCCGGTCACGTCGGAGATCCTCGCGGACGAGATCTCGGGCGGGCAAGGTTGGGACGCCTTGCAACCTTCGAGGCTGAAGCGCGGTTGATCTGACGCCCCGCAACGCACATCTTGGGGGCCAGTCCGAACGGAACGGGAACCTCATGGGTCACAACAACACGAGCGCGCCTGTCCAGCGCTTTCCCGAAGTCACGCGCCCCAAGCTGGAAGGGGGCAAGCGTTTCGTCATGAAATCCGAGTTCCAGCCCGCGGGCGACCAGCCGACAGCCATCAAGGAGCTGTCGGCGGGCGTCGTCTCGGGGGAACGCGATCAGGTCCTGCTGGGCGCCACCGGCACCGGCAAGACCTATACCATGGCGAAGATCATCGAAGAGACGCAGCGCCCGGCGATCATCCTTGCGCCTAACAAGACGCTGGCCGCGCAGCTTTACGGCGAATTCAAGGGCTTCTTCCCCGACAACGCGGTCGAATATTTCGTCAGCTACTACGACTATTACCAGCCCGAAGCCTATGTGCCGCGCAGCGATACCTATATCGAGAAGGAATCGCAGATCAACGAGGCCATCGACCGGATGCGCCACAGCGCGACGCGCGCGCTGCTGGAACGCGACGACGTGATCATCGTCGCCTCGGTCAGCTGCATCTACGGCATCGGCTCGGTCGAGACATATTCGGCAATGACGCAGGACATGATCGTCGGCGAAAGCTATGATCAGCGCGAATTTCTGGGTCAGCTGGTGGCGCAGCAATACAAGCGGCTGGACGCGGCCTTCCAGCGCGGCAGCTTCCGCGTGCGCGGCGACCTGGTCGAGGTCTGGCCCGCCCACCTCGAGGATCGCGCCTGGCGGTTCGACTTCTTCGGCAACGAGCTGGAGGCGATCACCGAATTCGACCCGCTAACCGGCACGAAATCGGACAGTTTCAAGCAGATCCGCATCTATGCCAACAGCCACTATGTCACGCCGCGCCCGACGATGCAGCAGGCCGTGAAGGGCATCAAGAAGGAGCTGGCCGAGCGTTTGAACGTCCTGCAAGAGGAAGGCAAGCTGCTGGAGGCGCAGCGCCTGGAACAGCGCACCAACTTCGACATCGAGATGCTGGAGGCGACCGGCGTCTGCAACGGCATCGAGAACTACAGCCGCTATCTGACGGGCCGCGCGCCGGGCGAGCCGCCCCCCACGCTGTTCGAATTCATCCCTGACAACGCCATCGTCTTTGCCGATGAAAGCCATGTCAGCGTGCCGCAGATCGGCGGCATGTATCGCGGCGACTTCCGGCGCAAGTTCACGCTGGCGGAACACGGCTTCCGCCTGCCCAGCTGCATGGACAACCGCCCCCTGAAGTTCGAGGAATGGGACGCGATGCGCCCGCAATCGGTCTTCGTGTCGGCCACCCCCGCGCAGTGGGAAATGGACCAGACGGGCGGCGTATTCACCGAACAGATCATCCGTCCCACCGGCCTTCTGGACCCCCAGATCGAGATCCGCCCGGTCGAGATGCAGGTCGACGACCTGCTGGACGAGGTGCGCCGCGTCACCGCCGCCGGTTACCGGACCCTGTGCACCACGCTGACCAAGCGCATGGCCGAGGATCTGACCGAATACATGCATGAACAGGGCATCAAGGTCCGCTACATGCACAGCGACATCGACACGATCGAGCGGATCGAGATCCTGCGCGACCTGCGACTTGGCGCCTTCGACGTGCTGATCGGCATCAACCTTCTGCGCGAGGGGTTGGACATTCCCGAATGCGGGCTGGTGGCGATCCTCGATGCCGACAAGGAAGGCTTCCTGCGGTCCGAGACCTCGTTGATCCAGACCATCGGGCGGGCGGCGCGGAATGCCGACGGCCGCGTCATCATGTATGCCGACCGCGTCACCGGCAGCATGGAACGCGCCATGGCCGAGACCGAGCGCCGCCGCGAGAAGCAGATCGCCTATAACGAGGAACACGGGATCACGCCGCAGACCGTGCGCAAGAATGTCGAGGATGTCCTTGCGGGGCTGTGGCAGGGCGATACCGACCAGTCGCGCGTCACCGCCAAGGTCGAGGGCGCGAAGGTCGGCGCGAACCTGCAGGCACATCTGGATGCCCTGCGCGAGCAGATGCGCAAGGCCGCCGAGAACCTGGAGTTCGAGGAGGCTGCCCGCCTGCGCGACGAGGTCAAACGCCTCGAGGCGGTGGACCTGGCGGTGTCGGACGATCCCCTGGCCCGCCAATCCGCCATCGAGGAAGCGACCGAACAGGCGACGCGCAGCGCCGGTCGTTCATCCGCGGGGCGGGCAGGTCAGCGGGGCGGGAACAAGCGTTCCAAGCGGCGGGCCTAGCCGCAGCTGACGCGGCCGATCCAGCCCTTCGGGTCGGTGTGCAGGGTCAGGCGGGCCGGGTTCGTCGCAGGCGGAACCGGCCGGCCATAATCCACCAGGCGCACCTGAAGCGCGGGCGGAAAGCTGACCTCGCCCCAGTTCATGCCGACGACCCGTGCATGCCTGGCCGGATTGCAGACGCGATCTGCCACGGTATAGCTGGGCCCCGAGGCGCAGGCACCCAGGGCGGTCACGGCGGCCAGAAGGGCAAGGCGGATTTTCACGCGGGAACCTCTTGCTTGTCAGGTCTTGAACGCCATTCCGGCGGTGTCGTTCCCATCATAACCCGTTTTGCGGCATTGTAAAAAAACGGGGCCCCGAAGGACCCCGCTTGCCTCATTGGCTGGCAGAGGCAAGGACCGCGCAGGCCATCCTGCCGCCCGCATCCCCCGAGGGCTGCGATTCCATGTCGTCCATGCCCTGATGGATCATGAAGGACGTGCCGTCCGCGTCGACGACCTGTTCCGCGCCAAGGTCAGGTACGAAATACTCGACCGTCAGCATGCCGTTCTCGGGAACGTGGACATTGGGCAGGTCCCCCAGATGCGGCCCGTTCTCCGAATTCACGCCATGCTCGCGGCCTTCGCCTGCCAGATGGCCGCCCGCGCTCTTGAACTCGGGGCCCTCGCACAGGCCGGTCTCGTGCAGATGCGCGGCAAAGGTGCCTGCTGGCACGTCGGTCAGCTCGATCTTCAGGTGCATCATCCCCGAGGGCGTGGGCATCGCGGTGATGGTGCCGTGGGGCTGACCCTCGGGGCCTGCGATATCCGCGCTCATGGCCTCGGTGCTGTCCATGGGGGCGGTCGAGTGGGCCGCGTGCTCGTCGGCAAGGGCAGGGGTTGCGGCAAGGATGGCGGCGGCGGTCAGGCGAAGCATGGAAACCTCCTTCGTGGTCATGTGCAGACCCAACGGCAGCGCGACCGATCCGTTCCTGCGGCATTCTCGGGACTTGAAGCACCGCTCGATTGCGGCGATACAAAGGCCGAACCCTGTTCGAGGAAGACACCCATGCGCGTCCGTATCTACCAGCCTGCCCGCAACGCGATGACCTCGGGGATGGCCCGCACGCGTGGCTGGCTGCTGGAATACCCGCCCGCCGATGCCCGTGAGATCGACCCGCTGATGGGCTGGACCAGCAGCGACGATACGCAGTCGCAGGTTCGCCTGCGCTTCGACACCCGCAAGCAGGCCGAGGATTACGCCCGCGAACGCGGTCTGGACTATGTCGTGCAAGAGCCGCACAAGCGCAGCCAGAACGTCCGCCCCCGCGGCTATGGCGAGAACTTCGCCACCGACCGCCGCGCCCCCTGGACGCACTGAGATCTTGTAAATCGGGATCAAGTTGCGGCCGAATAGGCCACAACATCCGGCCGAAGTCTATTTTGAAGGACGTGGATGCACCCGCTTTCAGACAGCTTCGCGGTTACTCCTTTCGGCATCTGGTCCAGTGAGACGCTTCGACCGACCATTAGCTCTCAGGTGGACTGGCTTGGACAGTGCGCATGTTGCTCCTGTTGAAGCCACTGAACTGAGACGACAATCGCTTCGGCGAGGCAGCCGAGAGATGCAGATGCAGATGCATGCGCAAACGGAAGCATAAGTCTGCGCAAAGGGTGTCAAGGGCGAAACGTACCGCCTGGTGCCCCCGAGCGACTCTCTGAAAGACGGTGATACAGGCGTTGGCGCTAATGCTCCGGCTCCTTCCGCGTATGGAGAGGATCAGGCGGAATGCCGTTGTGTTCTCCCCGTATGAGCCTGAGCATGGCGCAGTGGGGCTGGCTTGCGATAGTGAGACCCTGGACACGAGGTCGCTTGGAAGCGGTGGGAACCCCGATGAAGACCATGAAGCCGACGCAAGCTGTCGCTACGATCCTGAGCCGATATCAGCGGCAGAGAAATTGTCAGGTGCCCGTCACAACGACAGATATCTACGCCAACACCATTGCTCGCGTCTGAGGAGACGACGTTGACCTCGACCCGGTCGAACGGGGCCTCATCCACCTCAAGCGCCAGAAGGTGATTTCCGGCAGAAGACTGGTCACCCTTCTTGCTCGCCATCAGCGCGAGATCAGACCTGAGTGACGCTTCCCGAGGCTTTCTTGGGGTACTGGGC
This sequence comes from Paracoccus sp. PARArs4, assembly GCF_947311865.1. Taxonomy (NCBI): domain Bacteria; kingdom Pseudomonadati; phylum Pseudomonadota; class Alphaproteobacteria; order Rhodobacterales; family Paracoccaceae; genus Paracoccus; species Paracoccus sp. PARArs4. The sequence continues at coordinate 321 of NZ_CAMZMW010000020.1, read as the reverse complement.
TCAACACCAGATAGGAATACACCAAGTGTCATCGCTCTTGGGAGCGCATCGCTTGCTTCGAGGGGCCATAGTCACCGCTCACGCCCGGCGCTGACTGATAATCTGCCCTGGCTTGAAGGGCGGAAAGCTGCCGTTCGCGGCACTCGCAAGCTATCGAGCTGCCTCGAACGTTAGCTGACATTGGCGTCGCGCATACATCCGCACGCAAAGGCTTCTTGCGCCTTTGACATTTTCAACAGCTAACTAGGCTCCAGACTCGTTAATTTTCAAAGCCAGAAGATGACAGTTGCGGCGAGAGCGACGGCGGACAGAAAGACCCTC
>NZ_CAMZMW010000019.1:0-58537 GCF_947311865.1 Paracoccus sp. PARArs4 | reverse complement strand
CGTGGCGCGACGACTACAACCACCGCCCCCACACGAGCCTCGACGGGCTCACCCCGTGGGAGTATCACCAACGGTCACTAGAGGACCAAACCCTGGACAGAGCGAACTAAAGAACGCGGACTCTAAAGGGAGCAGGTCAGTCGCGTGGTACGCATCAGGCAGGGAGGGACTGGCCAGGGCCATTTCCGCGCCGCTCACCGCATGCCAGTGAGGGCGTGGACTTAGGATGCAACCAAGCCGACCCATTTGGGGAGTTTTGGTCTCGTGTTGAACGATGCCTCTATTCTTCAAGTGTTTCTTGGCTACCGTTTACGTACGAACTGAGGAGGCTGTCCGTTCTTCTGTGTATATGTCACCCTATCGATGCCTCCTTGAAGGGAAGCGGGCAAAACGATCCCCGACGAACTTCGGAAGCATTTCGAGCAGCCCGACGATCTGCTCGGAGCTTTCAGGTTCGCGCCGCGAGGGAAGAGCCCATTATAGCCCAAGATGCGCAGATCGCTCCTACGCTGCGGGATGAATGCCGGAAAATCTTGGCCGCGGGCCGCCCGTGTCATGGGCGGTCGTCGACTCCTGCCTGAACCGCAGCACGAAGGCTTTCTGATCGCTTCAACAGATGCCGCATGGCGCCTCGATCAGCGAGTTCACCAAGTGCCGTCCAATTATGAGTCGCGGATCCGAGCCGCACGGCTGAGGGCGCTTCCGGCCTTGGGCGTGCCGAAGCGCCCGACCGAAGTGCGGACATGATCAGGGACAAAGGCTTCCGTCATCTCATATCTCGGGGACGGTCAGATCGGCGGGCGTGCCGTTAAGATGCAGCACCGCGCCGGTCAGCGATTGCAAATCGTCAAGTCGGATCGAGGGCAGCTTTTCTCGCAGAATGAAGCGGCCACCTTCGATATCGATGACCGCCAGCGAGGTATAGACCCGCGTGACGCAGCCCACGCCCGTCAGCGGTAGGGTGCAGCGATCGACCAGCTTGGGCCTGCCGTCCCTGGTGACGTGATCCGTCAGGACGGCGACGCGCCGCGCCCCGTGCACGAGGTCCATCGCGCCACCGACGGCGGGCACGCCATTTGGGCCAGTCGACCAGTTCGCCAGATCGCCGTTCTGGGCCACCTGGAACGCGCCGAGGATCGCCACGTCCAGATGCCCGCCCCGAACCATCGCGAAGCTGTCGGCGTGATCGAAGAAGGCCGTGCCGGGCCGCAATGTCACGGCCTTCTTGCCCGCATTGATCAGGTCCCAGTCCTCTTGCCCCGGCGGGGGCGCCTCGCCGAAGCCGAGGATGCCGTTCTCGGTATGGAAGATCGCCTGCCGTCCGTCGGGCTGGAAACGGGCGACCATTTCCGGAAACCCGATCCCGAGGTTCACATAGGCGCCGTCCTCGATGTCCTGCGCGGCGCGCCAGGCGATCTGGGCATTGGTCAGTCCGGCGGTCATGCGGTCACCTTTGGATGGCGGGCCCCGGACCGGTTCAGGTCCTCTTCCTGGGCGGGATCGGGGACATGCACGACGGCATCGACGAAGATGCCGGGCGTCACGACGGCCTCGGGCTCGATCCCGCCGGGTTCGACCAACTGTGCGACCTGCACGATTGTCCGCGCCGCCGCCATCGCCATCAGGGGCGCGAAATTGCGCGCGGCCATGCGATAGGTGAGGTTGCCGAGGCGGTCGCCCTTCTCGGCCTTGATCAGCGCCACGTCGGCCTTCAGCCACCGCTCTTGCACATAGGACCGCCCGTCGAACTCTGCGACGGGCTTGCCCATCGCCAGTTCGGTCCCGAAGCCCGTGGGGGTATAGAAGGCCGGGATGCCTGCGCCGCCCGCGCGGATCCGCTCGGCCAATGTGCCCTGCGGCACCAGCTCCAGTTCGATCTCGCCCGCAAGATAGCGTTCGGTGAAGACCCGCGGATCGGCCGAGCGCGGGAACGAGCATATCACCTTTGCGACCATGCCCTGTTCGATCATCGCGGCGATGCCGACATGCCCGTTGCCCGCGTTGTTGTTGATGACCGTCAGCCGCGCGGGGCTGCCCGTGGCCAGATAGCGGTCGATCAGCGCGTGCATCAGTTCGATGGGCGCCCCCGATCCGCCAAAGCCGCCGACCATCACGGTCGCGCCGTCCTTCACCCCCGCGACGGCATCGGCCAGCGTCGAAATCCGCTTGTCCATGTCCCCTCCTGTCCTCCGACCCCCTTTGTTCACGGGCGGGGCCGTTTTTGTCACGTCGATCCGTTCACATCTTGATCTTTGTTCGCATTGCGATCAGCTTTGTGCGCATGGCAAACAGGTCGGATATCGTCGGCTCGCTGGTCAAGGGACTGACCGCGATCGAGGCGTTCAGCCCCGAACATCCGCGCATGTCGATCACCGACATGGCGCGCGCGACCGGCTTCGACCGCGCGACGGCGCGGCGCCTGCTGCTGACCCTTCACGATGCCGGATACGCGGATTACGACGGCAAGTTCTTCACCCTGACCGCACGGGTCCTGCGTCTTGGCATGGGGGCGCTGTCCGCGATGCCCCTGCCGCAGATCATGCAGCCTTGGCTGGACCAGCTGTCGGACCAGGTGGGGCAATCGGCCTCGGTCTCGATCCTGGACGGGACCGAGATCGTGTACCTGGCCCGCGCCGCCCAACGGAGGGTCATGTCGATCAACCTGATGCCGGGGTCGCGCCTGCCCGCGCATTGCACCTCGATGGGGCGGGTGCTGCTGGCCGCTCTGCCCCCCGACCGCGTGCGCACGCTTCTGGACCAGGCCGACCTGACCCCGCGCACCCGCTTCAGCCTGACCACCCCCGACGAGATCGTCGAGAGGATCGAGGCCGCACGCCACGACGGCTATGCCGTGATCGACCAGGAGGTCGAGATCGGGTTGCGCTCGATCGCGGTGCCGCTGTTCTCGGCGCAGGGGGTGGCGGTTGCGGCGATCAATGTCGGCGTGTCGGCGGCGCAGGTCGAGACCGACGCCCTCGTCCCGCGCTGTCTGGGCCCGCTGCGCAAGGTGCAGGAGGGGATGCGACGGGTCCGCCTGCCGGTTCCGGTCTGACCGCGGCCCACCCCCCCAATTCCGTCAGCATCCCGCTGCAGATGCGGGATGCCGGCCCTGCCCCGCGGACTAGAAGCGGATCTGCACCTTCATCGCCCTGCCTCGGTCGGATGCCAGGTCGAAGCCGGACGCGGCATCGGCCAGCTCTATGGTGTGGCTGATCAACGGCTTCACGTCGATCAGCCCTTGCTGCATCAGCGCGACGCCGGTCGCGAACTCGGGGTGGAACCGGAAGCTGCCGCGCAGGTCCAGCTCCTTGGCCGTCAGCATCATCATCGGCAGGCTCATGTCCCCGCCCAGCCCCAGCTGCAGGACGACGCCGCGCGGGCGCATGGCCGCGATGCCCGCCACAAGCGCGGGCTGCGCGCCCGAACATTCATAAAGGACATCGAAATGGCCCTTGCCGGCACCATAGGGCGCAAGCCCGTCAGGATCGGACCGAAGGTTCACGACCTTGTCGGCCCCGATCTGCCGCGCAAGGCCAAGGGTATAGTCCGACAGGTCGGCGGCGACGATCTCGGTCGCGCCGGCGCGACGGGCGGCAAGGATCGACAGCAGGCCGATCGGGCCGCAACCCGTCACCAGAACGCGGGCGCCCAGCATCTCGCCCGCCCGCCTTGTCGCGTGCAGGGTCACGGCCAGCGGCTCGGCCATCGCGGCCTCGCCCGGCGTCAGCCCCGTCGCATCCACGCATTGCGACGGATCGGCCACCAGCAGTTGACGGAACGCCCCCTGCACATGCGGGAACGGCATGGCCGAACCATAGAACCGCATGTCCAGGCAATGGTTCGGCAGGCCCTCGTGGCAGAACTTGCAGCTGCCGCAGGGGCGCGACGGGGACACCGCCACCAGCTGGCCCGGGATAAGGCCCGTCACCCCCTCGCCCAATGCCTCGACATGGGCCGAGACCTCGTGGCCGAGGATCATCGGCTCCTTCAGGCGGACGGCGCCGAAGCCGCCATGATTGACATAGTGAAGGTCGGAACCGCAGATCCCGCCGGTCGCAAGGCGCAGGAGAACCTGGCCCGGTCCGGGCGCGGGATCGGGACGATCCTCGAGGCGCAGATCCTTGGCGGCATGGATGACCAGAGCCTTCATCACAGCACCGCCGTCGGCAGGGCCTGCCCCGCGAAATGGGCCGTCAGGTTGTCGCGCAGCAACTGGCCCATCGCCTTGCGCGTCTCGATCGTGCCCGACGCGTGGTGAGGCTGCAGCAGGACGTTCTCCAGCGCAAGGAAGCGCGGATTCAGTGCGGGTTCGCCGTCGAAGACGTCCAGTGCCGCCGATCCCAGGCGTCCGGATTCCAGCGCATCCAGCAGCGCCTCCTCGTCGATGTTGGACGCGCGGGAAATGTTGATCAGCATCCCCTCGGGGCCGAGGGACTCGATCACGTTCCGGTCGATGATGTGCCGCGTCGCGGCCGAGGCGGCCAGCGTCACGAACAGGAAATCGGTTTCCGCGGCCAGTTGCACCGGATCCGCGACAAAGCGCCAGTCCGGGTGGGCGTGGTCCTGCGGCGCGCGTGCCCCATAGCTGATCTGCATGCCGAAGCCCTGAAGGCGCTTGGCGACCTCGGTACCGATCCGGCCAAGGCCCAGCACGCCGGCCCGTCGCCCCCATACCCTGCGCTGCAGCGGATAGAGGCCCTTGGCGGCCCAGGACCCGTCGCGGACCCACCGTTCCGCCCCCAGCATGCCGCGTGACTGCATCAGCATCATCGCGACACCCAGATCGGCCACGTCCGAGGTCAGCACGTCGGGGGTGTTCGTCACGCGGATCCCGCGCGCCCGGCACGCCGCAAGATCGACCGCGTCGAAGCCCACGCCATAGACGCTGATGATCTCGAGCTTGGGGCATGCCGCGATCATGGCCGCGTTGGCGCCCAGTTCGCCGCGCGTCGCGATGGCCCGGACCTCGGGCCCGTGCTGGGCCAGGAAGGCGTCGCGATCATCCGCCTCGAACAGGCGGTGCACGGTGAAATCGGCGTCCAGGGGACCTTGATCCCATTCGGGATAGGGGCCGGTCTGCAGTATCTGGGGGCGGGTCATTCGGTCCTCCGGCAGTTTGGCTTGACAGCCTGTTGGTAACGATACCATAACGAGACGAACGCCGCGTTGTCGAGAGCCAATCGCGGGCAGGAATGCAGAGGAGGAGTTGCATGAGCCACGCATTGTTCGACCTGACCGGGCGGCGCGCACTGGTGACAGGGTCGTCGCAGGGGATCGGATTGGCGCTTGCACGCGGGCTGGCCGATGCCGGCGCCGAGGTGGTGCTGAACGGCCGCGATGCAGACCGCCTGGCCGAGGCCGCGCAGCAGATCCCCGGCGCGCAATCGCTTGTCTTCGACGTGACCGATCACGATGCGGTCCGCACCGCCATCGACGGCTTCGAGGCGGATGTCGGGCCCATCGACATCCTGGTCAACAACGCCGGGATGCAGTTCCGCGCGCCCCTCGAGGATTTTCCGGCCGATGCCTTCCAGCGGCTGCTTCAGACCAATGTCGCCTCGGTCTTCAATGTCGGCCAGGCGGTCGCCCGCCACATGATCGCGCGCGGGATCGGGCGCATCATCAACATCGCAAGCGTGCAGACCTCGCTCGCGCGGCCCTCGATCGCGCCCTATACCGCGACGAAGGGGGCGGTCGGCAACCTGACCAAGGGGATGGCAACCGACTGGGCGCGCCTTGGCCTGAACTGCAACGCCATCGCGCCGGGATATTTCGACACGCCCCTGAATGCCGCGCTCGTCGCCGATCCCGAATTCTCGGGCTGGCTGGAAAAGCGCACGCCCGCAGGGCGGTGGGGCCGGGTCGAGGAACTGGTCGGGGCCTGCGTGTTCCTGTCCTCGGACGCGTCCAGCTTCGTGAACGGGCACGTCCTCTATGTGGACGGCGGCATCACGGCATCGCTGTGACCCTGCGCGGTGTCGTCATGGGGGTGTCAGGAACGGGCAAGACCAGCGTCGGGCTTGCGCTGGCGCGGCGACTTGGCGTGCCCTATCTGGACGGCGACGATCTGCATCCCGCGGCCAATGTCGCCAAGATGGCGGCAGGCACCCCGCTGACCGACGAGGACCGCTGGCCCTGGCTGGACGAAGTGGCAAGGACCCTGTCCGAAAGCGCGCCCGTGATCGTCGGCTGTTCCGCACTGCGTCGCGCCTATCGGGACCGGTTGCGCGAAGCGGCTGGCGGGCCGGTCACGTTCTTCTATCTGCACGGTCCGCGCGACGTCATCGCCGCGCGCATGTCCGGGCGCAAGGGCCACTACATGCCTCCGGCGCTGCTGGACAGCCAGATCGCGACCCTGGAACCGCCGGGCACGGACGAAGCCGTCGCGCTGGACATCATGCTGCCGCTGGACGTGATCGCGGACACCGCCATACAGGCCATTCAAGGAGATCGAACATGACCCAGACCATCGCCCTGATCGGTGCCGGTGCGATGGGCGGCGCCATCGGCGCGCGCCTTGCACGCACCGGAACGCGGCTGCGCGTCTTCGACCGCAATCCCGCGCAGATGCAGCCGCTGGAGGCCCTTGGCGCCACCGCGACGACCAACGCGGCCGAGGCGGCCCGCGGGGCGCAGGCGGTGATCCTGTCGCTGAACGCCCCCGGCATCGTCAGGGACGCGGTGTTCGGTACCGATGGCGTGGCCTCGGGGGCCGCGCCGGGGACGCTGATCATCGACATGTCCTCGATCGATCCGACGGCCACGCAGGCGCTGGCACGCGATGCCGCAGATCGCGGGTTGCGGTGGGTGGACAGCCCCCTTTCGGGCGGGGCGCCGAAGGCGGCGACCGGTCAGCTGACCCTCATGCAGGGCGGGACCGAGGCCGATGTCGCCGAGGCGCAGGGCCTGCTGGCGCAGGTCGCCAGCAACCAGACACGCATGGGCGATGCCGGCGCCGGACAGGCGACCAAGCTGATCAACCAGGTGCTGTGCGGGTTGAACTTCCTTGCCGTGGCCGAAGCGACGGCGCTGGCGGAAGCGGCGGGCATCTCTGCCGAGAGGATCCCCGAGGCGCTTGCCGGGGGGCGCGCGGACAGTGCCATTCTCCAAGAGTACATGCCGCGCTTTGCCGGGCGCGACTATCGCCCGACGGGGCGTATCGACAACATGGTCAAGGACCTGAACGGCGCGCAGGATCTTGCGCGCCTGTCCCACACTCCGATGCCGCTGACGGCACTCTGCGCCGAGATCCACCGCCAGCTGACCGCCCGCGGTCTGGGCGACCAGGACCAGGCCGCCCTGATGGAATTCTTCCCCAACCCGCTTGCCAAGGAGGCCAGCCGATGATCACCCGCTTCGCCCTGTTCGAGGGCCGCGTCCGCGAGGGCCAGCACGAGGCGTTTCGCGACGCCATCCTGTCCGAGGTGCTGCCCGAGTGGAACGCCTTTCCCGGCGCCCTCGCAGTCCGCGTAAACTTTGCCGAGTTCCGCGACGACGGCGCCCCCGAGATCCCGATGATCCTGGCAATCAGCTATCCCGACCTCGAGGCGGTCGAGACGGCGCTGGCCAGCCCGGTCCGGGCCCGTGCCAAGGCCGCGACCGAGGCGGTCCTGGCGCGGTATTTCGACGGCCGCATTCATCACCACGTCACCACCGCGCACGACCACCAATTGTCGGCTTGAAACGGAACGCGATCCTGCTCAAATGGGTGGGATCGATACCACCTGACCGGAAACGACGCCCGTGACCCGCCGCCCACCCACAATGGTCGACATCGCCCGCGCTGCGGGCGTCTCTCCCATGACGGTCAGCCGGGCCTTCAAGGGGGGCGGCCTAGTCAGCGAGACCGCCCGCGCCGCCGTGATGAAGGCCGCCGACGAACTGGGCTATGTCTTCGACAGCACCGCTTCGGCCCTTCGCTCGCAACGTTCGGATTTCGTCGCCGTGACGATCCCCTCGATCAACAACGCCAACTTCGCGAACACGGTGCGCGGCCTTTCGGACGGGCTGCGCGAACGCGGGCTGCAGATCCTGCTTGGCTATACCGATTACGATGTCCAGGCCGAGGAGGCGCTGATCGCGCAGCTGCTGCGCCGCCGCCCCGAGGCGATGGTCGTCACCGGCGGCACGCATACCGACCGGGCGCGGATGCTTCTGGAAAAGGCCGCGATCCCGGTGGTCGAGATCTGGGATCTTCCCGATCGGCCCATCGGCCATGTGGTCGGCTTCTCGAATGCGGCGGCGATCGGCGCCTTGGTCGATCACCTGGTCGCGCTTGGTCGCAGCCGCATCGCCTTCATCGGCGGCGAGGCCGAGCGGGATACCCGCGGCTCGGACCGGCGACGGGGGTTCATCGCCGCGATGCAGCGGCATGGCCTGGACGCCACGAGGCTGGTCGATGCCGGTCCGCCGCCGATCTCGATGGCCGAGGGCGCGCAGTCGATGGCCGACCTGCTGCGACGCCTGCCCGATACGGATGCCGTCATCTGCGTGTCCGACCTGTCGGCCTTCGGCGCGCTCAGCGAATGTCAGAGGCAGGGAATAGACGTCCCGGGGCAGGTCGCGGTGGCAGGCTTCGGCGATTACGAGATCGCCGCGGTCTGCGTGCCGCCACTGACGACCGTCAACCCCTTCCCGCTGCAGATCGGCCGCGAGGCGGCGTCCCTCATCCTGAAGGCGCTGGACGGCAAGCTGTCCGATCCGGCCATCCTGCATATCGATCCGGAACTGCTGTCGCGGGCAAGCAGCATGGGCAAGTGATCCCCTGAAAAGAACCGCGCGGGCCGGAATGCAAAACCGGGGGCAGATGACTGCCCCCGGGAAGGTTCGATGCACAGGGCTTATTGCGCGGTGATCGCGTTCACCAGGGCATCGCCGTTCTGCTCGACGAAGCTGTCCCAGACCGGACGAACGGCTTCCTGGAACGCCTCGGCGTTCACGTCGCGGTTGACCTGCATCCCCTTGCTTTCCAGGTCGGCGATCATCTCGTCCTCGCGCTCTTGCGCCAGTTCGCGCTGCATGGCGACGGCCTCGGCAGCAACCTCCAGGACCATCGCCTGCTGCTCCTCGTCCAGGCCTTCGAACTTGTCCATGTTCATGGCCAGCGCCAGGGCCGAATAGGCGTGCTGGGTCATCGACAGGTAGTCCTGCACCTCGTCGAACTTGAAGGACTGCACGATGCCGATCGGGTGGTCCTGGGCATCGACGACGCCCGTCTCCAGCGCGGTGTAGAGCTCGGCCACAGGGATCTGCTGCGGCGTCGCGCCCAGCAGCTGGAACATGTCGCTCAGCGCACGAGAGTTGTTGACCCGCATCTGCAGGCCCGAGACATCCGCAGGCTCGACGATGGGGCCGCGATTGTTGGTCATGTTGCGATAGCCGTTCTCGGGATATCCCAGCATCTTCAGGCCCTCCGGCTCGAACTGGGCGCTGATGCCCTGCCCGATCTCGCCGTCCAGCACCGCATAGGCGTCGGCGCGGGTCGGGAAGATGAACGGCAGCTCGAACGCGCCGGCATCCGGCACGAGGCCGGTCAGGTTGTTCAGGCCGGTCATGACGATGTCGATGATGCCCGACCGGGTGCCGTCGACCATCGCGGCGTCGTTGCCCAGCTGGCCCTGCGGGAAGATCGTGACGGTGATCTCGCCCTCGCTGCGTTCCTCGATCTGCTCCTTGAAATAGGTGGCGAGCGTCTGCTGCAGGTCGCTCTCGGGCGCGGCATGGGCCAGGCGCAGGCTGGTCTGCGCCTGCGCGGACAGCGCCGCGACCGACATGATGGCGGCCATGCAGGTGGTACGGATAAGCGTCTTCATGATTTCCTCCCTCAAGGATTTGGTATCAGCCGGCCATGAAGCTGGCAGGCACGGTGATCAGTTGCGGAAACAGGATGAACAGTCCCAGCAGCACGACATAGCCGAGGATGAAGGGCCCGACGCCCTTGACCGCCTGGCTCATCGGCACGCGACCGACGCCGCAGACGACGTTCAGGACCGTTCCGACCGGAGGCGTGATCAGCCCGATGGAGCAGTTCAGGATGAACATGAGGCCGAAATACACCTCGTCGATACCGGCCATGCGGACCACCGGCATCAGCAGCGGCACGAGGATCAGGACCGTCGGCGACAGGTCCATGACCATGCCGACGGACAGGACCAGAAGCATGATGACCAGCATCAGGACGCGCGGGCTGTCGATCAGCGGTTGCAGCAATGCGGCCAGCTGCTGGGGAAGCTGCGCCACCGTGATCAGCCACGCGGCGACCATCGCGGCACCGACAAGGAACATCACCATCGCCGTGGCCCGGCCCGCCTGGATCAGGATCTCGACGAAGCTTGCAAAGCTCATCTCGCGGTAGATCACGGTCGAGATGAAGATGGCATAGACCGCGGCGACGACGGCGGCCTCGGTGGGCGTGAAGGCGCCCGAACGGATGCCCCCGATGATGATGACCGGCAGCAGCAGCGCCCAGATCCCCTCGCGCAGGGCCTTCCAGCGGGCCGCGGCGCTGGCCTTGGGCAAGGTCTCGATCTCCTCGCCGCGCATGATGACGGTCCAGATCGACACCAGCACCAGCGCCATCATCAGCCCCGGCACGATGCCCGCAAGGAACAGCTTGGCGATCGAGATGTTTCCGGCGACGCCCACCAGGATCAGCGGAAGCGAGGGCGGAATGATCGGTGCGATGATGCCCCCCGAAGCAAGCAGCCCGAGGCTGCGCCCCTGCGGGTATCCGGCCTTGCGCATCATCGGATAGAGGATGGACACCAGCGCGGCGGCATCCGCCACGGCCGATCCCGACAGCCCCGCCAGGACGATCGATGTCAGGATCGCGACATATCCCAGCCCACCCCGCCGGTGCCCCACAAGCGACATGGCAAGCGTGACGATCCGCGTCGACAGGCCGCCCCGCGACATGACCTCGCCCGCGACCAGGAAGAAGGGCACCGCCAACAGCGGAAAGCTGTCCACCCCGTTGATCAGCGATTGCGCAAGGATGTCGGCGCTGAAGAGGTTCATCTGAACCATTAGCGCCATCGACGACAGCAGCAGCGCGAAGGCCACGGGCAGACCCGCAAGGATACCGACGAACAGGACGCCGAGGAAGATGATCAGGGTCATGTCAATGTGCCTCGGGGTGGGTGCCGGCGGGACCGCGATCCGGTCCGAAGATCCGCACGACGGCGACCGCCGCCATCAGCCCGGCAGAAATGACGCCGGACAGGTAAAAGAGCCCCGACGGCAGGCCCGTCAGCTGCGAGATGTTGTGCCAGTTGGCCTGCGTCTGCCGCCACGCCCCGACGAACAGCATCAGCACCGCGACCAGCACGATTGCCCAGCAGATCCGGCGCAGGATCGGAACGAAACGGGGCATCAGCGCCTCGGAGAACTCGGACAGCTGCAGATGTTCGCCCCGCCGCAGCACCACCGCCGCCCCGAGCATCACCACCCAGACGAACCACAGGCGCGACAGCTCGATCGTGACGCGCAGCCCGCTCGAGAAGCCATAGCGCATGACCACGTTCAGAAAGACCAGCGCGATCATGCCCGTCAGCAGGACCGCCATGACGACGTCGATCAGACGCCAAAGAGCCTCGATGGCTTGTCGCATCGGCCTTCTCCTCCCCAGGACAGCGCGTACGTTCGGGTTGGATGATATCGTTACCATTCGGCCTGTCAAGCGCTGTCCTGCAGCCTGTCAAGCGCTGTCCGGCAGGTGGAACATGCGGGCCTCCGGGAGGCAGCATCGGCGCGTGGGTGACCTTGCGCGACGCAACATGGCGAAGGTCTTTGGGAGCGGTTACCGGTCAATCGGGTGCCGTGATCGTGCAAGATCGGCGCCAGGGAATCGTGGCGAAGCTTCAGCAAGAGCAGTTGGCATTGGAATGGCCCGTCTGGCGGATAAGTGGCAGCGGCCCGCGTATTCCCGCCGGTCGGGCAGGTTCCGCCCGCCGCGACCCTAGTGCCGCCCCTCCGGCGAACCTACATATCCCCTCCAAGGATACTGAAAACCAAGGAGATCCGAGCATGGCCACCACCGGCAAGCAACTGTTCACCACGCTGGACGCCGACGGCACGCTGACCGTCGCGATCGAGGAGGTGTCCTTCCCCGATCCGACCGGCAACCAGGTCCTGGTGCGGATGGAGGCGGCGCCGATCAACCCGTCGGATCTTGCCATCCTCGTCGGCGGCGCGGACATCGAGAACGCCCAGTTCAGCCCCGGCAAGTTCGTGGCCCAGATGCCCGCGCAGGCGAACGCGGCCTCGAAATCCCGCCAAGGGCTGAAGCTTCCGGCAGGGAACGAGGGTGCGGGCACCGTCGTCGCGGCGGGTGACGGCGAGACTGCGCAGGCGCTGATCGGCCAGCGCGTCTCCTGCGTGCCGGGCAATGCCTACAGCCAGTACTGCATCGCCGATGCCGCGATGTGCCTGCCCCTCGGCGACCACTCGGCCGAGGAAGGCGCCAGCGCCTTCGTGAACCCGATGACCGCCCTCGGGTTCGTCGAGAACGCCAAGGCCGATGGTCAGAACGCCATCCTGCACACGGTCGGGGCATCGAACCTCGGTCAGATGCTGACCCGCATCTGCCAGGAGGACGGCCTCGACCTCGTGAACATCGTCCGCAAGGAGGATCAGGTCGAGTTGCTGAAGGGGATGGGTGCCACGCATGTGGTGAACTCGTCTGCCAATGATTTCATGGATCAGCTGACCGCCGCCATTGCCGACACGAGCGCGTTCTATGGCTTCGATCCGGTCGGCGGCGGCAAGCTGGTCGATACCGCCTTCCGCGCGATGGAACGCGTCGCCGTCCAGCAGATGTCCGAATATTCGCGCTATGGCTCGAACCAGCAGAAGCGCATGTTCATCTATGGCCGCCTGGATACCGGCCCGACCGTCCTGACCCCCGCCTACGGCTTCGGCTGGACGCTGTCCGGATGGCTGCTGTTCCCGTTCCTGCAATCGGTCGGGCAGGAAACTATGGGACGGATGCGGCAGCGAGTTCGGGACAACCTGACGACGACCTTCGCCAGCAGCTACAAGGCCCGCGTCTCGTTGGAGGAGATGCTGACCAAGGAAGCCGTGATGGATTACCGCGCCATGCGCACGGGCGAGAAGTATCTCGTGACGCCCTGGGCCTGAACCGATCCCCGAAGGGCGCCGCCGACCCGGCGGCGCTTGCGGGCTTAGGTGATGGCATTGCGGGCCCTACCCATCGCAGCCCGACCGATTCACCACCTGGTTTCGGATCGGCTGCGGTGGCGATCTTTTCGGCCCGTCGTGCGGTTGCGGCGCCCTGCAAAAGGCACTACGCCTCGGGCATCACATAGTTCGGTCAGGCGACCCCGGAACGGCTTGCGGCGGGCACGATTATACCTGCAAAGCCCCGCCATATAAAATCCATACAAATCGCCATAAAGTTGCTGCGCTATGGTTAAGAATTCGTTAAGGGTGTATTTGGCTCGGTGAGCTCCAAACCGCCTGTAAGCAATTCAGAAAGAATTCTATGCCTGTGACTTCTGTCGATAGATCAATGCCCTGCGCCGCTTGCGGGGCCCTTGCGTCCGACCTCGTGGCGTATTTCCTCTAGATTCCGGACCCGTCGCAGCAACGCTACGCCCCCTAGGGCATTTCCGCTCGAATGGCAGCGCACGCCCTCCACCGCTGATTGCGGGCGACGGAACGATCATGCGCACTCTCTGAAAAAAAACGGATCGACCGCCCTCTTCCATCTCCGTCGACCTTGCCCGTGCGTCTCGCTCCGGGCGGTGCCATGGCCGATAGGAATGCGTCCTGACAGGTCGCGACAGGGACGATGCGCGAAGCAGAGCGATGCGCCCTGACGCCCGACTGGCCCGGAGAAGTTTCGGGACGGCTTTGACACCCAAAGATCAAGGGATCGACAATGCCCACGACATTCAACGTGTTCCGCCTTGGAACCTTCGCCGATCTGGATACCGACGACAGTAATCGGCAGGTCGAGGATGCCGGTTTGCTCGAGGGCAAAAGCTTCGGCAGTTCGACAGATCCGCTTTACAACCAGATACAGACCTTCTCGCCGGGGGGAATGGCTATATTGGCGGAACCGGCTCGAATAGCTATGACAACCAAGGAAATATCGACCAGTTCTCGATAAACGGTGGTTCGCCCCAGACGTTCGATTCGCTTGTTTTCATGTCTGCCACTGTGACATACGCTGATGGCACGATCGATGATGATATCGACGTTCGCGTGATTCAGGACACGGCGGGCAACCTTTACATGGTGGGCTCGACGACGCAAGATTCCGACCAAGACGCGCTGGAAACGAAGCCGATCCAGTCCGTGCAGCTGTCGACCGTGATCAGCGACATTTCGAGTCTCACCGCGAACAGGGATGCAGGCGAATATAGGCCCGTGATCGAAGGCACCACGGGCAACGACACCATGGGTGTCGGATATGCCGACCAGTTGAACAGCAATTCACCCGCGCCGGTGATCGACAACAGTGCGAACTATATCGACGGTCTGGAGGGCAACGACTCGATCAACGGCGGTGGTGGCAACGACACCATCTTCGGCGGGGCCGGTGCGGATACCGTCCGGGGTGATGACGGCAACGACGTGATCTATGGCGGGATCGGCAACGACTCGCTTGATGGCGGTGCGGGCAACGACACGATCTACGGCGGCGATGGCAACGATACGCTGTTCGGCGGTACCGGGACGAACACCGTGTTCGGCGGCGAGGGTGACGACTTCTGGATCGGTGGCCCCAGCACTAACGGTACAGCAGGTGTCGACAACGTGCAGCTGGAAGGCGGCAACGACACCGCCCAGCTTGGGTTCTTCCCACAGTTCGGGCCCACGGACACCATCGACGGCGGTGCGGGCATCGACACCATCGCGTTCGATTCGGCTGCGCTGAACACCGCGAACTACGGAATTACACTGAACGACTCTGGCGCTGCTACCCCCATCGGTGGGTGGCAAACCAACTTCCTCAACTTCGAGAACGTCCGCGGCAACGCCGGGACCAACGCCATCACCGGCAACTCTCAGGCGAACCTTCTGCAGGGCCTCGGCGGCAACGACACGCTGTCGGGCGGTGCGGGCAACGACACCATCGAGGGCGGCACCGGCAACGACACGATCGAGGGCGGCACCGGTGCCGACGTGCTGGACGGCGGCGCGGGCACCGACACGCTTACCTATGCGGGATCGACCGCGGGCGTGACCGTGAACATCGGGACCAACACCGCGTCGGGCGGCGATGCCCAGGGCGACACGATCAGCAATTTCGAGAACCTGACCGGCTCGGGCCTGAACGACAACCTGACGGGCAGCGCTGGCGCGAACGTCATTTCGGGCGGGCTGGGCAACGACACGATCAATGGCGGCGCGGGTGCCGACACACTGGATGGCGGCGCGGGAACCGATACGCTGTCCTATGCGGGATCGGCTGCGGGTGTCGCCGTCAACCTGGCGACCAACACTGCGTCGGGTGGCGACGCTCAGGGCGACACGATCAGCAACTTCGAGAACCTGACCGGTTCTTCGCAGAACGACACGCTGACCGGCAACGCGGCTGCGAACGCGCTGGATGGCGGCGCTGGCAACGACACGCTGTCGGGCGGTGACGGCAACGACACCCTGACGGGTGGCGACGGCAACGATTCGCTAGACGGCGGCGCAGGGAACGACACGCTTCTTGGCGGTGCCGGGAACGACACGCTGTTCGGTGGCACGGGGACGAATACCGTCTTCGGCGGCGAGGGTGACGACTTCTGGGTTGGCGGCCCCAGCACTGCGGGCACCGCAGGCGTCGACAACGTTCAGCTGGAAGGCGGCAACGATACCGCCGAGCTTGGGTTCTTCCCAGAGCTCGGGCCCATCGACACGATCGACGGTGGTGCAGGCATCGACACCATCGCGCTGGATTCTGCTGCCGTCAACTCTGCGGATATCGGGGTCACGCTGAACGATACCGGTCCGGCGACCGCGATCGGCGGGTGGCAGACCGACTTCCTCAACTTCGAGAACGTCCGCGGCAACGCCGGGACCAACGCCATCACCGGCAACTCCCAGGCGAACCTCCTGCAGGGTCTGGGCGGCAATGACACGCTGTCGGGCGGCGCGGGGAACGACACCATCGAGGGCGGTACCGGCGACGACATCGTCGAGGGTGGCACCGGTGCCGACGTGCTGGATGGCGGCGCGGGCACGGATACGCTGAGCTATGCGGGATCCGCCGCAGGCGTCACCGTGGACATCGCGAACAGCACCGCATCGGGTGGCGATGCGCAGGGCGACACGATCAGCAACTTCGAGAACCTGACAGGTTCGGCCCAGAACGACAGCCTGACGGGCAATTCGGGTGCGAACGTCATCTCGGGCGGTGCGGGCGACGACACCGTCAATGGCGGCGCGGGCGCGGACACGCTGGACGGCGGCGCGGGCACCGACACGCTGTCCTATGCCGGATCGGCGGCAGGCGTCACCGTCAACCTGGCGACCAACACCGCCACGGGCGGCGATGCGCAGGGCGATACGTTCAGCAACTTCGAGAACGTGACCGGCTCTTCGCAGGACGACACGCTGACCGGCAACGCTGCCGCGAACGTGCTGGATGGCGGCGCGGGGAACGATCTGCTGGACGGCGGAGCCGGGAACGACACCCTTCTTGGCGGTGCCGGGAACGACACGCTGCAGGGGGGCGCGGGCAACGACACGCTGACCGGTGGCGATGGCGCGGACACGTTCATCCTGGACGGCAGCTCGGCCGATGTCATCACCGACTTCAACGCCGACAACGCGGACGATGGCGATCCGACGAACAACGATTTCATCAACCTTGCGGCGTTCTACAACGAGGCCACCCTGGCCACCTGGAACGCGACGCCGGGCAATCCGCAATACAGCTCGGCGCTGCAATGGCTGCGTGCGGATATCGCGGACGGCGTGCTGGACAATGTGGGCGGCACCGTCCTGACCGGCGTCACGGGGGATCAGCTGGGGCTGGAGAATACCGGCGTCATCTGCTTCGCGGCGGGCACGCTGATCCGTACCGCCCGTGGCGAGGTCGAGGTCCAGGACCTGCGTGTCGGCGACCTGATCCAGACCAAGGACCGCGGGCTGCGTCCGCTGCAGTGGATCGGCGGCCGCAAGCTTGGGGCGACCGATCTGGCGGCCTTCGCGAACCTGCGTCCGATCCGCATCAAGGCCGGCGCGTTGGGCCAGAACGTCCCCGCGACGGATCTGGTCGTCTCGCCCCAGCACCGGATCCTCGTGCGGTCCAACATCGCCAAGCGGATGTTCGATGCGGATGAGGTGCTGGTCGCCGCCAAGCAGCTGCTGATGCTGGACGGCATCGACATCGCGACCGATCTGGCGGATGTGGAATATGTCCACTTCATGTTCGACCGCCACGAGATCGTGCTGGCGAATGGCGCGGAATCCGAAAGCCTCTATACCGGTGCGCAGGCGCTGAAGGCCGTGTCGCCCCAGGCCCGGCTGGAGATGCTGACCCTGTTCCCCGAACTGTTCGAGGAAGGCCGGGAAATGCCCCCTGCCCGCCAGCTGCTGTCCGGTCGCATGGGGCGCAAGCTGGCGATGCGTCACCTTAAGAACCAGAAGCCGCTGGTCCGCGCCTGAGGCCAATGAAAAGCCTGCACCGGCATCTGCCGGTGCAGGCATAAAGATCTGAAAGGCTGCGCGTCGAGGAACCGGCTCAGACGCCCCGCGCGGCCAGAACGGCCTCGGCCGAGGGGGTCGGCAGGTCGAAATAATCCAGCGTCCCGGCATAGCCGTTGCCACCCATCCGACCCAAGGCATCCAGCTTCGCATGATCCGAATAATGCGTCGCGGGGTCGATGATGTCCTCGCGGATATGGGCGCGCAGGATGCGGCCCAGGATGATCTCTCGCGATGCGCTGACGGCGATGCCCAGATACCGTTCGCATTCGAAGGCCACCGGGGCCTCGGCGATGCGGGGGCAGGCCACGCTGTCGCCCGGAACGGCGGTCAGGCCCGCCATCTCCAGCTCGTCCACGCCCGGCGCGAAGCCCGCGGCGGTGACGGCCATCGCCTCGACATTGGCGCGGTCCACGATGTTGACGGTGAAGCAATCCGTCATGCGGATGTTCTCGGCCGTGTCCTTCAGGCTCTTGTCGGGCTTGTTCTCGACGCCCAGTGCCAGGATGGGGGGATCGGCGGAGAGGCAGTTGAAGAAGCTGTAGGGCGCCGCATTCACCACACCGTCGGTCGAGATCGTCGTCACCCACGCGATCGGGCGCGGCACGATGGTCCCGATCATCACCTTGTAGGCCTCTCGCGCAGTCAGTTCCGCGAAATCGAAGGCGTGATAGCCGGTCTTCTGCGTCATGGGGCGAGTTCCGAGCCGTAGTGTGAGAGAATGGATTGGATACTATCCTGCGGGTTCACCAGCGCCGCACGATCCGCGACGGCGCCCAAGTGATGTTCCATGATCGCGATGGCGGCGGCGGCATCGCCGCTGCGGATCGCCTCGATGATCTGCGAATGTTCGTCCACTGCGCAATCCGATGAATGGCTGCGCGCATAGAGCGACAGGATGAGCGAGCAGCGCAGCACGACCTCGGCGACATAGCGTGCCAGCACCGGGTTGCCGGTCAGTTCGGCCAACAGGATGTGGAATTCGCCCGCGAGGCGGATCGCGGCGGGGCCGTCCTTGCCGCGCACGGCCTGTTCGTGCCGCACATGCGATTCCAGTCGGTCATAGCCGCTTTCGGGCATCCGTTTGCACAACAGGCGGATCACGTCGCTTTCCAGGCAGCGGCGCACCTCGAAGACGTTCTGCGCCTCGTCGCGCGTGGGTTCCGCGACGAAGGCACCGCGATTGCGCCGGGTCGCGATCAGCCCCTCGTGTTCCAGCCGCACGAAGGCGTGGCGCACGATGGTGCGGGACACGCCGAACTGTTCGCCCACCGTATCCTCGGGCAGGCGCATCCCGGGTTTCAGCGCCTGCTCGATGATCGCCTTCTTCAGCAGGTCGTGGACCGCGTCGGTCAGGGTCGTCTTGTTCTCGGTCATGTTCCGTTTGCCTGTCTGCTTTGCACAATCGCTAGCGCATACGATTGCATCCGTCAATCGGATACAATTTGCTTGCCACATCGCATCCGCTGTGTCACCCAAGATGCATCGTATCCAATTTTGTCGATTCCGTGATGCAATCCAGTTGGAAAGGGACCAGGACATGAAACTACGCCATCTCATGCTCGCCTCGGCGGCAGTTGTCGCGCTGACGGGCACCGCACAGGCCGAGAACGTGCTGAAATGGGGGGCGAACCGCGATATCGGATCGCTGGACCCCTATTCCTTCGGCGACAGCTTCACGATCAACGTGCTGAACCACGTCTATGAAGGGCTTGTCCGCTATGACCGCGACCTGAAGATCGAGCCCGCCCTTGCCGAAAGCTGGGAGATCCTGGACGACCAGATCACCTGGCGCTTCAAGCTGCGCCAGGGCGTGACCTTCCACAACGGAAACCCCTTCACCGCCGAGGATGTCGTCGCATCGCTGACCCGCGTCAGCCACGAGACCTCGCCGCTGAAGGGCAACCTGCCCGCCTATGTCAGCGCGGCGGTGGTGGACGACCATACCGTCGACATCACGCTGAACGGCACCTATCCGCTGCTGCTGAACGACCTGACCAACATCCACATCTTCGACGCCGAATGGCTGACCGAGAACGACGCCCTGCTGCCGACCGACGTGGGCGCGGGGACCGAAGGCTATGCCACCTACAACGCGAACGGCACCGGCCCCTTCATCGTCGAAAGCCGCCAGCCCGATGCCAGGACGGTCTTCGTGGCCAATCCCGACTGGTGGGACGAGGCGCAGCACAATCTCGACCGGATCGAGCTGACGCCCGTCAATTCGGCGGCCACCCGCGTCGCCGCCCTGCTGTCGGGCGAGATCGACTTCACCAACGACGCGCCCGTGCAGGATCTGCCGCGCCTCGAGGCCGCGCCCGAGGTCGAGGTGCTGGAAGGCGTCGATCTGCGCACCGTCATGATCGGCTTCCCCTTCCGCGAGACGCTGACCACCGGAGAGCCGAACCCCTTCCGCGACAAGGCCGTCCGCGAGGCGCTGTACCAGGCCATCGATCTGGACCTGATCCAGCAGAAGGTGATGCGCGGCAAGTCCCGCACCGCCGGGGCGACCGTCGCGCCGCAGATCCCCGGCTATGTCGAGGAACTGGACGCCCTGCCCGTCCACGATCCCGATGCCGCCAAGGCGATCCTGGCCGAGGCCGGCGTCCCCGAGGGGCTGGAGTTCGAGTTCAACTGCCTCAGCGACGGGCTGGTGAACGAGGAACAGTTCTGCCAGGCCATCGCCTCGATGTGGAGCCGCATCGGCCTTGCCCCCAAGCTGGATGTCGCCCCGCGCGCAGTGCAGTCGCCCAAGCGGACCAATGCCAAGACCGATGTCTACACGCTCGGCTGGGCGACGCTGCCGCTGCTGGACAGCTACTCGCCGCTTCTGCAGATCTTCCATTCGAAGGACGGCAATGCCGGGGTCTTCAACTGGGGCGGCTGGTCCTATCCCGAACTGGACGCGCTGGTCGACGAGGCGGGACAGGAGCTGGACGTCGAGGCGCGACTGGCGCTGCAGACGCAGGCGCTGCAGATCGTCAAGGACGAGGTCATCATGATCCCGCTGCACCAGCAGCCGATGGCCTGGGCCGTGACGCAGGACGTGGCCGAGATGCCGCTGTTCCCCGATGCCAAGCCGCGCCTGTGGTTCGCCCGCATGGGCGGGGAATCCTGACGCCCCTCGCCGGATCGCCCCCTGCGGGCGGTCCGGCACGCTGTCCACCCGATCGGAGCCTGCGATGCTAGCCTTCCTTCTCAAGCGTACCGCCAACGCGGTCTTTGTCATGCTGGCGGTGGCGCTGCTGGCCTTCGTCATCTTCCGCTTCTTCGGCGACCCGGTCGAGATGATGGTCAACGAGCAGGCCACCCTGCAGGACCGCATCGACCTGAGAGAGAGGCTGGGCCTGAACGACGGCTTCCTGACCCAGTACACCCGCTTCGTCACGAACGCGGTGCAGGGCGATTTCGGCATCTCGTACCGCAATCAGCAGGACGTGATGGTGCTGATCCAGGAACGCTTCCCGGCCACGCTGGAACTGGTGCTGGTGGCCACGCTGATCTCGTTGGTGGTGGGCATCCCGGCGGGCGTCGTCACGGCGATATATCGCGACAGCAAGCTTGCGAACATGCTGCAGCTTGGGTCGATCGTCGGGGTCTCGCTGCCCAGCTTCGTCGTGGGGATCATGCTGATCCTGGCCTTCTCGGTCACGCTTGGCTGGCTGCCCGCCTTCGGGCGCGGCGAGACGGTCGATATCGGCTGGTGGTCCACGGGTCTGCTGACGCCCTCGGGGCGGGCGGCGCTGCTTCTGCCTGCGATCTCGCTCTCGACCTTCCAGGTGACGCTGGTGATGCGGCTGGTCCGCGCCGAGATGCTGGAGACGCTGCGCGCCGACTATATCAAGTTCGCCCGCGCGCGGGGCGTGCCCGCCCGCCGGGTGCATTGGCGCCACGCGCTGCGCAACTGCCTGATGCCCGTCATCACCCTGACCGGCATGCAGATCGGCAACCTAATCGCCTTCGCGCTGGTGACCGAAACGGTCTTCCAGTGGCCCGGCATGGGGATGCTGTTCATCCAGGCCGTGACCTTCGTCGATCTGCCGGTGATGGCGGCGTACCTGCTGATCGTCTCGTTCATCTTCGTCGCCCTGAACACCCTTGTCGACATCACCTATGCCTGGGTCGATCCGCGCCTGCGCGACGACAGCGCACGCGGAAAAGGCTGAGCCCGGAGGCCCCGATGGAAAAGACCGTGACCCTTCCCGCCGATACCACCCCCGCCCCGGCCGCGCCCCTGCCCGGACGCCTGCAGCGGATGCGCGACAGCGACCTGTGGCATTCCTTCCGCGCGCACCCCTCGGCGGTCTTCGCGGCGATCCTGCTGGCGATCGTCGCCGCGACCGCCTTCCTTGCGCCGCTCATCACGCCGCAGAACCCCTACGACCTTGCCGCGCTGGAGCTGTGGAACTCGGAGATCCCGCCGATCTGGAACGCCGAAGGGCAGTGGCCCTATGTGCTGGGGACCGACACGCAGGGGCGCGACATCCTGTCGGCGGTTCTCTATGGCTCCCGCATCTCGCTGATCATCGGGTTCGCCTCGGTCATCGTGGCGCTGGCGATCGGGCTGACGCTCGGGCTGGTCGCGGGGTATTTCGGCGGCTGGGTGGACAACGTGATCATGCGCGTGGGCGACGTGCTGCTGTCCATGCCCTTCATCCTGATCGCGATCCTGATCACGGCCATCGCCACGGCATCGCTGCCGACGGGCCTCAAGGACGTGCTGGCGGCCCCCATCCTGATCATGGCGATCGCCGTGCCGTCCTGGGTGCAATACGCCCGCACCGTGCGCGCATCGGCCATGGTCGAGGCCCGCAAGGAATACGTGCAGGCCGCCAAGCTGATCCGCGTCCGCCCTTGGCGCATCATGCTGCACCACATCCTGCCGAACTGCCTGACGCCGATCATGGTGGCCGCCACGCTGAATTTCGGGCTGGCGATCCTGTCCGAGGCCACGCTGTCCTTCCTGGGCGTCGGCATGCCCCCCGATCAGCCCAGCCTGGGCACGCTGATCCGGATCGGCAACCAGTACCTGTTCTCCGGGCTGTGGTGGATCGTCGTGTTCCCGTCCATCCAGCTCTGCCTCATCGTCCTGTCGGTCAACATGATCGGGGACTGGCTGCGCGACGCGCTCAACCCCAAACTGCGGTGATCCAAGTGACCAGCAAGACCCTCAAGAACGTCCGCCCGATGGGTGGCCCCGTCACCGACCTGCATGTCGCGGAAGGCCGCTTCGTCGCGTCGGCGCCCGCCGATGCGCAGGTGATCGATTGCGGCGGCAGCATCCTGATCCCCGGCCTGGTCGAGGCGCATACCCACCTCGACAAGTCGCTGCTGGGCCTGCCCTGGTACCGCAACGAGGTCGGCCCCCGCCTGATCGACAAGATCGACAACGAGCGCGAGGTGAAGGTCTCGCTCGGGCTGGATCCGCGCATCCAGAGCGAACGCCACGCGATCCTGGCGATGTCTCATGGCTGCACGCATATCCGCAGCCATGTGGACGTGGACACCCATCACGGCCTGGCCGGGATCGAGGGCGTGATGGCCACGCGCGAGAAGCTGGCCGGGATGGTGGACATCCAGATCGTGGCCTTTCCGCAATCGGGCATGATGACCCGCCCCGGCACGGCCGAGCTGATGGACGAGGCGCTGGCCATGGGCGCGGACCTCGTGGGCGGGATCGACCCCTGCGGGATGGAGCACGACCCCAAGGGGCATCTGGATACCGTCTTCGACCTTGCCCAGAAGCACGGCAAGCCCATCGACATCCATCTGCATGAGCGCGACGCCCTGGGTTGGTTCTCGATGGAGGAGATCATCGACCGGACCGAGGCTGCGGGCATGCAGGGGCTCGTGTCGATATCCCATGCGTTCTGCCTGGGCGCGCCGGATCGCGCGCAGGTCGCCGCCCTGCAGGAGAGGCTGGCGCGGAACCGCATCCACATCCTGACCACCGCCCCCGCATCGGCCCCCGTCCCGGCGGTCAAGGAGCTGCATGCGATGGGCATCCTGACCGGCGCAGGCTGCGACGGGATCCGCGACACCTGGGGCCCCTATGGCAATTCCGACATGCTGGAAAAGGCCATGCAGATCGGCATGCGCAACAACCTGCGCCGCGACGACGAGGTCGAGCTGGCCCTGGACATCTGCACCCGCGGCGGGGCCGCGATCATGGGGGCCGAGGGCTATGGCCTGGAACCCGGCTGCCGCGCCGACTGCGTCCTGATCGGCGGAGAGACTCTGGCCGAGGGCGTCGTGACCCACACCCCGCGCAAGCTGGTCCTGAAGGGCGGCAACGTCATCGCCCGCGACGGCACCTGCGTGATCGAGGCACCCTGATGGCGGACCGCACGCTTCTGCAGGCCCGTTGGGTCATCGGCCACCGCGACGGGCGCCATGTCGTCCACGAGAACGCGCAGGTCGTGATCGAGGGCGACCGCGTCCTGCATGTCGGTCGCGGATTCGAGGGCGAGGTCGCCCGCCGCATCGACTATGGCCAGGCCGTGATCTCGCCCGGCTTCGTCGATCTGGACGCGCTGTCCGATCTCGACACGACGATCCTGGGCTTCGACAACTGGCCCGCATGGCGCAAGGGCCGCGTCTGGCCCGAAACCTATGTCGCGCGCGGCCCCTACGAGATGTATTCCCCCGACGAGCTGGCATTCCAGAAGCGCCACGCCTTCGCGCAACTGATCCGCAACGGCATCACGACCGCGCTGCCCATCGCCTCGCTGTTCTATCGCGAGTGGGCCGAGACGGTGGCCGAATTCGACGCGGCCGCCGGGGCCGCCGCCGATCTGGGGCTGCGCGTCTACCTGGGGCCGGCCTATCGCACGGGCGGGCAGGTAACGGATGACCAGGGCAATATCCGCGCCGTCTTCGACGAGGCGCGCGGCATGGCCGGCCTGTCGGATGCCGCCGAATTCGCCGCCCGCATCGACGGCGCGGCGGGCGGCCTGGTGCGCGCGATGTTCGCCCCCGACCGGATCGAGACCTGCACCGCCGACCTGCTGCGCCGCACCGCCGACATCGCCCACGAGATGGGCGCCCCGGTCCGCCAGCATTGCGCCCAGTCCCCGACCGAGCTGCGCCTGGTCCGCGAACAGCATGGCTGCGGCCCGATCGAGTGGCTGCACCGCATCGACGCGCTGCGCGGGAACTGGCTGCTGCCCCACGGCACACATGCGACGGACGCGGAGTTCGACCTGATCGCGGGTGCGGGCGCAACGCTGGTCCACTGCCCGCTGGTCGCCGCGCGGCATGGCGGATTGCTGGGCAGCTTCCCCTCGTGCCGCGCACAGGGGATCAATATCGGGCTGGGCACCGACACCCACCCCGCCGACATGATCCTGAACATGCAGATCGGCATGATGACCGCCCGCATCGCGGCAGGTGGCACCGCGATCAGGTCCGAGGAGATGTTCGACGCCGCAACGCTTGGTGGCGCGCGAGCATTGGGCCGCGACGATCTGGGCCGGATCGAGCCGGGCGCGAAGGCCGATATCGCGGTCATCGACCTGCGCGGTGCGCTGTGCACCCCCGATCCGGTGCAGACGCTGATGACCTCGGGGTCCGGCCGGGACGTGCGGGACGTCTTCATCGACGGTCGCCACGTGATGGCGGGCGGCGTCATCCCCGGCATCGACGCCCGTGCCGACGCGGCCCGTGCCCAGGCGCAGTTCGACGGGCTGATCGCCCGCTATCCCGACCGGACGGTCGGCCACCCGCCGGTCGGCGAAATCTTCACCCCCAGCTACGAGAGGGTCGCCCCATGAGCGATGTCGTCCTGGACGTGCGGAACCTGCGCGTCGAATTTCCAACCCGCAAGGGCGTGCTGACCGCGGTCGACGACATCTCGTTGCAGATCCGCCGGGGAGAGATCCTGGGAATGGTCGGGGAATCCGGCGCGGGCAAGTCGATGACCGGCATGTCGATCCTGGGCCTGCTGGAACCGCCGGGCCGCATCGCCGCGGGCAGCATCCACCTGTCGGGCGACCGGATCGACGACCTCGACGACCGCGCGATGCAATCCGTGCGCGGTCGCCGCATCGGCGCGATCTTCCAGGACCCGCTGACCTCGTTGAACCCGCTGTTCCGCGTGGGCGACCAGCTGGTCGAGACGATCCGCCTGCATACCGACCTGGACCGGAACCAGGCCCGCGAACGCGCCAAGGACCTGATGCGCGAGGTGGGCATCCCGGCGGTCGAGGAACGGATCGACAGCTATCCGCACCAGTTCTCGGGGGGGATGCGGCAGCGCATCGTGATCGCGCTGGCGCTGTGCGCGGAACCCGAACTGATCGTCGCGGACGAGCCGACGACCGCGCTGGACGTGTCGATCCAGGCCCAGATCACCGCGCTGCTGAAGCGCCTCTGCCGCGAGCGCGGGACTGCGGTGATGCTGGTCACGCACGACATGGGCGTGATCGCGGAAACCGCCGATCGCGTGGCGGTCATGTATGCGGGCCGCCTGGCCGAGATCGGCAGCGTCGAGGATGTCGTGCGCCGCCCCAGCCATCCCTATACCGCGGGGCTGATGGGCTCGATCCCGTCGCTGCGCAAGGATGTCGAGGAATTGCAGATGATCCCCGGCGCGATGCCGCGCCTGAACGCGATCCCGCAGGGCTGCGCCTTCAACCCGCGCTGCGCCCATGCCGGCCCCCGCTGCCGCGCCGAGGTCCCGCGCATTCCGGCCGGGGCCTCCACCGGCGCCGCCTGCTGGCTGCCCCGCACCGGCACTGTCGATCACGGAGAAGCCGCATGAACATCCGCCCGAACGCCATCCTCGAGGTGGACGCCCTCGAACGCCGCTTCGACGTGTCGGCCCCCTGGCTGAACCGCATGATCGAGCGCAAGCCCCGCCGGACGCTGCATGCCGTGGACGGGGTGGATTTCATCATCCAGCGCGGCCAGACCCTTGCCCTGGTGGGCGAGAGCGGCTGCGGCAAGAGCACCATCGCCAAGCTGGTCACCGGCCTTCACGCGCCGTCGGGCGGCAGCATCCGGTTTCACGGCGACCGCGACCGGCTGCAGATGATCTTCCAGGACCCCTTCGCCAGCCTCAACCCGCGCTGGCGCGTGGGCCGCATCATCGCCGAGCCGCTACGCACCCTGCGCCCCGCCACGCCAGATGCGGCCGTCAACGCCCGCGTGGACGAGCTGCTGCAGATCGTGGGGCTTTCGGCAGCGGACGGGTCGAAATTCCCGCATGAATTCTCGGGCGGGCAGCGTCAGCGCATCTCGATCGCGCGGGCCCTGGCGGGCGAGCCCGAATTCCTCGTCTGCGACGAGCCGACCTCGGCGCTGGACGTGTCGGTGCAGGCGCAGGTGCTGAACCTGATGAAGCGGCTGCAGAAGGAGATGGGCCTGACCTATCTGTTCATCAGCCACGATCTCAGCGTGGTGCGGCACATGGCCGATGTCATCGCGGTCATGTATCTGGGCCGCATCGTCGAGATCCAGCCGACCGCCGACCTGTTCGCGCGCCCGCTGCACCCCTATACGCGGCTGCTGCTGGACACGATCCCGGATCTGGAGGCCCCCAAGCGCGACCGCACCGCCATGGGCGGAGAGGTCCCCTCGCCCGTGTCGCCCCCCTCCGGTTGCAGCTTCCATCCGCGCTGTCCGCTGGCCTTCGACCGCTGCCGCACCGAACGCCCCACGCGCCGCGCCGAGGTGCTGGACCGCCGCGTCGCGTGTTTTGCCGCCGAAAGGAACGCCGCCGATGCACCCTGAGCGATGCGGGCGGCAGGCACGATGATGCGGCTTCTGTTCCTGAACCCGAACTCGACCCAGGCCATGACCGACAGCATGGTCGAGGTCGCCCGCAACGCCCTGCCCGGCACCGAGCTGCTGGGCTGGACGAACCATGACGGCCCGGCCGCGATCCAGGGCCCCGAGGATGGCGCCGCCGCTGTCGCGGGCCTGATGGCGCTGCTGCCCAAGGCGCAGGCCGCCGCAGTCGATGCCATCGTCATCGGCTGCTTCGACGATACCGGTCTGGACCGCCTGCGCGATGCGGCGCATTGCCCGGTCATCGGTATCGGTCAGGCCGCGATGGCGCTGGCCGCGCTGCATGGCGGGCGCTTCGGGATCGTGACGACGCTGGACGTGTCGGTCCCCGTGATCCGGGCCAATGTCGCGGCCTATGGCCACGCGGATGCTTGCATGGGCGTCGTCGCATCCGGGATCCCCGTGCTGGAGGTCGAGAAGGGCGGCCCGCAGGTCCGCGATCGCCTGTCGCGCGTGATCGCGGACACGGCGCGGGGCGGCGCGCGCGCCATCGTGCTGGGCTGCGCGGGCATGTCGGCCCTGCGCCCGGAACTGGGCCGCGACACCGATGCGGTGCTGGTCGACGGGGTCGTCGCCGCCGCGCATCTTGCGCAGGTGATGGCCCTGACAATCAGGGACTGAGCGGCACCACCTGCAGCCCCAGCCCACCTGCCGCGCCCCGCAGGATCGCGGCCAGTTCGCGCGACAGCGTCGCGGACCGGTCCTTGGGCAGCATCAGGCTGATCGTCCGGTCCGCACCCGGCATGGCCAGCGGCATGACGCGAACCTCGGTCCGGTGGACGCCCTGGCGTCGCGCAAACAGGTCCGGCAGGATGCCGATGCCCGCGCCGGTCGCGGCCATCAGCACGATGGAATCGAGGCTCGTGCCCTCGTAATCGTCCGACACCATCGCGCCGCTGGCGCCCGCAAGGCCATAGACGATGCGCGCCAGCCTGTGCCCGGTATCCAGCGTCAGCAGCCGCTGTCCGGCGAGGTCGGGCGCGGTCACCCGTCCCCTGTCTGCCAGCGGATGGTTCGGGGCCACCGCAACCCACAGCGGTTCCACGAACAGCGGGTACTGGAAGGTGTTTGGGTGATCCTCGGGGGTCGAGATGATCGCGTCGAAGCGGCCATTGCGGACCCCCTCGTCCAGGCTGAGCGTGTTTTCCTCGCGCACGATCACGCGCAGGTCGGGCTGGTCGTCATGCAGCGCCTTCATCGCCTGCGGCAGCAGGTACGGCCCGATCGAGGGCAGCACCCCCAGCCGCAGACGCCCGCCGAAGGGCAGGTCCGACAGCATCGTGGCACGCAGGGCCGCGACCTCGGACAGGATGCGGCGGGCGCGGGTCACGAATTCCAGGCCCCGCGCGGTGGCCTGCGCGCCGCTGCGGCCCCGCTCGAACAGGCGTACGCCCAGATCGGTCTCGACCGCGGCGATCTGGTTCGACAGGCTGGGCTGGCTGACATGCAGCATCTCGGCTGCAAGGCCGAAGCTGCCCAGCTGATGGACCGTCACGACATATTCCATCTGGCGAAGGGTCGGGCGCATTCATATCCCCAAGTTATAGAACGGCGCATTGATTTGTATTTAAGCTATGTCACGAAACCGGGCAACAGGCGCGAAACCCCCTCGTGCAAGGTCCGAAAACGATGCAGATCCTCGACAGCCTGATCGGCAACCTGATGGTGCCCACGATCCTGTTCTTCGCCCTCGGCCTGCTGGCCGCCTTCGTCCGCAGCGACCTGTCCATCCCCGAGGGCGCGGCCAAGTTCATGTCGCTGTACCTGCTGCTGGCCATCGGCTTCAAGGGCGGCAACAGCCTGGCGAAGAACGGGCTGGACGCCGAACTGTTCACCGCGATCGCGGCGGGCCTAGTCCTGTCATTCGCGATCCCGTTCATCGCCTATGGCCTGCTGCGCGGCATGACGCGGCTGGACCCGCTGAACGCCGCCGCGGTGGCGGGGCATTACGGGTCGATCTCGATCGTGACCTTCGTGGCGGCATCCAGCCTGCTGGACCTGACGGGCATCGCCTCGGACGGCTACATGGTCGCCGTCGCCGCGACGATGGAGGTGCCCGCCATCCTGTCCGCGCTGTGGATCGCGCAGCGCTTCGGTTACGAAGGCGGCGCAAGGCGCGTCCCCGCGCGAGAGCTGTTCGCCAACGGATCCATCGTGCTGCTGACCGGCGCCTTCGTCATCGGTGCGCTGACGCAGGACAAGGGCATGCAGATGATCGCGCCCTTCGTCGTCACACCTTTCACCGGGATCCTGTGCCTGTTCCTGCTGGACATGGGCCTGTCGGCGGGGCGCAGCCTGCTGCGCAACCGGCATCTGCTGTGCGCCGGGCTGTTCGCCTTCGGGCTGGTCATGCCGGTGATCGGGGCGCTTCTGGCGATGGGCCTGGGCAGCGCCATCGGGTTGCAGACGGGCAGCCTGTTCCTGCTGATGGTCCTGTCGGCATCGGCATCCTACATCGCGGTCCCGGCGGCGATGAAGGTCGCCCTGCCCCGCGCCGAGGCCGGCATCTATCTGACGCTGTCGCTTGGGGTGACGTTCCCCTTCAACATCACGGTCGGGCTGCCGCTGTACCTGTGGCTGGCGGGGCTGGTCTGACCCGCCAGCCATTTGGCGGGTTGCACGCGGCGTGCGCCCGCGTATATGTTATAGTATAACGTAACTACAAGGTCCGACCATGCCTGCCATCGACACGCGCCTGCCCGTCACCGTCCTCTCGGGGTTCCTCGGGGCGGGCAAGACGACGCTGCTGAACCGCGTCCTCAACAACCGCGAAGGCCGCCGCGTGGCGGTCATCGTGAACGACATGTCCGAGGTGAACATCGACGCCGACCTCGTCCGCGACGGCGGTGGAAATCTCAGCCAGACGGACGAGACCCTGGTCGAGATGACGAACGGCTGCATCTGCTGCACGCTGCGCGACGACCTGCTGCAGGAGGTCCGCAAGCTGGCCGAAGAAGGACGCTTCGATTACCTGCTGATCGAATCCACCGGCGTCTCCGAACCGCTGCCGGTCGCCGCGACCTTCGATTTCCGCGACGAGGACGGCCACAGCCTGTCCGATGTGTCGCGTCTGGACACGATGGTGACGGTGGTCGATGCGGTGAACCTGCTCAACGACTTCTCCAGCCACGACTTCCTGCATGACCGGGGCGAGGTCGCGGGCGAGGGGGACGAGCGCACGCTGGTCCACCTGCTGACCGACCAGATCGAATTCGCGGACGTGATCGTGCTGAACAAGGTCACCGATGCCGGTCCCGAACGCACCGATGCCGCCCGCAAGATCATCCGCGCGTTGAACGCCGATGCCCGCATCATCGAGACCGACCGCTCCGAGGTTCGCCCCGCAGACATCCTCGATACGGGGCTGTTCGACTTCGACCGCGCGCATGAACATCCGATGTGGGCCAAGGAGCTTTACGGCTTTGCCGACCACACCCCCGAGACCGAGGAATACGGCGTCGCGTCCTTCGTCTATCGTGCAAGGCAGCCCTTCGATCCGGCAAAGGTTCACGCGCTGCTGAACGGCCGCCTGCCCGGCGTTATCCGCGCCAAGGGGCATTTCTGGATCGCCACGCGCCCGGACTGGCTGGCCGAATTCTCGCTTGCCGGTGCGCTGTCCTCGATCACGCCGCTTGGGCAGTGGTGGGCCTCGGTCCCCGAGGAACGCCGTCCGACCGGCGACGGTGCGCGCGAATATTTCGCCCGCCACTGGATCGAGCCGTGGGGCGACCGGCGGCAAGAGATCGTCTTCATCGGGACGGGTATCGACTGGCCCGCGCTGAAGGCCCGCCTGGATCAGGCCCTTGTGCCCGAGCACCTGGCCCCCGGCCCGGACGCGCTGCCACGGTTGCCCGATCCGTTCCCGGCATGGGGCATGGCCGCGGCATGACGGTGCATGCAGCCCCCATGCCCGGCGTGGCCATCGTGGCCGAGGCGGATGGCATCGCGCGCATCGCGGCGAACGATACCGCGGCGCTGATCTGGCTGCGCGACCGTCCGGCCCCGTTCCGCGACTGGATCGAGGGGCTGGACCCCGCGCAGCTGCCCCGCGCCCGCATGCTGGTCCGGCCCGAGGGCGCCCGCGCGGCGGTGACCGCGGCCTGCGATGCCGCGCTGACGCCCGATGGCCCCGAGCGCCGCTGGCTGATCGACGACATCGCGGAATGCGCGCGGGTCTTCGGCGCGACGATGGGCACGGCCTGGCTGCGGCTGCGGCTGGACGTGATCGCGACCGATGCCTGCCGCCGGTTCCACGCGGACCGGGTGACCGCACGGTTGGTCTGCACCTATCGCGGGACGGGAACGCAATACGGGCTGGCGGACGGGGACGAGCCGCAACACGTCGCGACGGTCCCCGCAGGCTCGCCCTTCGTGATGCGGGGAACGCTGTGGCCGCCCCTGCCCGATCGCGGGCTTCGCCACCGCTCTCCTTCGATCCAGGGCAGCGGCGAGACGCGCCTGCTGCTGGTGCTGGATCCCGTCACCGACCCCGAAGCCGAGGGCTGAGCCGTTCAGGCGAAGTTGCGGTCGTCGGCAGCGGCGATCGCAAGCCCCGTCGCCACCGCGTCGAACACCTCGCTGAAGGAATGCTCGGCGTCGGGGAACAGGTCCCGCATCGTATCCGGCACGAAGGACATCAGGCTGGACCCGCCGACATAGACGACCTTGCCGATACCCGACGCACGAAGCCCCGCGCGGGCCAGCGTCTCCTCGGCGCCGGTCCGCAGGGCGTCGGAATGGGCGGCAAGGCTCGCGGCCATGTCGGCGCGGCTGAGCGGCAGGCTCAGCGCGCGCTCGATCTCGGACAGGTCGATCCGGGGGGCGTCGGCACCGTCATTCGCGGCGATCTTGCCCGCCTCGACCGCGAAGGCCACGTCGTGGCCCAGCTCGTCCTCGATGACGGTGTGCAGGCGCGACAGGTGGTCGGGGCGATGCGCCAGTCGCAGCATCTCGTCCACGCGGCGCAGGGTCTGGGGGGTATAGAGGAAGGGGATCTTCTCCCACGTGGAAAGGTCGTTGAAGATGGCGTTCGGGACCGGCGACTGCCCCTCGCCCATGGCCAGCCGCAGCTGACCGCCACGCCCAAGCGCGGGCATCACGTGGTCGATGCTGATCGAGCGGTCGAAATCCGTGCCCCCGATCCGCACGCCGTGATTGGCAAGAATGCGGATGTCGCGCCCCTGTCCGCGAAAGACCGAGAAATCGGACGTGCCGCCCCCGATATCGACGATCAGCCCGGCCATCTTCGCATCGCGCAGCCCCCCGCTGGCGATCGCCGCGGCCTCGGGTTCGGCCATGAAGCGCACATCCTGGAAGCCCGCCGCAAGGTAGCATTCGCGCAGATCGGCCTCGGCCTGCGCCTCTCGGGGGTCACCTTGGCCGTGAAAGACGACGGGGCGGCCCGACAGCACGCGGTCGAAGGGACGGCCCGCCTCGGCCTCGGCCTGTTCCCTGATGCGGGTCAGGATGCGGGCGATGATATCCACGAAGCTGACGCGCTCGCCCAGGATCTGGCGCTTCTCGTGCATCAGGCTGGTGCCCAGCACGCGTTTCAGCGCGCGCATGAAGCGGCCCTCCTGCCCCTCCAGCAGGGCGCGGTTGGCGGCCTCGCCCATCAGGGTCCGCCGCGACGCGCGGTCGAAGAAGAAGGTGGTGGGCATCGCCTCGCGGTCCTTCTCCAGCCGGATCAGCCGGGGCGTGCCGTCGTGCAGGAAGCCCGCCGCCGAATTCGAGGTGCCGAAATCCACACCCAGCCCAAGATCCGCCATGCCCGTCATCCTTGTCCCGCGAGAGGGATCGCGCACTACGCCCCACCCCGCGCGAAGTCAAGCGCGACGCTTTCGCATTGACCCCGTCCGGTGTGACAGGCACCAATCCGCCCGAGGATCGCGCAAGACGGACCGCGCGAGGGGGGCAGACCATGATCACCGACATTCCCGACGCGCGCAGCGCGAACGTCACCGGCGCGCTGTGGATGATCGCCGCGATGGCGGGCTTCGCGGTCGAGGATGCCTTCGTCAAGGGTGCCGCGCAGGTCCTGCCGGTCGGGCAGATCCTGATCATGTTCGGGCTTGGCGGCGCCGCGATCTTCGCCATCGTCGCGCGCCTCAACCACGAGCCGCTGTTCACGCCGGACGTGCTGGCACCCGCGATGCGCTTCCGCATGGTCTCCGAGGTGGTCGCCCGCCTGTTCTTCGTGCTGGCGCTGGCGACGATCCCGCTGTCGGTGGCCACCGTGATCCTGCAGGCGACGCCGCTGGTCGTCGTCGCGGGCGCGGCCATGATATTCGGCGAGCGCGTGGGCTGGCGCAGGTGGGTCGCGATCCTGATCGGGATGGCGGGCGTCCTAGTGATCGTGCAGCCGGGGGCGGACAGCTTCTCGGCGCTGTCGCTGCTGGCGGTGGTGGGGATGCTGGGCTTTGCCGGGCGCGACCTTGCCAGCCGCGCGGCGCCGCGCACGGTCGGAACCTCGATCCTCGGGCTCTATGGTTTCCTGTCGGTGGTCGTCGCGGGCACGCTGATCGCGGTCTGGCAAGGCGATGCCCTGCCCCGCCCCGACCTGCGATCTGCGCTGTTCGTGGCGGGTGCTGTCATGGCGGGGGTCTGCGCCTATTCCTGCCTGATGAAGGCGATGCGCACGGGCGAGGTGTCGGCCGTCACGCCCTTCCGCTACTGCCGCCTGCTGTTCGGCATCGGCTTCGGCATCGCCATTTTTGGCGAGGAGTTGCGCCCCTCGATGCTGCTCGGGTCGGTGCTGATCCTGGCATCGGGCCTGTTCATCATGTGGCGGGGCAGGCAGGTCGGCGCGGCGGCACCGGCGGTCAGGGCACCCCGTCGATGATGCGGCGCAGCGCGCTTTGCAGGGGTGCCGCATCCGGCCCCAGGTCGCGCAGCAGCCGCGCCTGAAAATCATCCGCGATCCGGCCGAGGCGCCGCATCAGCGCCTTTCCTTCCGGCGTCAGTTCCAGCACCACCAACCTGCGGTCGGTCTCGTGCGGCTGGCTGGAGATCAGGCCGCCCCCCTCCAGCTTCGAGGCCGCACGGCTGACGATGCTCTTGTCCAGATGCACGCGGGCGGTGATGTCGCGCACGCTGACCGGACCCGAGCGGTGCAGATGCGCCATGACCCGCCATTCGGGAATCGTCAGCCCGGCCTCGGCGCGATAGATCTCGGCAAAGCTGCGGCTGATCTTCGCCGCCGCCACGCTCAGTTGATAGGGCAGGAATTCGTCGAGGTCGAAGGACATGCGCATCTCGGGCCGTTGGTGATCGCCGCAGCCTAGCACCGCCCGCGCCGCTTGACATCATTGCATCCTCAACGATATTTTCATTGCAATCGCAACGAAACGGTCGCGGAGGAGAAGGCCATGACGGTTCAGCGGATGCCTCCGGGGCCGACCGGCACGGTCGCCGGCTACATGCCCGGCTTCGGCAACGATTTCGAGACCGAGGCCCTGCCCGGCGCGCTGCCGCAGGGCCAGAACAGCCCGCAGAAATGCAATTACGGGCTCTATGCCGAACAGCTGTCGGGGACGGCCTTCACCGCGCCGCGCGGCCAGAACGAGCGGACATGGTGTTACCGCATCCGCCCCTCGGTCCATCACACGGGGCGGTTTTCGCCCATCGACATCCCCTATTGGAAGACCGCGCCGAACGTCCTGCCGAACGTCACCAGCCTTGGGCAGTACCGGTGGGACCCCATCCCCGTCCCGGACGAGGATCTGACCTGGATCACCGGGATGCGCACGATCACCACGGCGGGCGACGTGAACATCCAGGTCGGCATGGCCAGCCATGTCTATCTGGTCACCCGCTCGATGGAGGACGAGTATTTCTTCTCGGCCGACAGCGAACTGCTGGTCGTCCCGCAGGAAGGCCGCCTGCGCTTCTGCACCGAGTTGGGCGTGATCGAGCTGGAACCGCAGGAGATCGCCATTATCCCGCGCGGGCTGGTGTACCGCGTCGAGGTTCTGGACGGCCCCTGCCGCGGCTTCGTCTGCGAGAATTACGGCCAGAAGTTCGACCTGCCCCATCGCGGGCCGATCGGCGCGAACTGCCTTGCGAACCCGCGCGACTTCAAATGCCCCGTCGCGGCCTTCGAGGACCGCGAGGTCCGGTCCCGCGTGGTCATCAAATGGTGCGGCCAGTTCCACGAGACCTGGATCGGTCACAGCCCGCTGGACATCGTCGCGTGGCACGGCAACTATTGCGCCTACAAGTATGATCTTCGGACATATTCGCCGGTCGGTGCGATCCTGTTCGACCATCCCGACCCGTCGATCTTCACCGTGCTGACCGCGCCTTCGGGACAGGAGGGGACCGCCAATATCGACTTCGTGCTGTTCCGCGACCGCTGGATGGTGGCCGAGCACAGCTTCCGCCCGCCCTGGTATCACAAGAACATCATGTCCGAGCTGATGGGAAACATCCACGGCATCTATGACGCCAAGCCGCAGGGCTTCGCGCCGGGCGGGATCAGCCTGCACAACTGCATGCTGCCCCACGGCCCCGACCGCGAGGCGTTCGAGGGCGCAAGCAATGCCGAGCTGAAGCCCGAGAAGCTGGACAACACCATGAGCTTCATGTTCGAGACCCGCTTCCCCCAGCACCTGACGCATTACGCCGCCCGCGAAGCCCCCATGCAGGAAGAGTACATCGACGTCTGGGACCGGCTCGAGAAGAAGTTCGACGGGACACCGGGGAACAAGTGAAGCGTCGCGCCGTGCGGTGACGCGACCGGATCGGCGTGATGTATGATCCGGACCTGCGCATTCCCGATCAAAGGCATACAGGCGACATCTCATGGGGCAGTCCGCCGACAACAAGAAGAACGTGGAGGCATGAAACATGATCAGGACGGACATGCCGATGCGCAGCTGGGTCACTGACGCGAACGATCCCGACTGCGAGTTCCCGATCCAGAACCTGCCCTTCGGCGTCTTCTCGACCGCGGCCACCCCGCCGCGCTGCGGTGTTGCCATCGGCCGGATGATCGTGGACCTGGCCGCCTGCGAGGAACGCGGGCTTCTGGATGCCAAGGGCAGTTTCGCCCGACCGCAGCTGAACGACTTCATCGCGCTTGGGCGCCCCGCCTGGGACCGCATCCGTGCCCGGCTGACCGCATTGCTGGCCGAGGGTGCCAGTACCGACCTGCCCCTGATCGCGATGTCGGACGCGACGATGCACCTGCCGATCCGGGTGACCGAGTTCACGGATTTCTACGCCTCGAAGAACCACGCCTTCAATGTCGGTGCGCTGTTCCGCGGCCCCGAAAACGCGCTGCCCGAACAGTGGACCCACATGCCCATCGGCTATAACGGGCGGGCATCCTCGGTCGTGGTGTCGGGCACGGATATCCGCCGCCCCATGGGACAGATCAGGGGCGAGGACGGCCCCGTCTGGTCGCCCAGCAGGCGGCTGGATCTGGAACTTGAACTGGGGGCCATCGTCGGGGCCGACAGCGCGATGGGCCAGCGCATCTCGGTCGAACAGGCCGAGGGGATGATTTTCGGCTATGTCCTGCTGAACGACTGGTCGGCGCGCGACATCCAGGCGTGGGAATACCAGCCCCTGGGGCCGTTCCAGGCCAAGGCGCTTGGCACCACGATCAGCCCGTGGATCGTGACGCAGGCCGCGCTGGAGCCCTTCCGCTGCAAGGGGGCCGAGCGGGTGAACCCGCTTCTGCCCTATCTGCACGAGGAACGGCCGGGCTTCTACGACCTGAGGATCGGCTGGTCGATGAACGGTCAGCGGATGTGCAGCACGAACTACAACGTCATGTATTATTCCAGCGCGCAGCAACTGGCGCATCACGCGGTCTCGGGCTGCCCGATGCGCGTGGGCGACCTGCTGGGCAGCGGCACCATCTCGGGGCCTGCGCGCGACCAGACCGGCGCCCTGCTGGAGATGACCGAGGGCGGAAAGACCCCCGTGACCGTGAACGGCGACCCCCGCACCTTCATCGAGGATGGCGATGTCGTCTCGCTGCATGCCCATGCCCAGGGGAACGGTTACCGCGTGGGCTTTGGCGAATGCACCGGCAGGATTCTTCCGGCACAGGAGTGACGACCGCGAACGCCGCCACTTTCGAAAAGGAAGCGACCGAACCCGCCTTCTCCGCCACGATCAGCCCGGCACGATGCCCTGATCGTCCTTAAGGGTCTTCAGCACGATCTCGGACCTGACCTGCGACACCTGCGGATGCGGCAGAAGATGCGCGTGGACGAAATCGGCAAAGGCATCCAGATCGCGCACCCTGACATCCAGGATGTAATCGGCATCCCCCGAGACCGAGAAGGCAGACCGGATCTGGGGATGCGTCGCGACGAAGCGGGCGAAGTCGTCCTCTTTCCGCTGGCCGTGGCTGGACAGGTTCACGCGCACGATGGACCGCAGGCCATAGCCCAGCTTGGCCGCCCCCAGCCTCGCGGAATACCCCTCGATCACGCGGGCCTCTTCCAGGGCCGCCCGCCGCCGCGAGCATTGCGAGGGCGACAGCTTCACGATCTCGGCCAGGGCGGCGTTCGTCAGCGCGCCATCGCGCTGCAATGCGGTCAGGATCGCGATATCGAACCGATCCAGCTTCATCGGGCGCACCTTTCTGCCAATTCATGCACGTTTCGTGCATATCATCTGCCATAGCCATTCACTATGCAAGCTTCGTGCACGCGGCTCGTGTCATCCTGATCGCAACAGTTGCCAGGAAGGAAAAGCGTCATGGGTCCGTTTCCGCACAATGCCCCGAAGGCCACGATCAGCGCCGCAAACCCGGCAGGCACCGACGGTTTCGAATTCGTCGAATACGCCCATCCCCAGCCCGAGATCCTCGATCGGATCTTCCGGCAGATGGGCTTCGTGCCGGTGGCACGCCACAAGACGAAGGACATCACGCTGTATCGTCAGGGGGATATCAACTATCTGCTGAACGCCGATCCGGCGGGGCATGCGGCGGGCTTCGTGGCCGAACACGGCCCCTGCGCGCCCGCGATGGCCTGGCGCGTGGTCGATGCGCAGGTCGCCCTGCAGCGCGCGCTGGATCTGGGCGCCACGGAATATACCGGGCCGGGCAAGTCGATCGAGGCGCCGGCCGTTCTGGGCATCGGCGGATCGCTTCTGTATTTCATCGATCGCTATGGCGATGCGGGCAGCGCCTATGACGCCGATTACGAATGGCTGGACCAGGCCGACCCCCGCCCCGAAGGCTTCGGCTTCTACTATCTGGATCACCTGACCCACAACGTGATCCGCGGGAACATGGACACCTGGTACAGGTTCTATCACGAGACGTTCAATTTCCGCGAGATCAAGTATTTCGACATCAAGGGCAAGCAGACGGGCCTTGTCAGCCGTGCGCTGACCTCGCCCGATGGCAAGATCCGCATCCCGATCAATGAAAGCACCGACGATCACAGCCAGATCGAGGAATACCTGCGCGAATACAAGGGCGAGGGCATCCAGCACATCGCCATCGCCTCGGACGACATCTATGCGGGGACCGACCTGATCGCGGATGCGGGGATGGAGTTCATGCCCGGCCCGCCCGACACCTATTACGAGATGTCGCATCGCCGCGTGAAGGGCCACGAGGAGCCGCTGGACCAGATGCGCAAGCATGGCATTCTGATCGACGGCGAAGGCGTGGTCGGCGGCGGCGAGACGCGCATCCTGCTGCAGATCTTTTCCAAGACGGTGATCGGCCCGATCTTCTTCGAGTTCATCCAGCGCAAGGGCGATGACGGCTTCGGCGAGGGGAATTTCCGCGCCCTGTTCGAGTCGATCGAGGAGGACCAGGTGCGTCGCGGCGTCCTGTCGGCCGCGCCCGCCGAGTGACGCACCTTCCGCAGGACAGGGGGATCGGGCCATGGCCTGGACGGATTACGCGACCGCACCGCAGCCCGGCACGCGCATCTGCGAGGCCGATCGCGTGAACCCGGTCCTGTCGCTGCGCGTGGGCGGCGACAGGGGCGGCTTTCCGCTGCTGGTCCTGCGGGTGGGCGACGGGTTTCGCGCCTATGTCAACGCCTGCCCGCACCAGTACCTGCCGCTGGACCATCGCGGCGACCGCATCCTGTCTGCAGACGGGACGATGCTGATGTGCACCGCGCATGGCGCGCGCTTCGACATCACGACGGGCCAGGCCGTGCAGGGCGCCGATTGCGGGCTGGACCCCGTGCCGGTCCTGCTGTCGGAGGGCATGCTGGTGATCGACGACGCCCCCTAGTCCGGCGCGATGCAGCGGACACTGCGATCCGTGCCGATCCGTTCCAGGGGCGGACGCGCGGCGGAACATTCCGGCATGACCTTCGGGCAGCGCGTGGCGAAGGGGCAGCCCGGGGGCGGGTTCAGCGGGCTGGGCAGGTCGCCCTTCAGCAGAATGCGCGACCCGCGATCCCTGCGCGACACGTCGGGGCGCGGGATCGCGCTGATCAGCGCGCGGGTATAGGGGTGGTGCGGATGCGCGAAGACCTCGGTCACGGGGCCTTCCTCGACCACGATGCCCAGATACATCACGCAGACGCGGTCCGCGATATGCCGCACCACGCTGAGATCATGCGAGATGAACAGATAGCTCAGCCCCAGGTCGCGCTGCAGCCGCAGCAGCAGGTTCAGGATCTGGCTCTGAATGGACACGTCCAGCGCGCTGACAGGCTCGTCGCAGATCACCAGTTTCGGGGACAGCGCCAGCGCCCGCGCGATCACGACGCGCTGCCGCTGACCGCCCGACAGCGCGGTGGGGCGGCGGTCGCGCTGGTCGGGGTTCAGGCCGACCAGCTCCATCAGCTCATCCACGCGGGCGCGCACCTTGTCGGCTGGCCAGCCGTTGATGACCAGCGGTTCGGCGATGGAACGGGCGATCGACATGCGCGGATTCAGGGCCGAGACCGGGTCCTGGAACACCACCTGCATCTGCTGCCACAGGGCGCGACGCTCGGCCGGGCGCAGGGTGGCAAGGTCGCGCCCCTCGAACAGGATGCGGCCACCCGTGACGGGGGCCAGCCCAAGCGCGGCGTTGCCGGTCGTGGACTTGCCGCAGCCGGATTCGCCGACGACGGCGACGGTCTCGCCCTGGTGGATGGTCAGGCTGACCCCGTCCACGGCGCGGGTGACGGGGGCGGAACGCCCGCCCCTGCCCGGAAAATGCACCTTGAGGTCCTGCAATTCCAGAAGCGCGGTCATGTCATGCCCTCGGACAGGGGGTGGAAGCAGGCCACGCGATGCGCGCCCTCGGACAGGGCGGGCGTGGCGTCGCATTGCGCCGTCGCGCGGTCGCAGCGGGTCTTGAAGCGGCAGCCCTGCGGCCAGTTCCGGGGGCTGGGGACATTGCCCGGAATGGCGAACAGTTCCTGCTTCGGCGGGTGATCAAGGCGCGGAATGGTGCGCAGCAGCATCGCGGTATAGGGGTGGCGCGGCTGGCGGAAGATGTCGTGCACGTCGCCCTGCTCCACCACGCGCCCGCCATACATCACGCAGACGCGGTCGGCCATTTCGGCCACGATCCCCATGTCGTGGGTGATCATCAGGACGGCGGTGCCCTCTTCCTCGGCCAGGTCGCGGATCAGGTCCAGGATCTGCGCCTGGATGGTCACGTCCAGCGCCGTCGTCGGCTCGTCCGCGATCAGCAGTCGGGGCCTGGATATCAGCGCTGCCGCGATCATCACCCGCTGGCACATCCCGCCCGACAGTTCCGCCGGCAGTTGATGCGCCCGGCGTTCGGGGTCGGGAATGCCCACGCGGCCCAGCATCCGCACGGCCTGCTGCGCGGCATCCGCGGCCGAGGCGCGGCCATGGACGATCAGGCTCTCGGCGACCTGCGCACCGATGGGCATCAGCGGGTTCAACGAGGACACGGGCTCCTGGAAGATCATCGCCAGCCCGTTTCCGCGCAGATCGGCCATGTCCTGCCCGCCCGCGCCATGAACGGGCACCCCGTCGAAGCGGATGCTGCCGCGCGTGATGCGCAGGCTGTCGGCCAGTAGCCCGATCACCGACAGCGCCGTCAGCGATTTCCCCGAGCCGCTCTCGCCCACCAGCGCTACGACCTCGCCCGGGCGGACGTCCAGCGTGACGCCATCGACCAGTTGCAGCGATCCGGCAGCGACCGCAAGATCCGTGACCTCCAGCAGGCTCATGGCGCGGCCACCGCTGCGGCCCAGGGGCTGACCGGATGCGCGGCGCCCGCCGCCATGCCGTCGCCCTGCCCCGCCTGCACCAGCGAGGGGATCGCGAACTGCACCGGATAGACGGTGTCGTCGGTCAGCTGCACCGGGTGATGTTCGCTGATCGCGGTCGCCACATCCGCCGCCGCGCGCCGGTCCACCAGGATCGTCGCCGTGCTGGCATCGATGCGCGGGCGGGCCATCGCGACTTCGGGCGTGTCGCCCCGGTCGATCAGGTGCGACAGGATCTGCAGCACCGCCGGGAAGATCTGCCGCCCGCCCGCCGCGCCAAGCGCGATCTCGGGGCGGCCATCGCGCAGCGCGATCACCGGCGACATGTTGGCCAGCGGCTTGACCCCCGGCGCGATCGAGTTCGGCTGCCCGTGGCGCGGATCGAACCACATGATGCCGTTGTTCATCACGATATCGGTCTGCGGCAGCACGACCTTGGACCCGAAGCGCGACAGCAGCGTGTTGGTCAGCGACACCATGTTCCCCTGCGCGTCGATCACCGACAGGTGGCTGGTGCAATCCTCGGTCGCGGCGGCGTGGCCCAACGTCTTCAGCCGGTACTCATAGGCCTCGCGGCAGGCGACGGCATGGGCCGCCGATTGTTCCGCATCGGACAGCGTGCCGATCTGGCGGTCCTGCAAATGCGACAGCGCCCGCAGCAGGCTGGGCCCGCCGGACAGGCCGGGGATGACGCAGATCTGCCGGTCGCGGTAATCCTGAACCTGAGGTTTCTGCCAGACCACGTTGTAATCGCGCAGATCCTTGGCGCTGATGCAGGAACCGACCTGCGCCAGGTCCTGCAACATCAGGTCGGCGGTTTCCCCCTCGTAGAATTCGCGCGGGCCGTGCTGGGCCAGTCGGCGCAGGACGGCGGCCTTCTTCGGCATGGGCAGCACGGTGGCCGAGGCCGTATCGGGATGCGGCTGCCGCAGATCGGGGTCCAGGAACAGCATCGTCGCCGCCGTGTTGCCCAACAGGTTCGTACGATCCACGGCAAAGGCCAGGTCCGCGAACCAGTCCACCGTCATGCCACGGGCCGCGATCTGGGCTGCGGGGGCCACGATATCGGCCCAGGACATGGTGCCGAAACGTTCCAGCGCCGCGGCAAAGCCCGCGACCGCCCCCGGCGTGCAGATGGACGAGCCGCCCGTGATGTTGCGGTTGTCGCGCACGGCGGGCCAGTCGAACCAGTCGCCGTCCGACCCGCCCGCAAGCGGATAGTCGGCGGGGTCCAGCCCCTGCGGCGACATCAGGTTGAAATCCAGCGCATCGACCGTTCCATCGGCCGCCGCATGCAGCAGGAAGCCGCCGCCGCCGATGCCCGACAGCCAAGGCTCGACCACCGACAGCACCAGCGCGGTGGCGATGGCGGCGTCCATCGCGTTGCCGCCCTGCGACAGGATGTTCGCGCCGATCTGGGCGGCCTCGCGGTGCTGGGCCACGACGATGCCCCGGGCGCCTGCGACCTGCGGCTTGCTCAGCGACCAGGCCTGCGCGCCGCCGCGAATGGCTGGGTGTTCGTTCATTGCGGTGATCCCTTGGTGGTATGGACGGGAAGCTGCGGCAGCGGAAAATCGGGCTGATCGGTCAGGCCGCGATGATGCTGCGCCAGCTCTCCGCAGGTGGGGCGCCAGATGTCGTCGCTGTGGGCGATCATGCGCCACAGATCCTCCAGCATGTCGATGCGGGCGGGGCGGCCGCTGATCCAGTCATGGACGGTCAGCATGAACAGGCTGCCGTGACGGCGGGCGGAGCGGGCCTCGGACTGCCACCGCTCGCCGATCTCGATATGGGAACGCGGCGCGCGGTCGCCCGCGCCCAGAAACTTGAAGAAGATCGCGTCGTCGATATCCCACCGCACCGGCAGCTCGGTCACGCCGCCGATGGTATAGGGCACGTCCTCGCCCATCAGCGAGGAATCCCACAGGTCCAGACGCCGCAGCTCGCGCAGCATGTGGGGCGTCATCTCCCATGCGGGCGACCGGAAACCTTCGGGGCGCAGGCCCGTCTGCGCGACGAACAGCTGGATCGAGCCCTCCAGCGCATCGGTGAACTGCTGGTCCGAGATGTCGCCGACCAGTTCGTGCCAGTCGCCATGCAGCGCGATCTCGTGGCCGCGTTCGACAAGGCCGGGCAGCAGGTCGGGGTTCTCGCGCGCGACGACCGCCGGCACGAAGAAGCTGCCGCGCAGGTCCAGCCGCGCCAGCATGTCGGTCATCCGCGACAGCCCGCGCCGCATCCCCGCCATGCGATGTTCGGGCACGGCGATGGTTTCGGGCCGTGCGTTCCGCGTGGCCCACAGGTAGGGCGAGACCGCGTCCACATCGACGCTGAAACACGCGGCGGCGCGCTTGCCCTCGGGCCAGGGATATGGCGCAGGCGCCCAGATCATAGCGGCGACTTCTTGTCCTGATAGACGTCGAGGCTGCCCGCCGAATTGCCGCCATCGACCGACAGGGTCGCGCCGGTCACGTTACGGGCCGCGTCGGATGCCAGGTACAGCGCGGCATTGCCGACATCCTCGGCGGTGGTCTCGTGGCCAAGGGGGATGTTCGCCATCACGCGGTCGACATGTTCCTTGGGCAGGCTGGACACCGCGCTGCCCGCCGCGAAGCCCGGTTCCAGCGCGTTCACGCGGATGCCGAATTCGGCCAGTTCCAGCGCGAAACCCTTGGTCAGGCGGTCCAGCGCGGTCTTGG
Organism: Paracoccus sp. PARArs4; assembly: GCF_947311865.1. Lineage (NCBI taxonomy): Bacteria > Pseudomonadati > Pseudomonadota > Alphaproteobacteria > Rhodobacterales > Paracoccaceae > Paracoccus > Paracoccus sp. PARArs4. The sequence goes on along the minus strand of NZ_CAMZMW010000019.1, from coordinate 14,214 downwards.
ACATGCAATAGGTCACCATCGTGCGCCGCATCTTGCGCGCCGCCCCAGACGAGATGTTGATGACATTGCCCCTGACGCCGGCCTCGATCATCTGCAGCGCGAAGCCGCGCGTCAGCACGAAGGGCGCGCGCAGGTTCACGGACATGATCCGGTCCCAATCCGCGACCTCCATGTCCAGCATGAAGGCCGACGGATAGAGCGCGGCATTGTTGATCACCACGTCCGGCGCGCCCCATTCGGCGGCGACGGCATCCAGCAGGTGGTCCAGCCCGGCATCGTCGGTCAGATCGGCGGCAACGGCAAAGCCCGGCATCCCGTCCACGTTCAGATCGGTCCGGCAGACGATCGCGCCGTTGGCCTCGAACTGGTCGGCCAGGGCGCGGCCCATGATGCCGCTGGCACCGGTGACGACCACGCGCTTGCCCTCGAAGGCGGTTCCGAAATGCATTCTCAGCGTCCTTTTCCAATGATGTCGCTCAGGCGGTCGCCAATCAGGTTGGCCGACAGCACCAGCATGAACAGGGCAAGCCCCGGGAAGGTGGCGATCCACCAGGCCGTCGCGACATAGTTGCGGCCCGTGGACAGCATCGCGCCCCAGCTTGCGGTGGGCGGCTGCACGCCGAGGCCCAGGAATGACAGGCCCGCCTCGAACAGGACCATCAGCCCGAATTCCAGCGTGGCCACGACCAGGATCGGCCCGATGATGTTGGGCAGGATGTGGCGCAGCAGCGCGCGCGGGACCGAACAGCCCATCGACCGCGCAAGGGTCACGAAGGGCTGGCGGGCGACCGACAGCGTCTGACCATAGGCCACGCGGGCATAGCGCGGCCACCGCGTCAGCACGAGGACCAGGATCACGTTGAAGAAGCCCGGCCCCAGCACCGCCACGGTGATGATCGCCAGCAGGATCGCGGGGATCGACAGGAAGATGTCGACCAGCCGCATCAGCACGGTCTCGGTCCAGCCGCGCAGGTATCCGGCCAGCATGCCGACGGTGATGCCCACGACGCCCGACAGCAGCACCGACAGGACGGCCACGGAAATCGACACCCGCGCGCCATGGATCAGGCGGCTGAGGATGTCGCGGCCCAGCTCGTCCGTGCCCAGCCAGTTGGTGGCGCCCCGGCTCTCGAAGCCCGGCACCTTCAGGCGGGCCAGCAGGTTCTGCCGGTCGGGGTCCATCGGCGCAAGAAGCGGCGCGAAGATCGCGACCAGCACCATCGCGCCCAGCAGGATCGCGGGCCACCAGGGCAAGATGCGGGCGGGCAGACGGGTTGCGGCAACGCTCATCACTGGCCCCCCAGACGCACGCGCGGGTCGATCACGGAATAGAGGATGTCGGCCGCGAGGTTGGCGAAGATGGTGGCAAACGCCCCCAGCAGCACGACCGCCTGAACCACCGCGAAATCGCGCGAGGCGACGGATTGCACCGTCAGCTGCCCCAGACCCGGCCAGGCGAATACCGTCTCGACGATCACCGCGCCCGCCAGCAGCTGAGAGATCTCGAGCGCCGTGATCGACACGACCGGAATGGCCGAATTGCGCAGCAGGTGCCGCCGGACCAGCCGGGGCGTGCGAACGCCCCGCGCACGGGCGGACCTCACATAGTCGCGGCCAAGCTCGTCGATGACGGCAGAACGCGTGATCCGCGCATAGGTCGCCAGCGACAGAAGCCCAAGCGCGATCGAGGGCATCACCAGATGCGCCAGCGTGCCGGTGCCCGAAGGCGGCAGCCATTTCAGCCAGACCCCGAAGACGAGGATCATCATGATCCCGCTCCAGAAGGTGGGCATCGACTGGCAGGCCAGCACGACGCCCATGATCCAGCGAGAGATCGCCCGCCCCCGCGTCAGCGCCATGACGACGCCCGCGGGCAGACCGATGGCGAAGGCCACCAGCAGCGCGCCCCCCGCCAGTTGCAGGGTCTGGGGGATGCGGCTGGCCAGGATCTCGGCCACGGGGGCGTTCTGGATATAGGACCGGCCCAGGTCGAAGCGCAGCATGTCGCCAAGAAAGGCGACGTACTGTTCGATCAGGGGCCGGTCGAAGCCAAGCGCGCTGCGCATGGCCTCGAAATCCTCCTGCGTCGCCGTCTCGGGCAGCAGCAGGGCGGTCGGATCGCCGGTCAGGCGCTGGATGAAGAACACCAGCGTGATGACGCCGAACGCCGTGACCATTGCCTGAAGCAAGCGTTTCAGAAGGAAGGCGGACATCACTCGGACCAGCTCATGCGGTTGAGGAACATGCTCTCATTGGCGGTCGGCGTGAATTCCAGCTCGGACGCCGCGCCATACAGCACCGCCGCCTGGTACATCGGCAGCAGATAGTAGTTGTCCCGCACGATCTGGTGGACCTGGGCATATGCGTCCTGACGGACCTCGGGGTCCAGCGACACGCGGGCCTCGTCCAGCAGCTTGTCCAGTTCGGGGTCGTTCACGCGGCTCCAGTTGCTGTCGGAATGCAGCAGCGGATAGGCGATGCCGTCGGCGTCCTGGCAGGCGCAGGACCAGCGACCGAAGCTGAGTTCCGCGTTGTCCGCGGGTTCGGACCGCACGATGTTCAGATAGGTCGGCATGTCCGTCACGCTGATCGAGACGTTGAAGCCCACATCGTTCAGCATCTGCTGCAGCGCCTGCACGATGCGCTGATCGAAGACCGGCGCGGTGGCGAAGGTCGCGGGGGTCGCGGCGACATCCGCCTTGGCCGACACGATCTCCTTGGCGGCATCGGGGTCGAAGACCCAGGGCTCGATCCCCTCGGCATAGCCGAAATGCGCGGGCGAGGACAGCTGCGCCATCGGCACCTCGCCTGCGCCCAGCAAGCCCTCGGTGATGCCCAGATTGTCGATCGCCATGCTGGCGGCCTTGCGCAGTTCGGGGTCGTCGAAGGGCGGCTTGTCCAGGTTCATGCCCAAATAGGCCACACGCTCGGTCGGGGCGGACAGCGCCTTGACGTCGCCCTGACCTTCCAGCTGCGCGGCGCCGTCGCTGTCCAGGCCCACGACCAGATCGGCGGTGCCCGCCTGAAGGTTCGCAAGGCGCGTCGCGGCATCGGGCACGGCGCGGAAGGTCGCGCCCTCGAACGGACCGGCCTCGCCCCAGTAATCGTCGTTGCGGGTCAGCGTGACGGACACGCCGCGATCCCAGCCCTCGAACTTGTAGGGGCCCGACCCCACGGGGGCCGCGTTGAACGCCTCGGCGCCGACTTCCTCGACCACGTGCTTGGGCACGACCGACAGCTTGACCAGCTGCGCCATCAGCGCCGGATAGGGACCGTCGGTGGTCAGCTTGACGGTCACGTCATCGACCGCCTCGGCAGATGCGATCTGGTTGAACTGACCCAGCTGCGGCGAGGCGAATTCCGGGTCGGTGATGCGCTGGACGGAAAAGACCACATCCTCGGCGGTCAGCTTCTGGCCGTCATGGAAGGTCACGTCGTCGCGCAGCGTCAGCAGCATCTCGGTATCGCTGACCTGTTCCCACGCGGTCGCGATCTGCGGCACGATGTTGCCGTCATTGTCGCGCGTGACCAGGTTGTCGAAGATGTTGCGATAGACATAGTAGCTGTCGGGGTTCCACTGCACCTGCGGGTCCAGCGAGGACGGCTCGCCCGACAGATCGACGGTCAGGTCCTTGGCCATCGCGGGCAGTGCAAGGGTGGCGGCTGCGACACTGGCCAGCAGCAGGTTGAGCTTGGGGGTCATTGAGGTCTCCTGTTGGTCGCAGCGTTTTCGTGGTTGTTGCGCGCCGCCAGCCCGCTGCCCGGCATCAGCGGCGCGTCGTTCTTCAGAAGCTGGCGAAGGAAATAGCGTTCCTGCGCATCGATCAGCGCCAGTCGCGCGCGCTCGATGCCGGCGGCGTCGCGTTGCAGCACCGCCCCCACCAGGTCTGACACGTCGTCCCGGCGGAACAGCGTGCCGCTGTCGCCTTCCAGGAAATGGGTGATCCGCGCGGAATGGTGCCACAGCTTGCGCAGGTGGCGCGCGGTGAAGGGGTTGATCGCCCCCAGAAGCAGCCCGTCGATCCGGTCCACATGCAGGCGCACCGCGCTGACCGCGGCATCGTCGCCACCGCGAGACAGGGCCTTCAGGATGTCGTGGATCTGCTCCATCTCGGTCAGGGCGGCGTCGGTCAGGCGCACATGGGCAAGGCCGGGTTCGACGATGCGGCGGGCCGACAGCACGTCGCCGATCAGCTGGCCGGTGATCGGCAGCACCTCCCACCCCATCCGCGCCTTGGGCGATGCCCATCCGTCGAAGCCCAGCCGCATCAGCCCCGCACGGGCCGCGGCGCGCGACAGGCCGAAACGCTCCATCGCGTCGGCCTCGGTGATGACCTCGCCGGGCGCGATCTCGCACCAGATGGTGGCGGCAAGCATCCGGTCCTCGGCAAAGCGGGACTTGGCGTCGGGGCTGGGAAGCCCGCCATCCGAAAGGCCCGAACGCAACATGGGAGAGCTTGGATCATACATGAAATGTCATACCGCTCGCTTTAACATGTCAGGTATGGTGTGATGACATATTCAATCTGGCAAGAAAAATCTGCATGGAGGATTGCCGTGACGAAAAAACTGTCCGTTCTCGGGGCACTTGGGCTTCTGGGCCAGCATCTCGTGGCACGCCTTCTGCGCGAACCGGGACTGGAGATCGTCAGCCTGCACGATCATCGCCACGCAGAATCGGCTGCCGATCTGCCGTGGTTCGCAGCGCCCGAGGCCCGCGATTTCGTGCTGGGCCAGCGCATCCTGTCCCCCGATGCCGCCGCGCCGGGCGACCTGATCCTGTCCTTCCTGCCCGATGCGGGCGCCGAGGCGATCGAGAAGCGGCATCTGGGCCGCGGCGCGCGCATCCTGTCGCATTGCGAATACGCACGCGGGGCGGGGCTGCTGCTGGCGCCCGGAATGCCGCTGCCGGACACGCGCGGGCATCAGCTTCTGGCCACGCCGAACTGCACGACCGCGATCTGCGCCCTGCCTCTTGCGCGGCTGCACCGCGCCTTCGGGATCGACGCGCTGCATGTCACGACGCTGCAGGCTGTCAGCGGCACGGACCTGCCGGGGATGCAGGCGCATCGGGCGCATGACCACGTGACCTCGGTCCTGCCGGGCGAGGCCCGCGCGCTGGAGGATGAACTGCGCATCCTGTTCGGGGGCGCCTTCACCACCAGTTGCATGGCGACGCGCGTTCCGGTCTGGCGCGGGCACACGATCACGCTGACCGCGCGGCTGGCCGCGGATGCGACCCGCGAACAGATCGCCGCGGCGCTGTCGGACGTGCCGGGCATCCATCTTGCGACGGCCCCCGAGGCGATGCCCCTGCACCGCCCCGAGATCGTGCAGGAGGACGCGTTCTGCACCATCGAGGGACTGCGGATCGGGCCGGACGGCTGGCTGCAGCTGACCCTGCGCGGCGACAATCTGGGGATGGCCACGACGGGACTGATGGTCGATCTGGCGGGCATCCTGCCGTGACGCCCTTTTCCTTCGGGTCTCCACGCGATTAGGGTGTCGTCCGAATATGCAGCACAAGAACGGGGGCGGCAGGATGGCCGACATGAAGGACAAGGTGGTTCTAGTCACGGGCGCAAGCCGGGGGATCGGCGCGGCGACGGCGCGGCTGTTCGCGGATGCGGGCGCGAAGGTCGGCGTCATGGCCCGCAGCACGGATGCCGTCGCGGCCCTGGCGTCCGAGATCGGCGGCGTGGCGCTGGCAGGCGACGTGGCCGATGCGGTGGCGATGCAGCAGGCCGTCGCGACGCTGCTGGAACGCTTCGGCCGGCTGGACGTGCTGATCAACAATGCGGGGCTAATCGGTCCCATTGCGGGCATAGCCGATGCCGACCCCGACGAATGGGGCCAGGCCATCGACGTGAACATCAAGGGCGTCTTCAACGGCATACGCGCGGCCCTGCCCGTGATGCGCAAGGCGGGGGGCGGCACGATCCTGACCATCGGCTCGGGCGCCGCGCATGGCCCGCAGGAAGGTTGGAGCGCCTATTGCGCCAGCAAGGCCGGGGCGCTGATGCTGACCCGTGCGCTGGACCTCGAGGCGCGCGGCGACGGCATCCGCGCCATCAGCCTGTCGCCCGGCACCGTCGCCACCGACATGCAGGCCGCGATCCGCGACAGCGGCATCAACCCGGTCAGCCAGCTCGACTGGTCCGTGCATATCCCGCCCGAATGGCCCGCCCGCGCGTTGCTGTGGATGTGCGGCCCCGAGGCCGATCAGTGGCTTGGCGACGAGATCTCGCTTCGGGACAAGGGGATCCGCCGCAGCGTCGGCCTGATCGACTGAGACACCCGCGCGGCCTGCCCGTCAGGTCGCGCGTTCGTCCTTGCTGCTGTCCATGACGATGTGGGAATTGATCGCGTTCACATGCGACTGCGTGCCCAGAACCTCGGTATGGAAGCGCTTGTAGGCCGCAAGATCGGCGGTCTCGACCCGCAAGATGTATTCGAACGAGCCCGCGATGTTGTGGCACTCGACCACCTCGGGGGCGGCGGCCATTGCGTGCTCGAACCCCTCTTGCGCGCGCTTGTTGTGCGATGACAGCCCGACCATGACATAGACGGCCAGCCCCCGCCCCATCCGTTCGGGATCGGTCACCACGCGATAGCCGCGGATGATGCCCGAACGCTCCAGTTCCTGCACGCGCCGCAGGCAGGCCGAGGGCGACAGCCCGACCCGCTCGGCCAGCGCGACGTTGCTGATGCGCCCGTCGCGCCGCAAAGCCTGCAATATCTTCACGTCCAGAGGATCCATCGGGGCCTTTCATTGCGCGATTATCGCGTTCAGCACGATATTTGGCGGATCATTGCGCCGGATCACCGCTATTGTTGCGCCGAACCAAGCCAGAGACAAGACCGATGACCATGACCGTCCTGACCGCCCTTCTGGGCTTTGCCCTTGCCGCCACGATCACGCCGGGGCCGAACAACCTGATGCTGATGGCATCGGGCGCGAATTTCGGCTTTCGCCGGACGCTGCCGCACATGATCGGGATCGTGGGCGGGGTCTCGTTGATGTCGCTTCTGGTGGGCGCGGGGCTGATGGCGCTGTTCCAGGCGGTGCCGGTGCTGAACACCGTGCTGAAGGTGCTGTCGGTCGGCTATCTTCTGTGGCTTGCGGCCAAGGTCGCGACCGCCGCCCCCATCCAGGACCGCGCCGCCGATGCGCGCCCCATGACCGCGCTTCAGGCGGCGGCGTTCCAGTGGGTCAACCCCAAGGCATGGGCGATGTGCCTGTCGGCCGTCACGCTCTATGCGCCCGACCGTTCGTTCCTGTCGGTGGCGCTGGTCGCGGGGGCGTTTGCGCTGGTGTCCTTTCCGGCGATCTCGGTCTGGGCGTGGCTGGGGACGGTGGTCCGGCGCTGGCTGTCGAACCCGGTGCGGCTGCGGGTCTTCAACGTGACGATGGCGGCGCTGCTGGTCGCCTCGCTGTGGCCGGTGCTGGGGCTTGGCGCAGGGGCTTGAACCGCATCAGCCGGCTGCCGTCGTCGGGATCGGTCAGCACGGTGGCGCGAACGCCGAAGACATCGGCCAGCAGGTCCGCGGTCAGCACCTGTTCGGGCGGCCCGACCGCGACCAGCCGACCGGCGGACATGACCGCCAGCCGGTCGCAGCGCATCGCCTGGTTCAGGTCGTGCAGCGCGATCATGGTGGGGATGCGCAGGGCGTGCACCAGATCCAGGATCGCCAGTTGATGGCCGATATCCAGATGGTTCGTCGGCTCGTCCAGCAGCAGGATCGCGGGGTCCTGCGCAAGGGCGCGGGCGATATGGGCGCGCTGTCTTTCGCCGCCCGACAGGGTGGACCAGTCGCGATCCGCAAGATGGGTCAGATCCGCGCGTTCCAGCGCGCGGGCGACATGCGCCGCGTCCGCATCGGACCAGCGCCGCAGCGCGTCCAGCCAGGGCGTGCGCCCAAGCGAGACCGCATCGCGGACGGTGATGCGGTCGGCGGTCTCGGCGGATTGGGCGACCATCGCCATGCGCCGCGCCACGTCGCGACGGCGCAGACTGCAGATGGGGTGCCCGTCCAGCGTCACCGCCCCGCGATCCGCCCGGATCAGGCCCGACATCAGCCGCATCAGCGTCGATTTCCCCGAGCCGTTCGGCCCGATCAGGCCCAGAACCTCGGGGCCCGACAGCCGCAGGTCCACGTCGCGCAGGATCCCGCGATACGACAGCGATCTGGCCTCCAGCGTCATGCGGACCCCCTTGCCCGGATCAGGATGACGGCAAAGGCAGGCGCGCCGACCAGCGCGGTCACCACGCCGATGGGCAGGGTCTGACCCGGCACCAGCACGCGCGCGATCACGTCCGCGGCGATCAGGAAGACCATTCCGGCAAGCGCGGTCGCCGGAACCAGCCTGCCATGCCGGCTGCCCACGAGGAACCGCGCCGCATGGGGCACGACCAGCCCCACGAAGCCGATGGCCCCGGTGACCGAGACCATCATCGCCGTCGCCCCCGCCGTCGCAAGAATCAGGACCGCCTGCACGCGGCGCACGGGCACGCCCAGCCCCGCCGCCGCATCGCTGCCGAAGGCGAAGGCGTCCAGCGCGCGCACGTGCCACAGCGTGACGGCCAGCGCGACGATGGCAGCGGTCAGCGTGCTGCCGACATCCTCCCACCGGGTGCCGGACAGGTTGCCCATCAGCCAGAACATGATCCCGCGCGCTTGTTCTGCATTGGCCGACCGCGCGATCACGAAGCTGGTCAGCGCGTTGAACAGCTGCGAGCCCGCAATCCCCGCCAGCACGATCTGCGCGGCACCCCGAGCGCCCGGTCCGCCGCCAGACAGCCGTGCAAGGCCCACGACCAGCGCGAAGGCCGTCAGCGCACCGATCAGCGCCCCCGCCGACATGGGCAGCATCCCCGCCCCGAGGCCCGCCACCGCGACCAGCACCGCACCCGTCGACGCCCCCGCCGAGATGCCCAGCAGATAGGGATCGGCCAGCGCATTGCGCAGCAGCGTCTGCAGCACCAGCCCCGAGATCGCCAGCCCCGCCCCGCAGGCCCCCGCGACCAGCGCGCGCGGCAGGCGATAGGCCCAGACGATGCCCTGGTCGATGGGATCGACCGCGTGGCCCGCGTCCCACAGCTGGTTCGCCAGCGCTTTCCACACCGTCGCGGGCGGGATCGGCGTCTCGCCCAGGGCCGCGCCCAGCAGGGGCGCGACCACGATCAGGCCAAGGATCAGGGGCAGCGTCCGAAGCGTCATTCGGCCAGCCTGCCCATCCCCTCGGCCATGGCCTCCAGCCCGTCCAGCATGCGGATGCTGCCATGCATGGCCTCGGCGTCGATGATGACGATGCGGTCATCGCGGACCGCCTGCATGCGGCTGGTCACGGGATCGCTGCGCAGGAACTCCAGCTTGGCCTGCACGTCGTCGGCCGGGAAGCGGCGGCGATCCATCCGCGCGATGAACAGGACCGAGGGATCGGCGCGGGCGATGGTCTCCCACCCCACCGTCGGCCATTCCTCGTCGGATGAGACGACGTTGCGCAGGCCCAGCCGGTACAGCATCCAGGCCGGGATGCCCATGCCCCCTGCCATGTAGGGATCGGCCTCCATCTCGGACGAGGAGAACCAGACCGCCGCCGAGGCGTCGGGCAGATCCAGCGCCCGCGCCTGCGCCACGACCGCGCGTTCGCGCGATTGCAGGTCGGCGACCAGCGCATCGCCCGCCGCCTGCGCATCCATCACCGTGGCGATCTGCGTGATGCTGTCCCACAGCGTGCCGATGTCGAAGGGCGCAAGGCGCGTGCCGTCGGCGCCGACAAGATTGTCCTTGCCGCTGCAATCGGTCGGCATGACATAGGTCGGGATGCCCAGATCTTCGAACTGTTCGCGGGTGCCGACCGCGCCCTGTTCGCCGATCATCCATTCGAACATCGTGGGCACGAAGCCGGGGCGCTTGTTCACCACGGCCTCGAAGCTGGGGGTGTTGTCGCTGATGCGCTCCACCCCGGCGTCGATCCGGGCGTAATCCGGCAGCACGCCGTTGAACCACAGCGCCGTGCCGGCCATGCGGTCCTGCTGCCCCAGGGCATAGAGGATCTCGGTCGTGGACTGGCCGATCGAGACGACATTCGCCGGGCGTTCCGGGATCGTCACGCGATGGCCGCAATTCTCGATGGTCAGGGGGTATTCGGTCGGCGCGGCAAGCGCCGCCAGCGGAAATCCAGTCGCGCAGATCGCGATCGCAAGCTTCTTCATCTTGTCGTCCTTCATCGTTGTGAAGGACGGGGCAAAGGAAGGCGCAGGACGACGTTCCGGCGGGACCGGGCGCATCGCCAGCGTGATCCCTCCGGGGCACCCCGCCCGGCATGGTCGCAGTCGCGATGGCAGGTCTCCTGACTTGCGGATCGCGGCCTTGCCCGCCTTCCCGGCGCGGGCGCCAGTGGCATATGGGGTCGGCTACCGCTTACAGTTGCGGGGGCAGTCGCGGAATCGGCACCTTCTGGTTACACCTCACCGCGTTCCCTTTTCACCCGCCCGGAACCTTGGCCGCGCGGGAACCATCGCAGCGATGCATGACCGCTGCCGGGGGCCAAGTCAATCGGCCAGGACCGCGACCTACAGTCCGTTGACCGGCACCTTCAGCATGGGACGGCCATCCCTGTCGGTCGGAACCTCGCCCCCGCGCATGTTCACCTGAAGCGAGGGGATGATCAGCCGCGGCATCGCCAGCGTCGCGTCGCGTTCGGTCCGGAAGCGGACGAATTCCTCGCGGGTGCGGCCATTGCCGACATGGATGTTGTGGGCCTTTTCCTCGGCCACGGTGGTCTGCCACTGGATGTCGCGGCCGTTCGGGCCGTAATCGTGGCACATGAACAGGCGCATCTCGTCCGGCAGCGTCAGGACGCGCTGGATGGAATCGAACAGCACCCCCGCATCGCCGCCGGGAAAATCGGCACGGGCCGAGCCGCCATCCGGCATGAACAGCGTGTCCCCGACAAAGGCCGCGTCGCCCATGACATGGACCATGCAGGCGGGGGTGTGACCGGGGGTATGGATCGCAAAGACCGGCATGTTGCCCACCATGTAGCGGTCGCCATCCTCGAACAGGCGGTCGAACTGGCTGCCGTCGCGCTGGAACTCGGTCCCCTCGTTGAAGATCTTGCCGAAGGTGTCCTGAACGACCATGATCTGCGCGCCGATGCCGATCCTGCCGCCCAGCCGTTCCTGGATATAGGGCGCGGCGGACAGGTGGTCGGCATGGACATGCGTTTCGATGATCCATTCCAGCCGCAGCCCGCGGTCGCGCACCTGGCGGATCAGCTCGTCCGCGTGGTCATGGGTGATCCGCCCGGCGGAGTAGTCGATGTCCATCACGCTGTCGATGATCGCGCAGGCGTCGGATGACGGGTCCCGCACCAGGTAGCTGATCGTGTTCGTGTCCTTGTCGAAGAAGCCGTGAACCTCGGGGTGGATGTCCATGCGAAGCGGAAAGGCGGTCATCTGGGGATCTCCTTCGGGCGGGGGGCCGGGAACGACATGCGGCGCAGCATGAAGCCGATGATGACAGCCGACAGGAACAAGGCAACCTCCCATCGCAGGGTCCCGAGCGCGGGGATCGCAGCCCCGGGGCAGAAGCCCGCGATGCCCCAGCCGATGCCGAAGATGGCGGATCCCCCGATCAGGCGCGCATCCGGGCGGGTCGCTGTCGGCAGATCGAAGCGCTGTGCCAGCAGCGGTCCGTCCATCCGCAGGGCCAGCCGGTATCCCGGCAGCGCGACGGCCAGCGCGCCCCCCATCACGAAGGCCAGCGACGGGTCCCACGCCCCCGCGATGTCGAAGAAGTTAAGCACCTTGGCCGGGTCCATCATTCCCGACAGGGCGATGCCGATCCCGAAGACCAGCCCGGTCGCGACGGCAAGAGCGAAGCGCATGACCCCTATCCCCCGATCACGTGGCGGATGACGAAGACGGTCGCCGCCGCCGTCGCCATGAAGACCGGCACCGCGACCATCGAGCGGCGCGACAGCCGCGCCAGCCCGCAGACCCCGTGTCCCGAGGTGCAGCCGGACCCGAGGCTGGCGCCGAACCCCACGAGGATCCCGCCCGCGACGATCATGCCGGGACCGGCCGGAACCTCGATCCGCGGCAGGCGTCCGGTAAGCGCCCAGAGAATTTCCGGCGCGGCGACCATGCCGATCACCAGCCCCAGCCGCCAACCGGCTTCCCCGCGCGACGGCGCGAAGACCAGACCCGACAGGATACCCGTGGCCCCCAGAACGCGGCCCAGCCCCGCCATCAGCATGACGGCGGCCAATCCGATCAGCAGCCCACCCTGAAGGGACGACCAGGGGGTGAAGACGGTATCCATCGCGATCCTCGTGACTTGGCCGGGCGGGGCATCCGCCGGTGGCTCTCGGTCCGTGGATAAGGCCCGCGGTGCGGCGCGTCGGTGACATTGTCACGCTTGGCCGATCACCCGGCCTGCGCCATCGCCCGCAACGCCGCGCGGTCGGCGATGTCGATCCGTCCCCGCGACTGCGCGACAAAGCCGCGCTTCTGGAAATCGTGCAGCAGGCGGGAAATCACCTCCCGGGCGGTGCCAAGCTCGGATGCAAGCTGCGAATGGGTCGCGGCAAGGCTGTCATGCGCGCCCGCCAGCAACAGCAGACGCTCGGCCAAGCGCATGTCCATGCGCGCGAAGGCCACGTCGTTCACGACCCGCAGCAGGTCGATCAGCCGCCGCGAATAGGCCGCGAAGACGAAATCGCGAAAGCCGGGCTCCTCGGCGGTCAGCCTGTCGAAATCGGCCCTGGGCAGGGTGATGACCGTCAGGTCGGTCTCGGCGATGCCTTCGGCGTTATAGGCCTCTTCGGCCAGCATGCAGGCGGTCGTCAGCACGCAACTTTCGCCCGCATCCACGCGATAGAGAACGATGTCCCGCCCGTTCCCCGCCGTCTGCACGACGCGAATGCTGCCCTGCAGCAGGAAGAACAGGCTGTCGGGGATGTTGTGGGGGCCGAACACCTCGGTGCCTTTGCGGAACCGGCGCGTGCGCGCGGCCTTCAGCAGGCGGTCGCGTACCGCGCGCGGCAGGGCGCGGGTACCCTGAAAGCTGTCGGTCCAGTCCGCTTGTGGCGTTCGCGTCATCCCGGCCCCCGCTGCCCCGTGATCCCGCGACGGGTTATGGCCCAGCTTGTGCGCCCTGTCACGCCGCCCGCCAGCGACGATCGGTCGCTTGGAAAATCGCCCGACGCTTCCCACCTGTTGCGGTGACACTGAACGAGCGGGGCGCATCATGCTGCAGGACAAGAAATCCGAGACCGACGCCGAACGGCAGAAGGTGCTGCTTCAGCGCCTCGTCGGGACGCTCAGCCGCGAATACCCCGAGCTGTATTACCAGCCGACCAGCCTGGTCGCCCGGCTGATCCGCCAGCGGGTCGCCGACGGCACCACGCTGAACGGCGACGAACGCAAGCTGATGGAGCGCCTGACCGAACGCGACATCGAGGTGCTGCTGAGCCTGCACTGACCGCGCGTTGTTTTCGGGCGTGACGGGCTGCACGGGTCGGGATGGACGCAACGGGCGGTCCGTTGGAAGGCGGTAATGCCCAAGGAAGTCCGCGGAGACATTGCGCATGCTCGCCTGCAGATCGTGGTGCAGGATGAAGTCGAACCGCCCACGCGATATAATCGCGGCTCTCGTGGTCGAGATCGTGCATCTCGGAGACCGGCGGATGGAACCCGCGATCCGCCTGCGCCCCCCCTGTTCATCGAATAGAGCGCCCGCAGATCGCGCAGCTCCGCTCCCAACCCGCCCGTCCGCGCCGACGGATGATGGACACCCCCCCTGCCCTGCATCCCGATCACGCGCAGATCGGGCTGCAGCCGGGCCAGCGACGCGGCAAAGGCGGCCTCGCGCTCATCCTAGCCCGAAAACCGGCCAAGGCTGCGCGTCGCAAGAACGCAGCGCGGCGCGGGGCTTCAGGCAGATCCCGTGACTGGCGCGCCGCAGGATGCGGTCCAACGCGGGGATCGGAGTGGGCCCTTCGATGATCTAGTGCACCCGGAAGCGCGGGCGGCACGCGGCGGGTCCGATCTGCGGAAGCCCGCGGCGGCGGCCTAGGGTCAGGACCCATTAATCGGGTTGCGACCACCTTGCCGGCGTGATTCATGCTCCCGAACTGATGGGGGCATGATGAGCAATCTTTTCTGGCTGAGCGATGAGCAGATGGCGCGGTTGCGGCCGTTC
>NZ_CAMZMW010000018.1:0-65928 GCF_947311865.1 Paracoccus sp. PARArs4 | reverse complement strand
GCGGGCTCAAGTGCGCGCATAAACGTGGCCTGCTTTTACGCCGCCCCGTGGCTGGTTTTTGCTCCGCCATTGACACTGTTCATGATCGGGGCAGCGCGCCTGTCGGCCATGGAGCGCGACCTGCGTTTCCATCTCGACCTGCCGGGCGGGCAACCGGTCGCCTCCTACGTGCTCGGACTCGCCTTCGGTTTCGGCTGGACACCGTGCATCGGGCCGATCCTCGGTGCCATCCTAACCGCCAGCGCGACAAGCGCGACGATTGGCGAGGGCGTCGCATTGCTTGCCGTCTACTCGGCCGGCCTTGGGATCCCGTTTCTGGTCGTCGCGGGGTTCACCGACAGTATTGCCGGCAGGCTGCGCGGCATCGGTCGTTGGGGTCGCCGCCTGCATCAGGCTGCGGGCGGCGTCATGATCCTGATGGGCCTGGCGATGATGACCGGGCGGTTGAGCGCACTGGCCTACTGGCTGCTGGACACCTTCCCTGTCCTTGCGCGGATCGGGTGAACAGATGCGACTGTACGAGAAACATATCCTCCCTCGGCTGACGCATCTGGCGATGGGCCAGGATCAACTTCTTCCCTACCGGCGCCGCGCCATCTCCGGGCTGCATGGGCGTGTGCTGGAGATCGGAATCGGCTCGGGCCTGAACATTGCGCTCTACCCCGAGGCCGTGCGCCAGATCATCGGTATTGATCCGTCGCCCGAACTCCTCTCTCGGGCCGCGCAAACCTCCCATGGACTGATGCCCGCGGCCGAGATGATCGAGGGCGTGGCCGAAGCATTGCCGCTCGAAGATCGCAGCGTCGATTGCGTCGTCGCCACCTGGACACTCTGCAGCGTGTCGGAGCCGGAGAAGGCGCTCGCCGAGATCCGGCGCGTTCTCAAGCCGGATGGCGTCTTCCGCTTCGTCGAGCATGGCCTGGCGCCCGGACCCCGTATCCGGCGCTGGCAACGCTGGCTGACGCCTGTCTGGAAACACTGCGCCGGGAACTGCCATCTTGACCGCCCGACGGCCGACTTGATCGAGACAAGCGGCTTCCGCATGGAGCGGCTCAACACCGGTTACGCGACAGGTCCGAAGCCCTTGGTTTTCATGTATGAGGGACAAGCTCGCCTCTACTAAGGAAGCTTGGAAAAAGAACAACATCGGCTTTCGATTCGTGGCGCAACACTAATGGCAAGGCAATCAATTCCCGCCTCGAACTTTTGCTGCAGGCTCCGCATTATGAGGTATTATGAGCAGTCATCAAGATAACCGGCAGGCCAATCTGACGCGCGGCATCCGCGTCGAGATCGCCAGCCTCGTCTACAACATCATCGAGGTCGTCGTATCCGTCACCGTGGGACTTCTGACCGGCAGCGCGGCACTGGTAAGCTGGGGCCTCGACAGTACGGTCGAGGCCACCTCGGCTGCGACTCTGATTTGGCGCTTGAAGAGTGAGGTGGACGGTGCCGACAAGCGCACGGTCCTGCACCGCAAGAAGGTCGCGCTCTACGTGGTTGCCTGTGCCTTCTGGATCGTCGTCGCGGCGATCCTCTACGAGGCGGTCTCCGCCTTCATTTCGCAGAAGGCGCCGGGCTTCAACTGGTGGGGTATCGCGATTCTGGGTGCTTCGCTCGTGGCCAACCCGTTCCTCGCCTGGGGCAAGTATCGCTACGGCAAGCGGCTCGATGCGCCCGCCCTGAAGTACGATGCCAAGGACACCATGATCTGCCAGTATCAGACAATCGTGGTGTTGGCCGGGATCGGTCTGACGCAATGGATGGGCTGGTGGTGGGCCGACCCGGTCGCGGCGCTTCTGATCGTGCCCTACGTTGCGTGGGAAGCGTTTGAGGCCACCAAGGATGCGCGGTCGGTCGAGCCGGAGGAGGCCGACGCTACTGCCGACGCCTGACGTTGCGCATGATGAACCGGGATTTAGGCATGGGCGGCAGTTCTTCGGTTTCCAGATCCAGATCCTGATCTGGCACTTCGTAGTCGATGGCGTTCACGAAGAAACTGCAAAACGCCTTCATCTGGCTGATCGCGATCCACTCGCCCGGACAACGGTGGTTCCTGTGGTGATCACCACCGCCCTGCGGAATGAAGTCGTAGGGGGTGACCTCCCGATCGTGAAACCGCTCGGGCCGGAACTCTTGCGGCGCGTCCCACGAACGAGCGTCGGTATTCGTGCCGTAGAGGTCGAGCAGAACCCTGTACCCTTTGGGAAAGCGATATCCGCGCCACTCGAAATCGCTCTTCACCCGTGCCGCAACCGCGGGAAAGAACGGATACAGACGGCGGACCTCTTGCACGAAAGGTTCGAGCTGTCCCTCGTCGTCCTTCAGCTTTTGCCGCCACTCGGGATGCCGATGTAAAGCATGCGCCGCCTGAACTATGAACACGGATACCGCGACGGTCGGGCGCAGGACATTCAACAGCTCTACGGCGGCCACCCTGGGGGTCAACAACTCCCCATCGAGATCGCGCCATGTCGCGATGATATGAAGGGCACTTTCCTGCGTCGGCTGAAGCTCACCATCGCGGACCTGTTGGATTAGCCGTGCTGCCCATTTTTCCAGGCGGTGGCGCGCCAGACGCGCGCGCCAGTGTTTGGGGCCAAGGGCCCCGGCGTCCTGAAAAAGCGCTGTAAGCTGCGCCCTTCGGGTCGCCACCTCAGCTTCATCAAGCGGCACCCTGGCCCAGGCGCAGACAGCTCTTGTGAGCATTTCGCGCACTTCGTCATAGAGGACGACCTCGTTCCTCGCCTCCCAGTCCGGCGCATATTTGTCCAACATGTGAAGCGACGTGCCCTGAAGCGCGGCGATCCGCTCGGTCCCCATGAGTGACATGAACATCTTCTTGCGGTGCTGGTGGGCAGCGCCGTCCAATCCCTGAACGCCGCCTTCGCCCAGCAGGGTCTTCTGTATGCGGCCCGGCATCGAGCCCGCGCGGATCAGTTTATCCTCGGAATAGAAAACTTCCGCTGCCGCCGCGCCGGTCATGCAGATCGTCTCTTGAAGGAGGATGCGGGTTTCGAACAGGTCTGTGTCGAGTGCGCGGCAGGTCTCCGAGATGAACCCATATGGGTTGCGCAGCAGGGCGAGTGTGCTGTCAAAGCCTTTCGCAGATGGTATGCCGAACATGGGTTACACCCCCATTGTGTTTTCCTTGCGTTCACTCTGACCAGGCTTGTCCTTCGCAGAGCGGAAGCTGTCCCAGAACAGCAGGGCTGCGCCGCAGAAAATCGTTACGTCCGCGAGATTGAAGGACGGCCAGTGGTATGATCCGTAATGGAAGTCGAGAAAGTCAGGAACGGCCTGATAGCGTACGCGGTCAAGAATATTGCCGAGTGCGCCGCCGATGATCAGACCGAGAGCGGCAGCTGTCAGCCTGTCCGGCGCGCGCCATAACCAGATCAATAGCCATGCCACGATCACGCCAGCAAGCGCGATGAGACCCCACCACGGTACGAACCCGCCGAGCATACCGAAGCTGACCCCATCGTTCAGAACCCGCACGAGGTTAAGAAAGGGTAAAACCTCGACCCCGCTCTCGAGCGCCGGTGTGGTCAGGGCGAGCGCCTTGGTGCCCTGATCGAGACCGAGCGCTGCGATTGCGCAGAGCCCGCCCAGAACGCGGCTGTTCATGCCGCTGCCTTCAGATCGGCCCGCGCATCGCGGATGATTGCCCAAGACGAGTGCAGGAACAGTCCGGCGATGCCGAAGGCGACGATGAGGTCCGGCCAGGCGCTGCCCAGCCACGCCACGAGACCGGCGGCAACGACAACCGCCGCATTGCCGATGGCGTCGTTGCGCGAGAATAGCCAGACGGCCCGCATGTTCGCGTCGCCCTTGCGGAACCGCAGCAGCGGCAGAACGGAGATGACGTTGACGACAAGGGCGATCATGCCAAGCAGGCCCATTAGACCTGCATCCGGCGTCGTCCGTTCGAAGACTCGCACGATGGTCGTGCCGAGGACGCCAAGGCCGAGCAGGCCGAGGAAGATGCCTTGGATCAAGGCCGACCGTGCCCGCCAGGCGAGGCTCCAGCCGATGGCCAGCAGGCCAAGGAAGGTGATCGCGCCGTCGCCGATGAAATCGAGCGCATCGGCCTTCACGGCCTGTGACCCGGCGATGAACCCGCCGATCATTTCAACGACACCGTAACCCACGTTCAGGATCACGACGATCCAGAGCGCGCGTCGGTAGGCCGGGTCCTGATGGGCGGGATTCGGCGGAATGTCTCCATCGCCTTCGATCCGGTCGAAGCCGTAGCCGGTCACCGCAACGGCCTTTTCGATGTCCGGCAGGCGCGCTTCGGGGGCGCTCAGTGTCATGATGTGCGTCGCCGCCGACACCTTCACATCGTCAGCCGCGACTCCGGCCGACTGCGCCGCCCGCTCGATCTGCGCGGCATCCTTCGCGCAGTCCATACCGGAAACCCGGTAACGGACGGGCGGAACATCTGCCGTCGGTCCGGCACTTTCGGTGTTGGCCATGGTCGCGCTATTCCTGCTAGAATGAATTGAAGAAAAACGTATCAGCGAGGAGTGATATGGCCCAAATCGTCGATGACCGCAAGAGCGCGACCATCGAGCGACGGGCGAAGCTGTTCCGCGGCTTCGCGGACCCGAGCCGCCTGGCCATCCTCGGTGCACTTTGCAACGAGCCATTGGCCGTTCACGAGATCGTCGAGCGGACCGAACTATCGCAACCCAACGTCTCCAACCATCTGAGGTGCCTGCTGGACTGCGGGCTTGTCGCCAGCGACCGCGAAGGGCGCTTCATCCGTTACCGTATCAGCAACCCGCGCATCACGGTCCTTCTGAACGATGTGGACGCACTTCTCGACGTGGTCGCAAAGGGTGTTGAGGCGTGTGACAATTATCGTGAGGCGTGAGTCAGAACGGACGGCCGGTCGACTCGGCGCAGATCGGTTGGAAAGATGTTGTCCGTGTGCAGGGTCCGACCGGAATCCTGCTGAGGTTCGACAAGCTGGCTTCGGAAGAGACACCATTCATGGACCTTGTTGCACATCTCAGTGATGGGGATTCACTGAGCGCGTCCTGAGGGTTAGGTCGAGGGCATGCCGAAGCCTTCCCCGATCCGCTACCGCACGACGAACTGGTCAGACTACAATGCGGCGCTGCGCAAGCGCGGCTCGCTGTCGGTCTGGTTCGATCCCGAGACGGTCTGGCACGCCGACAAGACCGGCAAGCGCGGGCGACCCGAGACCTTCTCGGACGCTGCCATCCAGACCTGCTTGACCCTGAAAGTGCTCTTCGGGCTTCCGCTCCGGCAGACGGTCGGGCTGGTTGAAAGCCTGATCCAGATGGCGGGGCTTGATTGGCCGGTTCCGGACTATTCGACGCTGTGCCGCCGGCAGGCGCGGATCGCGGTGCAGGTCCCGTATCGCGCGTCCGGGCAGCCCCTGAACCTGTTGATCGACAGCACCGGTATCAAGTTCCGCGGGGACGGCGAGTGGCAGGCCCGCAAACATGGCCCGTCACGCCGGAGGCAATGGAGAAAGGTCCACCTCGCCATGGACGCGGGTGCCGGGGATGTGCGCGCGGTCGAGTTGACCTCGAGCCGCCAAGGCGACAGCCCGCTGCTGCCGGAGCTTCTGGCGCAGATCCCGCCGGAAGAGACGATCGGCACGGTCACCGCAGATGGTGCTTACGATACACGACGATGCCATGGCGCGATCATCGACCGAGGAGCGGATGCCGTCATACCGATCCGGCGCAATGGCCGCGCCTGGAAAGAAGACTGTCCCGCTGCTGCCGCGCGAAATGAGATCCTGCGAGCAACCAGACGCTTGGGCCGGGGCTCTGGAAGAAGTGGACCGGCTATCACGTCCGAAGTCGGGTCGAAGCTCTGATGAACTGCCTGAAGCTCTTCGGCGAGAGGATCATGTCACGAGACCCCGCCCGCCAGACCGCCGAAATCCAGATCCGCATCGCCATCATGAACCGCTTCTCGGCCCTTGGCAGGGCCGAGATCGAAGCCGTCCGCTGAAGAATGGCGGGAAAGGGGGCAGTCATGCTCGGGGCTGATTTGCGCAACATCGCCGCTACGATGCCATTTTGGCTGATATGATAGACTTACTGGCTAACTGTTTTGGAAAAATGGAACATCTTCTTCTATCCCCAGAAATGTCCACGAAATATGTGGATAACTTTGGGTTGCGGCGAAGCGATGACAATGACCAAAAACTGCAAGTTGTTACATAACATAGCTTATTGAGGTGTCTGATCTAGAAGGTGGAGTCTACGAACGTTTTCGGGGACAGACAGAAATATAACGACAAATTGAGATACTTGATATAATAAATTCACTGGAAGACGCACCAGTGAGCAGTACTCATCCAAAGGGCAACTCTTGGAAGCTCAGGTCGCAGACCCGAACATTCTCATCCCCTGCGGCGGGAGCCGCAAAGGCTGCGCGCGTCGTGCAGCGCGCCTATGAGATCTTCCCCGCCCAATTGGTGCGCAATCCTTGTCGCGTGATCAAGACGATGGGTTCCAGGAGCCTACCCGGCGAGCTTGTGCGCAGCGATGTTGAATGCGAAAGATATGCTCACAAGGCGAACGCGCACGAGGACACAGAAATGAACAATAGATCCTTCATGGTCTTGGCAGCTGTTTTGATCACCGCCGGTTGTGGAAACATGACAGCCCGGACAGCAGCGCCGGAAACCGATATCCAAAATCTTCCGCCAACCCTCATAGCTCTCGTCGCGCCGGGGCAGGACGTTGCCACGGCGCGGCTTCTCCCGGATGATAACTGCTATTGGTACGAACATCGCGGACAGGTCGAAACAACCCTGCTTCCGCTGACTACAGCTGAGGGTCGTCCGATTTGCATGCAATCACAGGGTTCAACCTGATCGGGTTGTGTCAGGGTCGGATTTCGCAACCGAGGCTACTCTAGCTCCGTGTCGCTACGCTCTCCGCAGCCGAATAAAGAAATGCGGTAGAGTTGATTTCGACATTCGAATAGAGATCGTTAATGTGCGCCATGACCATCCGGACGCAACCAGAACTGGCACTTGTGCCAATGCTTCTGGGAAACGGGGTTCCGTGGATGCGCAAGTAGGTATCTCTTTCACCGACATAGAGGTAAAGAGCTCGTGAGCCGAGTGCATTTTCAGGGCCGGGTTCCACCCCACCTTCAAATTGAGCGTAAATCTCTGGCTCTCGGGCAATCATGCTTTGCGTGGGTGTCCAATGTGGCCATTCGACCTTTCGCTTAATCGTATAAACTCCAGGCTCATACAGATCGCCCCTGCCGATGGCCACGCCGTACCGCATCGCGGTTCCGCCTGCTTCGATGTGGTAAAGATACTTTGCCACAGCATCTACGTGGATATCACCCGGCACCAGGCCCTCGTTGGCCTGCACTCTTTGCGGTAAGAAACGCGGGTGCAAGCCCCACGGGTTGGACGTTGCTGCATTATAGCCGGGAGGGGTAACCTGTGCGTCCCATGCTGCCTTCTGACTAACAGTCGGCCATGATTCCGCAAACAGTGGACTGGAAACGGACGCTGAAAACAGCGCAGTGGTGGTTTGAATAAAGTGTCGCCGTGTCAACATGTTGTGTGCTCCTGTACTGCGTTTTACATCGTCACAGCATGTGCTTTGATGCAACCGGCCCAACACAAAAAATAAAGCCCCCGGATCAAGTTCGCTTGTGCTAACGGCTGATTTTTGGCGTCATCAGGTTCTGATGATCTAGTTGCCCCTGATTTGCCTCACCCGGTAGGTCTCGATCATGACGAAAGTCTGATCGTTTTAGATTATCAGTCAGGCCAAGCGATCATATTGTCGTGCGTGTTGCGAACATCTCACGTCGGCGCAAATTATTGCCCACTTGGGCTAGGTTGGTGTCCGGTGGTTGGCTATTGTCTGATCTGAGGTGCCAAGGGCGAACACGAGAGGCGGAAATGGTCAATTATCCCACGTTCAGTGATCGGAGGACTTTTCTTCGGGGACTGGCGGCGGCCGGGGTAATTGTCCCCGCGACATCGGCGTTTGGTCAGGGTCTCGATCCCTATACCGGGCAGCCTATCTATGAAAGTACGCCGGCACCCGTCCCGGCCGCGACCAGCAGCGCGCCGGAGCGCAATCTGTCGTCATTCCGGGCACGGCATTGGAGCGAATTCTATCCCACAATCGGGAAAGGTGTCATTCTGGCGGACGTCACATCCCGAGCGGTGCATTACTGGTCGGCCGACGAAAGCGTCCAGTTTATCTTTCCCTGCTCGATCCCGATGACTGAAGATCTGACTCGACGGGGTCAGGCAGAAATCGTCCGGAAGGTGAAGAACCCGCCCTGGACACCAACGGCCAGCATGCGCGAGAAAGATCCCAATCTTCCGCAGCGGGTGGCAGGCGGCGATCCCTTAAATCCCCTTGGAGCTTACGGGCTCTATCTGTCCTGGCCAGCCTATCTCGTGCATGGCACCGCAGATACGCGCAAGATCGGGCGGAAGTCGTCGTCCGGGTGCTATGGGCTTTATAACGAACATGTCACCCAACTCTTCGAGGTCGCCGAGATAGGCACCCAAGTCACGGTGTTCTGACAGCGAAATACCCCTTGCGCCGACGACTTTTCAGCCGTCGGCGCAAGGGGCGCCGTTGGAATAGGCTGCGTTGCAATTTTATGTTTCGGCCTTGACTTGTTCGTCTCCTGCTACGGGTAGAGCATCACTGGCACACCGGGCTGCAACATCGCGTAGACGTCTTCGATTTCCTGATCGGTCAACGCCAGACAGCCTGCAGTCCAGTCCCGGTTCTTTGGTGCGAAGACATTGCCTTCGGGGCCGCGGCCATGGAACATGATATCGCTGCCCGCACTCCGGCCGAATTGCGCTGCATAAGCTTTATCCTGTTCGTTTGGATAGGATATGCCCACCGATAGGTGATATCGGCTCCGCGGGTTGAAACGATCGATATAGTATAGCCCCTCTGGTGTTTTTCCATCGCCCTCGAATTGCTTCGCTCCAACGGGCTGGTTGCCAAGGCCAAAATCATATGATCTCAGAACCGTCTGCCCGTTTAGTAGAAACATCCGCCGCTCACCCTTGTTGACCACGACCTGAGTGACAGGAGGACCTGAGTACCGTTTGAACTGAGGTATCGCTCCTCGTTCCGGGGTCGTCGACCGCCCGGACTTTCCACAGGCAGCGAGAAGGGCAAGCAAAGCTAGCGAGGCATGGCGCCGGGAAAAGTTTGTCATCGATGTGTTTCCTGCTCGGATGTTTTTTTTATGTTGCTTCAGGATAGCGGGTAAACACTTCACTGGTACCGTCCCGGCGCACAAGCAGAACATCGTATGCGTCGCGCTTTGTTTCCGGGCCCATGCCGGGACTTCCGTAAGGCATTCCTGGAACAGTCAGGCCGAGAGCTTCAGGGCGCTCTTGGAGCAAGCGCCGGATATCGTCAGCAGGGACATGTCCTTCCAGGAAGTAGCCATCAACGCTGCCGGTATGACAGGAAGTCAGTTCGATCGGTACGCCCAGATCAATCTTGTGCTGCATCAGCAAGGTGCCAAACCGCTCTTCACTCGTGACCTGAAAACCGTTCTCCCGCAGGTAATTGGTCCACTGTTTGCAGCATTCGCAGCCGCTGCCCTCCACGACATGGATGGCAGGGCGGCTTTCAGCCCAGGATAGAGACGGCAGACCGCTTGCTGCGGCTGCCATCATCATGGCGCGTCGTGTCAGTTTGATCATTTTATGCCTCTCGATCCGGCCGATGAAGATGTTTGAATGCCATCAGCTTTCCGCTTCCGAGTAGTCGCGAAGAAAGTAGCCGGTGGAGAGACGCGCAACTGTCAGCATGACGCGGTCAGTCGGTTTGGCGATCGCTGTTCGGGGCGCCGGTGTTTTCTTGATGGGATCCGTTGGCTTGCCGTCGATGCGAACTTCGTAATGAAGGTTAGGTCCACTGACGAGGCCGGTTGCGCCCACGTCACCGATCCTGGCCCCGGCGTTTAACTCGACCCCGGGAGCGATTCCTGCCGCAAAACGCGAAAGATGCGCATAGCGCGTCAAAACGCCCCCGCCGTGATCGACATCGATCGTCCAACCATATCCCCGCATGGTTCCTGCAAATACGACCGTTCCTGCTCCGGTAACGCTGACGGGTGTTCCAGTCCGTGCGGCGTAATCGACCCCCGTGTGCATTCGTTGCGTGCCAAGCACGGGGTGCCGGCGTTTACCGAAGACCGAAGAAAGACGGGCCCCTGCGACAGGGCGCGCAGACTGCTGGACCTGCGCACCATTCCGAAACAGAATGAAGGGCTGTTCGACCGATCCGGCCACGACCTCAAAAGTGTCCGTGTCTTTTTCTACCCGCGCATACGCAAGCTGCGGTTCGCCTACGACTGTCCCATCGGGCAAGGTATTTTCGCTCCACATCAATGCCATCCGCTCGGTTCCTTCAAGGTTCCGAAAGTCGATATGGCTCGCCAGGAGCGCCGCGAGATCAACCGCGAAACTTTCAGGTGCATCGCGGCTCGCCAGCATCTCAAAGAGCGAATTGTCAAGAGTAAAGGTCTCACGCCGATCTCGAGGCCGGATCTTTGCCTCGATTACGGATGCTTCAAGGGGTTTGGAGAAATCCAGAACAATGTCTGTCCCATTTCGCGTCAGCAGAGACAGGTGCTCAAGTTGGGACGGATCATCGGAAGACACATTCCATCGGAGTATTTCACCAGGGGTGAGAGCCGATAGGTCAAAGACATCAGAAATTGCCAGCGCCGCCTCTGTTCGGAAAGGTGCTCCAATGCCCGAACGCGCCAGAATAGCATCCAACGTATCTCCTGGAACGACCTCATGCCGTGACATGGGGGCAGCCGTCTCAGCAAAGTGCGAAGGTTCGACCGTGGTTTCGGCGTGCGATGATGTCGTGACGGCAATAGCGCCGGCAGTCAGCAAGGCTTGCAAGATCATCAGATTAGGTTTCCCATAAGACAGTAATTCCAGCATTGGGGAGCAGGCCCCCTCGCAGCATTGATAAGTTGTCTACACTTCAAAGAGGCGTGCGATGCAGACACCGGTAATTGTTCCTACCAAGCCAAAGGCGATGGCGAAGCCACCCGCATATTGAACCCTGTCCAGCCGGGTACCCCCAAGTGCGCGGGCACGCCGAAATCCACGGACCCCGCCAATCAAGGCCGCAATGATCGTCAGCATCGGATTTGTTGCAGCTCCTGTTGGTTCATGTCTTCTCTCGTCATCGATATGCGCGTTTTGCGACCTAAAGCAGCTAGAGGTTCAAGGCAAAATGCTTCCTGATCACGGTCTTGTTAGGGCACTAACCAACCTGACGTAATACTCGCTGAACCTGGGACTTTTGCGCGCCAAAGCCAATTTCAGACGTCCCTGGCCGGTCCCTGACCGGCATCGTCCATCGTAGGGTGGTTCGTGACACACAGCGAATGATCGCCCAAGACCTCGATGACCCGGCAATCGGATATCCGGTCACCTGCGCATTGGACCACCATGCGCTCAAGTTCGGTCTTCAGGGCTGTCAGGCGGGCCAAGCGGCTTTCGACTTCGGCAAGCTGCGCCTTGGCGATGGCGTCGGCTGCGGCGCAGGGCTGATCAGGATCATCCGACAGACTGAGAAGGTCGCGGATGGCCTCAAGGGAAAAGCCAAGCTCGCGGGCGTGTCGGATGAACGCTAGCCGCTCATGGGCCTTGTGGGTATAGAGCCGCTGATTTCCGGCGCTGCGCTCGGCTTCGGGCAGCAGGCCGATTTGCTCATAGTAGCGGATCGTCGGCACCTTGACCCCTGTCGACGTTCCCAGCTTTCCGATCGTCAGCATAATATTCTCCTTGAACCTATAGCTGCTAGAGGAAGTAAACCTCCGAATCGATGATGGCAACGGCCCTGCTTTCTGCAGAGGAGAGAATGATGACGATCACGAATGAACCCGGCATGACCCTGTGCGACTGGACGGTGTCCGGAATGGATTGCGCCTCCTGCGCGACCAAGGTGCGCGGCGCGGTGTCCCGCTTGCCTGGCGTCAGGGATGTGGAGATCGGCATCATGTCCGAACGCCTGCGCCTGACCGTTGATGAACGCCTGACCGACACGGACAAGATCGAGAAAACCGTGCGTGCCCTTGGATACGGCATTCAGACCCGTGCGCCAGGAAAGAAGGATTTCGTGATCCCGGGGAATGCGCCGGAGAGCCATCATGGCCACAGTCACGCCGATCACCCCGCTGTGGCCAAGACCGACCACTCCGGCCACGGCAGTCCCGGTCACGTCCATGACGACCCTGCCGACCGCGGCAAGGCATGGTACCAGACTGGCAAGGGCAGGCTGGTCATCCTGACCGGGCTCTTGTTGGCGGCGGCTTGGGCGATGGAGCTGATCGCCCCGCAGATCGGGAGCTGGGCCTTCGTGGCGGCCTGCCTTATCGGTGTCGCCCCCGTCGCGCGTCGGGCTTTTGTCGCTGCCCGGTTGGGTCAGATCTTCACGATCGAGGGATTGATGACCATCGCTGCATTGGGCGCGCTGTTCATCAATGCCGCCGAAGAGGCTGCCTTGGTGGTCTTTCTCTTTGCCGTAGGCGAGGTCCTGGAGGGTGTTGCGGCAGGCAAAGCAAGAGACGGCATCCGGGCCTTGGCGAACCTGGTCCCGAAAACGGCGCTCTTGGAGGTGGACGGCGTGACCCGGGAGGTTGCCGCGTCTAGCCTGACGATCGGTCAGACGGTACTGGTCCGTCCCGGCGACCGGATCCCCGCAGACGGAGAGATTTCAGACGGCACGTCCGGGATCGATGAAAGCCCGGTGACCGGAGAGAGCATTCCCCGGACCCGCGGCCCGGGTGACGGTGTTTTTGCCGGCTCGATCAACACGGAAGCTGCCTTGCGGGTGACCGTGACGAAGGCAGCCGAGGACAACACCATTTCCCGGATCATCCGCCTGGTTGAGGAAGCGGAAGAGGCCCGTGCGCCCACGGAGCGTTTCATCGACCGGTTCAGCCGGTGGTACATGCCTGCCATCGTTGCGGTCGCGGCTCTTGTCATTGTGATCCCGCCGCTGATGTTTGGTCAGTCATGGGATACCTGGATTTATCGTGGACTGGCACTTCTGCTGATCGGCTGCCCTTGTGCGCTGGTCATCTCTGTTCCGGCCTCGATCGCATCGAGCCTGTCAACCGGCGCGCGCCGGGGAATGCTGATGAAGGGCGGCGCGGTAATCGAGGCCGCGGCCAAGGTTTCCCATGTCGCCTTTGACAAGACCGGGACCCTGACCCACGGACGTCCGCAGGTCACCGACCTGGTGACGTTCGGAACCACGACTGAGGCGCAGTTGCTGGAGGTCGCCGCAGGCGTCGAGAGCGGATCGAGCCATCCCCTCGCCGTGGCGATTCTGGACAGGGCCAAGACGGCGGGAGTCACTCCCCTGCCCGCCCGCGATGCGCGCGCCCTGACCGGACGAGGGGTCGAGGCGACCGTGGGAGATGCCCTGGCATGGGTGAGTTCACCCCGGCATGCTTCGGAGAACGATGGCCTGGATGATCTTGGCCTGCGTCAGGCGACCATCTTCGAGGATGAGGGCAAGACCGCCGTCGCCGTCTATCGCAAAGGCGTCCCGCTCGGTCTCATCGCCATGCGTGACGAGCTGCGGCCCGATGCGGCGGAGGCTGTGCGCCAGCTGGCCGAAATGGGCATCTCCTCGGTCATGCTGACCGGCGACAACCCCCGCACTGCTGCCGCCATCGCCGAAGGGCTTAACGTCCGGTTCGAGGCCGAGATGATGCCCGAAGACAAGCTGGCCGCCATTCGCGACATGAACGCTCAAGGTGGCGTCATGATGATCGGGGATGGCATCAATGACGCCCCTGCCCTGAAACAGGCCAGCATCGGTGTCGCGATGGGTTCCGGCACGGATGTCGCATTGGAGACGGCCGATGCGGCCATCCTGCGCGACAGGGTGACCGACATTCCGGCCCAGATCCGGCTAGCGCGGGCCACGATGGCCAATATCCGTCAGAACGTCAGTATCGCCCTTGGGCTGAAAGCTATTTTTCTGGTCACCACCGTTTTTGGCATGACCGGTCTGTGGATCGCGATCCTGGCTGACACGGGCGCGACGGTTCTGGTGACTCTGAACGCCCTGCGCCTTCTGCGCTACAATCCCGAACAGAAGCGCTGAGGCGATGTTGACTGGAATGGGCAGTGCAGCGCTGGCTCTTCTTGGCGCCTATCTGGCCCTGTTCTTTTTGGGGTCTGCGATCAATGCCCGGGAGGCGCATCGTCCGGTCTGGTTGTTCCGTCACGCCACGGGCGGCGACCGTCTTGCAGCGCTAGGCTTCCGCGCTGCGTTCGCTCTGGCCCTCCTTGGGTCGTTGGCATGGCGTCTCATGCCGAGCATGGGCGATCTTGACCCCCTGCGGTCCTTCCAAAATCCTGTGTGGATCGGTCTGGCGGGACTGCTCATGGCCAGCCTGGGTGCGATGCTGGCATTCGCGGCCCAGATGTCGATGGCTGCGTCATGGCGGATCGGTGTGGCCGAGGGCGCGACCGGCGCACTTGTCACGGGCGGATTGTTTGGTTTCAGCCGCAACCCGGTTTTTGTGGGTCAGCTCATGTTGCTGCTCGGAACCGCTCTGGCAGTGCCCTCCATCCCGACAATTTTTGGGATCCTGCTATTCGCAGGCTCGGCGCTTGTTCAGGTCCGCTCAGAAGAACGTGAATTGCGGCGGACGCTTGGCCCTGCATACGACACCTATTGCCAGTCCGTTCCACGCTGGATCGGCATCCGGGAAAGGTCACTGCAATGAAGACGCTCCTGATCCTGGCGATGATCGCCGCTACTGCTGTTGCCGATCAGATCACCAAGCTCGCGGTCCTGCGCAGCTTGTCTCCCGGGGAGGTTCATGCCGTCTCTCCCGGCTTCAATCTGACGCTTGGTTTCAACGAAGGGGCGAGTTTCGGCATGATGTCGGACCTTATGGCAGGTCGTCCCTTGTTGATGGTTGCCCTGACAGGCGCTCTGGCGATCATCTTTGCGGGAATGGCCTTCCGGGCGGACACGAAGCGCGAATGCACAGGCCTCGCGCTGATCGTGGGTGGCGCTGTGGGCAATATCATCGACCGCCTGCGGCAAGGTGCCGTGACCGATTTTCTGGATGTCTACTGGCGTGATTGGCACTGGCCGACCTTTAACGGGGCCGACATCGCGATCAGCCTCGGCGCCTTGCTTGTGCTGACAGCCATGCTCCGTCCCTCCCGCTCGAAGGAACTCTCTTTTGACCGCACCTGACCCCCGGGGCCTGTCCCGGAACGATATCGCAATATCAACCGCTTTTCTGGTCGCACTCGTGGCTACGCTTGGCGCGCTGTTCATCGGCGAGATACTGGGCCAGATGCCCTGCACCCTGTGCTGGTATCAGAGGATCGCCATGTTTCCGTTAGTGCCTGTCCTAGCAATCTCGCTGTGGCGCGGTGACGGTTTGGCACGTCTCTACGGATTGCCGCTGGCGCTGGCCGGACTGGTCCTTTCCGGCTGGCATTCGGGACTTTACGCGGGACTGATCCCGCAGAGCATCGCGCCTTGCACCAAGGATGGCCCGTCCTGCACCGACCAGGCGCAGACGATCCTGAGCCTGCCCATCCCCTATCTTGCATTTGCCGCATTTGCAGCCGTTCTGGCCTGCCTCATCTTGTCGAAAGGAAAACGCCCATGAACCGCCGCACCGTACTCATCGGAACATCTGCCATCGGGATTGCCGCCTTTGCCGGCGGCGCGCTCGTGCTGACGCGCAATCGTCAGGCCGAAGCGGACGCTCTGGCCGCTGCTGCCCCGGCTGTGGAAACAGACATGCTGGTCCGCGGTCACGCGCCCAGCTTTGGACCAGAAGACGCCCCGGTCACGCTGGTCGAGTTCTTTGATCCATCTTGTGAGGCTTGCCGCGCCTTTCATCCGGTCGTTCAGGACATCCGCGAGCGGTTTCCCGATCAGGTCCGCATCGTGATGCGCTATGCGGTGTTTCACGACGGGTCCGACGAGGCGGTCCGCATCCTGGAGACTGCGCGCATGCAGGACAAGTTCGAGCCTGTCCTCGATGCGCTGTTGGAACGGCAGCCGGAATGGGCTGTCCATGGCGCACCGCGAATGGACCTTGCATGGCAAATTGCGGCTGCGGCCGGTCTGGATATGGAAAAGGCGCAGACAGCCCGTCTGTCCCCCGATATCGTCGGCATCCTCAATCAGGATGCAGCCGATATCGGGGCGATCGGCATACGCCAGACACCGACCTTCTTTCTCAATGGTCGTCAGATGACGGATATCAGCATGGACAGCCTGCTCGCGGATGTGCGCAGTGCCGTGGAGGCATCCTGACCGGGCGGCCTAAGCCCGATCGGCGTAGGCCGCGAACAAGGCCAGTGTGCGCTCACTGACGTGATGCTCGATCCCTTCGGCATCTCGTTCCGCCGTTTCGGCATCCAAGCCGAGGCGGATCAGGAACCGCAGCACAATGGCATGGCGGCGGCGGCATTCCAGTGCCAGTCGTCGTCCCTCTTCTGTCAGAAAGACGGACCTGTATCGCTCGCGGGTGATCAGCCCCTCACGGGCCAAGCGATCCAGGGCCTTGGTGACCGTCGGCGCGCGCACCCCCAATCGTGCCGCGATATCTACCGGCCGGGCTTCACCCTGTTCATGGATCAGCTCTGCGATCAGTTCGACGTAGTCTTCGGCCAACTCGTTGCGCCGGGCAGCACGGACGCCATGAAAGGCCTCTGCCCGATTGTCCGGGTGCACAGTATCGCTGGCGGTTGCGGTGGCATGATTGTCTGCGGTCATCTCGCAAGTGTCGCACTTATCGATTGACGGGTAAAGCCAACGGGTAGATTGTTAGCCGCAGCTAACTTTTCCTCTCGAAGAAGGTCGCGCTGAATGTCTCGTTCTGCCTGGCGCCATGAGCGCGACACCCCGTCCCTATCCGAGGTCTTCCGTACGATCGCCGTGGGCGGCGGCACGACCCGCTTCCGGCGCTTTTTGTCGTTTATCGGTCCCGGCTATCTGGTCGCCGTCGGATATATGGACCCCGGCAACTGGGCGACCTCGTTGGCGGGCGGCGCCGCATTTGGCTACACGCTGCTGTTCGTAGCCCTCCTGTCGAACAT
Organism: Paracoccus sp. PARArs4; assembly: GCF_947311865.1. Classification (NCBI taxonomy): domain Bacteria; kingdom Pseudomonadati; phylum Pseudomonadota; class Alphaproteobacteria; order Rhodobacterales; family Paracoccaceae; genus Paracoccus; species Paracoccus sp. PARArs4. The sequence continues at coordinate 48,791 of NZ_CAMZMW010000018.1, read as the reverse complement.
CATGGCGATCCTGCTGCAATCGCTTTGCGCCCGCCTTGCGGTCGCCTCGGGGCGCGATCTGGCGCAAGCGTGCCGCGATGCCTATCCCCGGTGGGTGTCGATCCCACTGTGGATCTTTGCCGAACTGGCCATCATCGCCACCGATCTGGCCGAGGTCATCGGCACCGCCATCGGCCTAAATCTCCTCTTCGGCATCCCCCTCGAAATCGGGATATTCATCACCGCTGCTGACGTGTTCCTGATCCTGTGGCTTCAGAACAAGGGCTTCCGGTGGGTCGAGGCCTTCATCATCGCTTTGCTGGGAACGATCACTGTCTGCTTCGGGGTGCTGATCGCGCAGGCCGACCCCGAATGGGGTGCGGTGATCGCGGGCTTTGCACCAAGCCGGGAGATCATCGGCAATCCCGACATGCTGTATCTGGCGCTTGGCATCATCGGGGCCACCGTGATGCCGCATAACCTCTATCTGCATTCCGGGATCGTGCAGACGCGTGCCTACGGGCTGGACCTGCCCTCCAAACGGGAGGCCCTGCGATTGGCAACCTGGGATTCGACCATTGCGCTGATGTTCGCGCTGCTGATCAATTGCGCGATCCTCATCCTGGCCGCCGCTGCCTTTTATACGGTTGGGGAAAACAACGTGACCGAGATCGACAAGGCGCACCTGCTTCTGGAGCCGCTTCTGGGATCGTCCATCGCTCCGGTCCTGTTTGGAATTGCACTGCTGTGTTCGGGTCTCAACTCGACCGTGACCGCCACAATGGCCGGTCAGATCGTCATGGAGGGTTTTGTCCGGCTGAAGCTGCAACCCTGGCTACGGCGCCTGATCACCCGGGGGTTCGCAATCCTGCCCGCGACCGTGGTGATCCTGATCTACGGCACAGAGGGTACAGGACAATTGCTGATCCTTAGTCAGGTCGTGCTGTCCTTCCAGCTGCCCTTTGCGATCGTGCCCCTGGTGATGTTTACCGCTAGCCGCGCCAAGATGGGGCCGATGGTATCCCCGCGCTGGCTGACCGGCCTGTGCGCCCTGATCGCCGTCACCATCATCGTGCTGAACGTGAACCTGTTGGCGACAATTCTGGGCTGACTTTGGTGTCACCAATGCGTGACGGCAGGCTTTCTCGCTTGAAGCTCATGTGGCTAGAGGCTTTAGGCCTCGGGAAACGATCACGGATGCGGGCAACATGCGGCTGACCACGCTTCAAAAATTTCTCTGGGCGGCTGTTGCCGTGGCGCTGGTGGCTGTTGGCGCGGCCTTTCTGCTCGTCGACCGCAGCCCCGAACCGATCGCTCAGGCGGCGTTTCGTCCGACCTTCAGCCTACCCGACGCGGGAGGACGCCTGCGCACCCCGGCCGATTTCGAGGGCAAGCATCTTCTGGTATTTTTCGGGTTCACGAACTGCCCTGATATCTGCCCGACCACCTTGGCCGAGGTGGCTCAGGTCATGGACGATCTGGGTGATCAGGCAGGCGAGGTGCAGCCGCTGTTCATTTCGATCGACCCCGAGCGCGACCGGGAGATGGGTCTTGCCGAGTATACCGAGGCGTTTCATCCCTCAATCCTGGGCCTTGCCGGAGATGCGGCACAAACCCGCGCTGCGGCGGACAGTTTTCGCATCTATTACGAGCGTGAAGCCAATTTGGAGGCTCTTGATGGGTATGCCATGTCCCACAGCCCTGGCCTTTACCTGATCAGCCCCGAGGGGGACTGGCTTGGCCAGTTCACCTACGGCACGCCCGCATCCGAAATCGTCGCCGACCTTCAAGCCAGATTGTGACCCACATGAAATGCATCTTCGCCACCCTCGCCCTGATCGCCGCCGCGGGCCCTGCCCTGGCCTGCGAAACCGTAACGGTCGGTCCCCTGGAGGTCTCTCGGGCATGGTCCCGTGCCTCCATTGGCACAGCGCGGCCCGGCGTGGTCTATCTGACCATCCGAAATTCCGGCACGGCAGATGATGCACTGATGTCCATCACCACACCTGCGGCAGATATGCCCATGCTGCACCAGACAGTCATGACCGACGGTGTCGCGTCGATGCCCCATGCGATGGAGGTTCCGGTCCCCGCAGGGGGCCAGGTCGCGCTGGAACCGGGGGGTTATCACGCCATGCTGATGGATTTGACCCAAGTTCTGGAAGAGGGCGAGACCTTTCCCGTGACCCTGACGTTTCGCGATGCCGGCGAGGTGACCATTCCCGTCACCGTCCAGAATATCGGCGCAAGCGAGCCGACCTGCCTCTCGCCTGACGAATGAGGTCTGCGACCCTGCTGCGCGGCAGCGCCATGGCTGCAGCTGCAGTCCTGTTCATGCTCGCACTCGGCTGGTGGCAGACCCAAGACAGGGATCAGCAGGCCGCAAGCGTCCTCCCACTGCCAATTGACCGCATGTCCTTTTCCCTGACGGATCAGTCAGGCGACACGGTTCGGCCCCAGGATTGGCTCGGCCGTCCGACGATGGTGTTCTTCGGCTTTACCTGGTGCCCCGACATCTGCCCAACCACGTTGAGCGATATCTCGATCTGGCTGGAAGAGATCGGTCCCGAGGCCGACCGGATGAACACGGTGCTGATTTCGGTCGATCCCGAACGCGATACGCCTGAAGTTCTTGGCGATTACCTGTCGAACTTCGATCCGCGGATTGATGGCCTGACCGGTCCCCTGCCCCAGATTGAGCAGGCCGTCGCCGGGTTTCGAGCGTCATTCAGGAAAGTGCCCCGGGATGGTGGTGATTACACGATGGATCACACGGCGGGTGTGTTCCTGTTCGATGCTGATGGACGCTTTGTCAGCATCATCGATTATCATGAGGACTCCCGCTATGCGGTGCCGAAGATCCGCCGCGCGTTGGAATAGCAGGATCTCGCATTGGATAGATCGGATATGGGTCCCTGTCCCGATAAATTCTGAATGTTTTTAGATTTGCGCTTGGTCAGAATACGGACAGCAATGACATCGACAACAGCCTTGGAGATGAAACATGCCACATGGGGAGGGTCACACGCATCTCGATGCCTCCAGCGGCGATCGCCGCGTATCGCTGGCGATCTGGGCCAATGCCCTCCTGACAGTTGCTCAGATCATCGGCGGCCTTCTGTCGGGCAGCCTGGCACTGATTGCCGATGCGCTTCACAACTTCTCGGACATGGCGTCGCTGGTCATCGCCTTCGCCGCTCGCAAGATCGCCCGCCGTCCGGCAGATCCTGCCATGACCTTCGGGTATGGCAGGATCGAAATCGTCGCCGCCTTGATCAACTACACGACGCTGATCCTGATCGGGGTCTACCTGCTCTACGAAGGCGGCATGCGGTTGATCGACCCGCCGCAGGTTGCTGGTTGGACCGTCGTGATCCTCGGTGGCGTGGCGCTGGTCATCGATACGCTGACGGCCTTTTTGACCTGGTCGATGCAAAAAGGCAGCGTCAACATTCGCGCACTGTTTCTGCATAACCTGTCCGACGCTCTTGCATCAGTTGCAGTCATAGTCGGTGGCACATTGATCCTGCTCTACGACCTGCGGTGGGTCGATCCGGCCATCACGATCGGGATTGCTCTTTATATTCTTTATCTGGCGGCGACCGAAATTGGCGATCCGATCCGGACGCTGATGCTGGGCAGCCCCCCGGACATGGATGGAGATGCCGTTGTCCGCACACTTCGCGAAACAGAGGGCGTCCAGGATGTCCACCATGTCCATCTCTGGCAGATGCAGGAACACGATGCTGCGCTCGACTGCCACGTGATCCTGACCGACCAGGGATGGCGCAGCATCGAGGCTGTGAAGGCAGCGATCAAACACCGCCTGAGTGAGCAGTTTGCCATCTCGCATTCGACCCTCGAGTTCGAAAGGCCAGATCACGCGCATCAGGGCGCTCAGCTGTTTGGACATGAGAAAGGTGACTTGTCGTCGTGACCATGACGATCTGATGCTGAAGGATGCCAAAGGCCCTCGCTGAATGAACGGGCTATAGTCTCTTCGCGTCGGTGCTGTTCTACAGCTGTGAAACAGTTTGCCCAAGAGATGTGACTATAGCTAGAACCGTAATTGCCGATCCCGAAGACAGCCTGCGAGTGTCAAGCAAAAACGCCATTTTGACCTTTTGCCCGACCAAAAGGTCATACTGCTTTCTCAGGCGGGCAAACGCATTCACAAGCGGCAGTTCCAAAGCTGTAACGCGGATCACTGAATGCCCGCCTCTCCTGCACCTATCTCACAGTGTTCAAAAACGATCCTTTTTGAACATGGGGCAGGGAGGTCATTGATCCATCGAGCAAAGTTTGTTGCGAAGATGCCTTTGCCCGACGTTTGACGATGCGATCGAACTGCATCTGCGCCGCAGCTTCACTGCCAAAGATCTCACGGCCCTCATCCAGCAAATGCGCCGCAGCCTGCTCCCACGCCTCGCACTCTAGATCCGATTCGTCGTAGCCGTTCTGCCAATCGCGATTGCGAGCCGATTTTACACGGGCGGCTTTGCCTTCCTCTTCGCGTTGGCGCTGCAGGAAGGCCGCCACTTCGCCCTGACTGGCAGTTCTGATCTGAATGGGCCGGGTCAGAGATATGGGCGAAAGTTGGTGACGCCTGCTCAGGCGGCGACTTGAAGTTGGCGGAGGCCGTCGCGGAACTCAACCCCTTGGATGATTTCCGGCAGGCGGTTCTGGCCATCGAGTTTGCGCCATTTCCGCTGCGCTGACATCATCAGCTTGAAGGCCATGGCCAGCCCGGTCTTGCGGCTGAGACATCCCTTGGTGCGCTTCGTGCGGTGGCGGACGGTGGCAAAGGTGCTTTCGATCGGATTCGAGGTTCGGATGTGTTTCCAGTGTTCGGCCGGGAAGTCATAGAAGGTCAACAACTCCGCGCGATCCTTGACCAGCTTGGCAACGGCCTTGTCGTATTTTACCCCGTAGGTATCGACGAAAAAGTCGAAGGCGGCGCTGGCCTCGGCCTTGGTTTCCGCCTGCCAGATGTCGTGCAGATGGCCCTTGGCTTTCTCCTGCAGTGATTTCGGCAGCGCGTTTAGAACGTTCATTGTCTTGTGAACCCAACAGCGTTGTTCCCGCGTGGTCGCGAAGACCTCTCGCAACGCGGTCCAGAACCCGAGGGCGCCGTCGCCGATGGCCAGTTTCGGATCCTGCTTCAGGCCCCGGCGCCTGAGATCCAGCAAGAGCTCCCGCCAGCTTTCCGTGCTTTCGCGGAAGCCGTCGGTCATCGCCAAGAGTTCCTTGCGGCCATATTCATCGGCCCCGACGATCACCAGGACGCATTGCTTTTCCTCAGCCATGCGCGGTTTGAAATAGACCCCGTCGGCCCAGATGTAGAGGAAGCGCCGGTTGCCCAGGTCGCGTTTCTGCCAGGCCTCGTAGTCGTTCCACCAATCCGCCTTCAGCCGCGAGATCGTTTTGGCCGACAGCCCGTTGGCGTTCGGGCCCAGAAGAGCCGCCAGCGCCTCGCTGAAATCACCGGTGCTGACGCCCTTGAGGTAAAGCCAAGGCAGCAGCTCCTCGACTGATTTCGCCTTGCGCAGATATCGCGGCAGGATGCTGGGCGTGAAGCTGATCTTCTCCTCGCCCGGCTTGCGATCCCGCACCCGTGGAACCCTCACCGGCACGGGGCCGATCCCGGTCATCACCTCGCGCTCAGGGAGGTGCCCATGGCGCACCAAACGAGATGTCCCATTCTCAAGCTTCTCGTCCGCAAACGCGGCCATCAACGCCGCCAGTTCCGCGTGGATAGCCTGCTCGATCACCTTCCGCGCGCCGTCACGGATGATCTCGGTGAACGGGTCGGCGCTGAATCCGGATGGATCGGGCAGCTGCTTGATGGTAGTCAATGACATGTGGCGTATCCTTTTCTCTGCTGAGAACTGACGGCGTCTTGAACACCGCCTTGATATGCCACCCTTCAGGCCATCACCAACTTTCGCCCGTTACTCGCCGGGTCATGACTCGTTCTCCTTTCAGCTGGAGTTTACCAGGTTCGCATTGAACGATGGAAACATTACGTGAACAAATCTCGCTTTTCTGCTAGAAACCGTGGCATGAAGTCCTCTGCTCTTATTGTCCTCAGCTTCCTGGCGCTGTCGATCGTCACCATCGACCCGGCGGAGCGATTTCCCGACTACGTTCCGTGGCTGGTCCCTATCCTGGCCCCGGAGAAGATCGCAGGTCCGGTCACACATGTGCGCGACGGCGACACGATCGAAGTCGGAGGACATGCCATTCGCTTTGGATCGCTCGATTGCGCCGAGCTGGGCACGCCGGCCGGACAGCGCGCAAAGATCGAGATGCAACGCCTGGTCGAAGGGGCCCATCTTGTCTGTCGGACCGATGGGCGGCGCAGTCATGACCGATGGATCGGCAGTTGCAACCTGCCGGATGGCAGGGATCTTGCCGACATCATGATTACGCGGAACATATGCCGCCGCTATTGGTAAGGTGCCGAAACCGGCTGCGAGACAATCAGGATCGAGCGCCGGTCCGGCATCGACTGGAAAGTCACTTCGGGTCAGCATCCGGTGCAACTTCTTCCGTCAGTCCCATCTCGTCGGCCCGTTTCCAGAACGCTTCGTGCTGTGCGGAAACCTCTCGCGCACGGTCAAAGGCATCCTGCCGCGCGGCGTCGAGGCAAGCGATGTATGGCCCGACTTCCGAAAAATACCGCTCGAAATCTTCTGCCACCAGGTCGCCATATTCCCCGAAAGCTGCGTCGTCGGCCGGCACGAAGGGTTCTTCCGGCGGGATGCAGAGCGGTGCCTGCGCAAATGCCGGGTGAATGAATATTAGCAAGATCGCAGCGGCCGCCAATTCGGGTTTCATGATCCGTGCCCTGCCCTTTGTCGTTCGCTGAGCCCGATCAGGCTGCGGATCAGGTGTAACTCGCCCCGGCGATAGCGGTCGGTCATGGCCCGCAAATAACCGCCGGGCTTGAAAATAATGTTCCCCGGCTCTGATTTACGAGCATCGAGGATCAGGATCGACAGCATGGCGCTATCCTCGCCCATCACCTCGCGGGCCGTGTTCCAGGCGTCGGGGCTGATCCCGAGTTCAGGCACCCGCCGCTCGGCAGCCCAGACAAAATCATAGAAACGCAGGTATTCAGGCTCCGCGCGTCCACACAGGTAGAGCTGCATTTCCGGTGACGCGAGATTGAAGAGCCTCTGTGGTCCAAGCCGGGCGATAAATTCGCTCTTGAACGCTTCTCTGCCGGCCCCATTATTTTTTTCATTGCAGTTCGGACCGCCGTTAGGCGGGACGATATGGATTTTATCTTGCGCGGGCTTGCCCGCGCTCTGCATATCGACGGGCTCGTTACAGGATACTGATGATTCTTTGGTTGTATCTTGTATATAAGGTCGCTCATTTTCGAGCGGCCCACCGCTTGTTTTTTCCCTTTTTTCCAGAAGATCGAGCCCGGCTCTGCACAGCTGGTCCGCCTCATCTACATGCGCCGCAAGTGTTGCAAGGTCCATCCGGTGAAGCCGGTCCGCCGAGGGCCACGCTGCCACCTCCTGCCGGATTGCGGCAGCTTCGGAACAGTACGGGCTGATTTCGGACAGGCGCTCCAGCGTGTGCTTTAGATAGCGCTTGGCCGTGCTGCGTTGGCCTCGCAGAAAGATGGCCCGCTGTCGCTCTGCGGTCAGCTGGTCGTCCAGGGCCATCAATTCGTCGGCGCGCGCAATCGCTGCGCCGAAATAAAGACCGGTTCCTGCCGCCCGCGACCGACTGCCATTGGCCCCGGTGCGTCGCTCGATCAGACCGGTGCGTTCCAGCTCAGCGGTGATTGCGCGGGTCCGCGGTTGGGACAGGCCAAGCATCTTCGCGACCTCGCCGGCTTCCGCGTAGATGAAAGGTGTCCTGTCCTGACTGGTCCAGTCGCTCGGTCGTGTCATTGCTGCCAGGCGCACAAAGGCATGCGCCGCTGCCGGCCCCACGCCAAGGCGCGGCGCCACGCGTTCGACCATGATCGCGAAGTTGTCGCGCTGCATATTGCCCGGCAGCGCCGGGTGTCTGTCTTCGGAGTCGCGGTAGGCCCGCGTAGCGGCGGGATGCGCCGCCTTCTGGAATGCCATCTCTGTCCTCATGTTTTTTGAGGCACAGGTTCCGCAGGCAATAGCTCTGTGTTCGCACAGATGCGTTTTTGCTCTTGATTTTCAGGGCTGGGAAAGTAACTATGCTCGTAAGCGTTAGAGCAATGCAGGTCGCCAAACCTGTGTTACATTCCAAAGCCCCCTCGTGCGGTTCCCGTGCGGGGGGTTTTCTTTTGGGGAAACTATCTGATTCTGCTCATGCTCCTCTTTGGGGCTTTAACTGCGAAGCCTACGACAAGTGGGGTCGCGCGGCAATTATTGTATGAGAACATCGTGATTGCTCAAGGATCAGTAGTCGATCCATTCGTAGTTCGCCGTCCCTGCGTGATCGTGGTACTGCATCAGCACAGCGCGGAAGTTGCCACGATCGCCTGCAAGAGTGTTTCCTGTGTGAGCAATAGCTTGGCTTTCCACCCACCCTGGCACTAATGAAACCGACACGCTTTGGTTTTGGAAACTACCAGCATCATCGTAGAACTGACGCATCGCAGACGCAGAGACCTCGCGCCCATCGCTCGTGTTGTATGATGATTTCGACACAAGCCAGACTTCAATCCCAGCACGATAGGCGCGGACTTCGGCCGGGAGATCGCTTGGGATGGAAGAAACGCCAGATGACCCGCCCATAGGGCAATTCCAGATCTGTAGCGGAGGCTCGACCGGCCACGGGGTGATACGTCTGATCACCTCTGCTCGCGCTGCTGAGCATTCAGCCGACGCAGGGAAGCCTCCAGGAAGGCACAGAAGGATCGCGCAGTCGATAGGGTAAGCCTCGGCGGCCGACGCCATAGCTATAGGAAGGTGGCCAGCAAGCAAACTGAAGATAGATCGTCGCAGCAAGCGTTTGGAAAACATAATACCTATCCGCAAAGCGTTTAGGTATTATGACTACTATGCCTTTGCATCTGAGGCAATGGCCGATTGTGCATATGCCTTAGGTCTCACTGCAGCAGAAGGATCGAAGCTAAAATTGGCAGGAACCGAGATCTGCGAGATTTCGCCCGTGTTCCAGCGGTATTGTGCTCGAACGCCGGTGCCCTCAGGACATGCCTGGGTCAGAATGGCTTCGCGTCTTGTCGTATGATCACTGTGCCTCATCGTGCTATCCCATCAAACTTAAGTGTCCAGAGCCAGTCGGAATCTAAAGGTATATCTGCGCTCTCGGTACGCGCTTTGTCTTCGCTGGCACGTAATGTCACGATATGATACGAAGCGGGGCGAAATCAGACGAAATTCGGATCCGTATAGCATTGATAAAAAACGGAAAATATTTTTCTCTTCCTGACGATAGTGATGAAGATTTCAAGTCGCTCTTCATGCGCGTTGCGGCAGCTGGCATCGGCCGCCCCGTCGATAACGATGGGTGCCCGCAAGGGCCGTGGACACCGGAGTTGCTGGCTGAGGCGATTTCACAGATTGGCCCTAACCGTAACGGGGTCGAGCTTCGGACAGTTCAGCTCTGGTTCAAGGACAATGAGAAGGGGATAAGCACAACTAATATCCGGTGGCTTGCTAGGGTTCTTGGTTGCAATGACCCGGAAGGAGCGAGCGCGTGGCAAGCCGCATTGATAAAGTCGCAAGCCCGCCTGACTACCCGTCGCCAGGCCCGTCAACTGCAGGATCCAGAGAGCAAAGCGGAACGCGACGAACCGTCAGAGGACAACAGCTCTATAATGATCCACCAGGGTGATCCCCCCCGAGAGGGGCTCAGCCTCGCTCGCATCTCGGAGGCAATCTTCAGTCACGGATCCCCTCTCAACTTGCCGGCCTCGGTTTTTGCCGGTGCTATCGCACTGCAATTCATCTCCTACTTCCTGTCGCTCCACAGCATCACTTACGTTCGCAGTGATGGTATCATCAAGCAGGTTGGGTTCCTTTGGGCACCAAACTGGACCTTCGTTTTCCTGATTTTAATGCCCATCTTTTTCGCTTTTGTGGCCGATCAGGTGACAACTTGGAAGAACGAGAACCGCGCCGAACTGCAATCCCAAGGTGACGTCCCCGATGGCTGGATGCGTCGGGTCGAGGCATCATCATATACCTATTGGGTCGCTTTCATCCTCAGTCTCGGTTTCGCGGGAGTCTTTCAGTGGGTAAGTGTTCGTCTGCGTCCGGTCCTGGACGGTGCCGGCGCGATTGCTATAGATTGGGGATCTTTGGCTTTCGTTCAGCCGGACAAATATGGGTTCGTCAATCAAGCCTTGTTCACTGGCGCTGCGTATCTTTACATGAGCTTGTGTTTCTACCTGTTTATCGCGGGCCTCATCCTGCTGTGCAATTTGGTCGATGACTTCACACATATTTGCAGGACTCTAGAAAAGCAGCCCAAAGCAGTACCTTTGAAAAAAGTACAGGCTGCGGGTTCGAGTATCATTCGAGGGATAGTCCGTGCATCGCTCTCCGGGCTTCTAGTCGCAATGTGCATGAAGCTGCAGAGTCTGTATGTCGTCACGGCCGCCCCGAACATCTGGCAATGGCTCACCTCGGATGCCCGGTCGGTTATGACCAGCCTCGGAGCCCAAGTGGACTGGGGCGACTACAGTATGCCAACCCATTTCACGAGCCTCTTGGTGGCTCTATTGGCGGTTGCGGTCTATCTCTACGCTGTCATCCGCATTGGCTTAAGCGCGCCTTTTCATGTGCCTTTGGCGAGACCCACGACCGCGATACTGTTTCTTGCCCTCGCCTACCTGCTAGTAGGCGTCGCGGCTGGCTTCTCGATCTTGTTGGCATTCGCGATCGTGGTCGCCGTTTATGGTTTTTTCGATCCTAACTTCAGCGGTCATTACAAGCGACGAGAGGATCGTTTGCATGTATTTTAAGTTGCTGGACCGGTGGGACGAGCGCTGCGGGCAACGCAGTGATGTTGGAAAAAAAAGGTTGGAGCTGAACCTCCGCCGAGACCTAGCGTTTCCAGAGACCGAGAGTGTGACCACTTTAGCCGAGTTTGGCGCAATAGCCGCTAGGGCCGTCGAGGATTCGTCCTCTTTCTATCGCTTGGATGATGGGGCCGCAGCGACGAGCTGGGAAGGCGGCTGGATCAGCTTCTCATCGAGAGTTTTCACCGAGACCTCCGAAAACAACACGGTTTGGGCCAAAGTTACGGAAGCCAGGTCATCCGATCATGCACTGGTCGTCTTCCATCACTGGAATGCCACCTCCCGCAACCCCCAACTTGCCCGATTTTTTGCGTGGCATGGCCTCACGGTTGTTGAGATTGCCATGCCATACCACCTTGAACGTAACCGCCCAGGCTCTACGCACGCCGATTACATGCTAAGCGCAAATCTTGGCCGCACAATCCGGTCCATGCGCCAAGCCGTGTTAGACGGACGGCAGCTAATCACCATTTTGCAGCGGCGCGGATACAAAAAATTTTCTGTCCTTGGCATCAGCTTGGGGTCTTGGGTAGCTGGCCTTATCGCGGCCCACGATCCCAAGGTCACGAAAGCCGCCTTGTTTCTCACTGCTGGCAGCCTAGCCGATATGGTATGGACTGGCAGTGCCACGCGCCACATTCGCGCGAGCCTCGAAGGCGAAATTGATCTATGCGAACTTCGCCGCGCTTGGGCGCCCATCAGCCTTGAAAGTTACGTGGATAAACTGGCCCGCCCCAGTCTTGAGCTTCAGTTACTCTTAGCAAAGCGAGACAGGGTTGTACTGCCCGCCTTGTCAGAGAGTCTGGTCTCCGAACTGGACCTCTCTGGCGCGCGGCAGAGGGTTACTCGGCTGAACTGTGGGCACTACTCTCTCACCCTACCGCCTTACATGATCAAGGCAGGGTTAGACACCGCGCGATTTCTGATCCGTTAAGCGGAAGATACCAAGACAGCACCCACCAGGAGAATGCCCTCCCCTGAAACGGCACAGTTGAGGTTGCCGCCGCTTGAAAACGACTGAGCATTAAACGTAACAACGACAAAGCATCTGTAGGCGATATTTATCATTTCACCTACTTGCAAAGCGAATACTTATTTTGATAGTCTGTCGCAGACGCGGCAGACAACGTTGTGGAGCGCGTCGCATGACCAACCAAATACAGGTTAGCAACGAGGTGCTTACCCTTGAGATGTGCAGAGAGAGGTTGCTGGAAGGCTGGGAGCTGCACGTTGTCTGTGCTGAAGATCCCGTTCCCGCGCAGAATACGGTCCGAGGATCATGGTATCTGGTCGCAGTCGAGCCAGAAACCGGTCGCTTCGGCGTCGTGGTCACTCAGCGAGACTTGTACAGGGAGCGACGTCGGGCTGAGCAGTCCGGCACAGCTCTCGATCCATCAGATTACGCATACAAGGAAATCAAGACTACTACCGGCCTCTTCAATGCCCAAACAGATTTGGGCATTACTGCAACCGTCATTCCTGGCTCGAAGGGCGTCACCATGGTTGCTCAACTGCCCCCAAAAGACGAATAGCCATGATCCTGAATTTTTGGGGGGCCATTCCGGCACCCTAGGGCCTCTATCCCGCCGCAGCCTCATTGCATTTATGTTGGCGACACCCTTTGCGGCGGGCGCTGATGTTCTCTCCGATAGTCGCGGCTTCGTTCTAAACGCTGGCGCGGCTCGCGATGTCTTCTCGCGCCCCGAAGACGATCCTACTTACTCCCGAACGCCAAAAGACGAACCAGCGCTGATCCGGTCAATGCTGGTTGCCACGGATGCGCCAGCGTCGATCCGAGACATGGTGACAGCTGCCGCCGCCCGGTATGCGTCCCACCCTGCGATCCGTGCAGCTGGCTTCTCGCCCCGGCACTGGGACGCCTACTTCCACTCGATGATCCAGGTCGAAAGCGGGTTCAAGGTCACAGCCTATTCCTCGGCCGGCGCGATGGGGCTTGCGCAACTCATGCCTGGAACCGCCCGCTTTCTCGGCGTCGATCCGCGCGATCCGGTCCAGAACCTCGATGGCGGGGCGCGCTATCTGCTGATGCAACTCGGCGCTTTCGGCACGCCCGAACTCGCACTGGCGGCCTACAACGCCGGCCCCGGTGCGGTCCGCAAGTATCGCGGAATTCCGCCCTACCGGGAAACCCGGAACCATGTCCGCAAGGTCATGGCGATCTATCGCAACCGTTTGACATAAAGGAATTACCCCATGCTGAACTTCAGGCAAAAGCTCGTCGCCGCCGTGATCTGGTGCACGGCGGGAATGCAGGCCCATGCCCAGGAGGTCGATCTTTCCGGGTTCGAGGATACCGGCGAAAGCATCATCGAGCAGCTCAGGGACAACAACCTCGCCCTGACCGCCGTTGTCCTCATCCTGCTGATCATCGGCTTCCTGGCGATCTTCACCAAGTTCATCGACTGGAAATGGATCGGCGTGACGGTCGTCGGGCTGTTCTTCATCTTCGGCGGTGACAACCTGGCCGAGTCGATCATCGCGATCTTCCGTGGCTCCGGCACCTGATGCGGGAAAACGTGTATATCCAGGGGCTCAACCGGCAGGCCAGATTCTTTGGTCTGCCTCTGCCCTTGGCCGGGCTGGCCTTCATTCCGCCGTTCCTCACGTTCATCTTCCTCGACAGCCTTTGGTATCTCTGGGCGATCCCCCTTCTCTGGGCGGCTCTCTGGGCCGCCTCGGTCATCAATCCACATTTCGGGCGCTTCATCGCGGTCGTGACCTCGCGCACGCCTGAGCGGCTTCTGCGCGCCAGTTCTGGATCACGGTATGAATGATATTATCCCCAGTCCGATCCGGGCACTGTTCGGTGGCGCCCGCGACCTCGAAGACATGCTTCCCTATCTCTTCGAGGAAAATAACCATGCCATCGCCACGCGCAGCGGGGCACTGGTCTCGGTCGTGAAAATTGCGGGCGTCAATCCGTTCACGGCAAGCGAAAGCGAACTGGCCCATATCAACGACCGTCTGGCCGAGTTGGTGGACAAGTCCGGAAACAATTTCAGTTTCCACTTCCACAAGATCAGGTCGGCCTATCACGACTTCGACTATCAGCCGAAAGCCTTCGCCGAACCCGGCTTCGGTGAGGAACTGGACCGTGCCTGGCGCGCGAACATCACGTCGGCGGGCCTCTGCGTCCCGGTGTTGTTCCTCTCGGTGATCGAGCGCAAATCTATGGCGGAACGGATGCCTATCTTCGGCGGCTTTCTCAGTCGTGGGCGTCACGATACCCTGCCCGAGCGCCTGTCCGATCTTGCAGAACTCGCCCAAAGCGTGGCCGAGACCCTGGGCGACGGCTCAGAGCTTCTGGCGATAGACGACGGCACGCTGACCGGGTTTCTGCGCGCCATTTCCACGGGCATCTATGCGCCGCTGGCCCGGTCCGAGACCGGCACCATCGTGGACGATATCCGCACGCCCATCGAGATCTACGACCGGGCCGTGGAAATCGGCGACGACTTCGAAACGCGATACGCCTCGGTGATCAGCGTGGCGAACCTCTCGCCCCAGACCCATGGCGGCATTCTCGACACGCTCTATACAGATCCCGATATCCTGATCTCCTGCACCTACCAGCCGCTTCTGCCCGACCTGATCTCGGCCAAGGCGACAACCCGGCTTGAGCAGACGCTTGAGGAAAGCGCCGGCGGCAAGATCGCCGCGCAGCTTCAGGAAGCAGCCGAGGATCTGCAAATGGGCCAGATGGGCTTTGGCGACAGCCAGACCATCGTCACTGTCTATGCCGCAACCCCCGATGCTCTCAAACGCAAGGTGACCGCGGTCACGGCCATCCTGCGCTCGAAGAAGCTCAAGATCGTCGTCGAAAAGCAGGGGCTGGCCGCTGCATGGTTCGCGCGGTTTCCGGGCAATCACGAGTTCCAGAAACGCCCGCTGACCATCTCCAACCGGAATTTTTCGGACTTCGCCGCGCTGCACATGGTCCGGCTCGGCAAGCCCGCCTCCGAATGCTATTGGGGGACGCCGATCACGACCTTCAAGAGTTGCGCCAATTCACCGTATGACTTCTCCTTCCATGGTCGCTTCGCCCATGCGGAGTCCGAGCCGCCGTTCGCCAGCACCCTGATCGTCGGCCCGCCCGATGCGGGCAAATCAACGATCATGGCCTTTCTGGCCGCACAGGCACGGCGTACCGGATGCAGGATCATCGCCTTCGACAAGGACCAGTCGCTGGAAATGCCCCTGCGCGCACTTGGCGGCACCTATACCGCCGTGCGCGCAGGCCGGAATACCGGGCTTAACCCGCTCGCCTCGGAAACTGACGAGGAAGGTCAGGCATGGCTGCGCAGCTGGCTGACGGCGCTTCTGGAACGCAAGGGGCACCAGCTTTCGGTCAGTGATTCCGAGAAACTGGCGCGCACAGTCGAAAGCAACGCGACGGCCCTTCCGTCCTTCCAGGACTTCACCAACTTTACGACGCGGTTCCGCTCCTTCGAGGGCGATATCGGCGGACGTGTCGGCGAATGGTCCCCCAACGGTCAGTATGGCTGGGTCTTTGGCCAGGACAGCGCCCCGATCGTGGATTTCAGCGCCTCCGATATCGTTGGCGTCGATATGACCGCGCTTCTCAACATGGAGATCGAGCGGACCGCATTGCTCGCCTATCTCTTCCGGCAGATCGAAAAGACCGTCAGCGCCCGCACCCCGACCCTTCTGGTTCTGGAAGAGGCCGGCGTGTTCCTCGACGATCTCTACTTCCAGCGCGAACTGAAGACCTGGTTGGCGACGCTGCGGAAGAAAAACGTCGTCGTGGTCATGCTGGTGCAATTCGTCTCGCAGATCAGGGATTGCGCTGCCGGGGCCTCGATCCTCGAAGGTTTGCAGAACCAGCTGATCCTCCCGCACCACCAGGCAGGTCGCGACAGTTATGACGGGTTGGCGCTGTCTGACGCCGAACTGTCCTTCCTGCTCGGCTCGCAGGCCGGCGGCCGCCGGGCGCTGTGGCGCGACGGACAAAGCTCGAACATTCTCGACACCGATCTTTCGGCCCTCGGGCCCTATCTCAGCGTCCTCGGTGGCGGTCGTTCTGCGGAACGGCGCTTCGGCAGCAACTGGCGCGACAAACCCGATTTCTGGAAAGGAAACACGGCATGATCCGCATCGTGATGAGCCTCCTTCTTGCGCTGGCAGTGGCAGGCTGTGCCGCTCAAAGCGGCGAGTTGTCCGAACGCCGCTCGAATTGCTTCGGCAAGCTGAAGCCCGGCGCGCTCAGCTCGGCGCTGGTGGAAGTGCCAAAGGCATGATCCGGACCCGGCGCCTAGTACTCGGCCTCATGCTCGGGGCCTCCGTGGCGAGTCTCACGCTCGCCCAAGGGGTTCCTGCCAACCGCTTGCTTCTGTTCTTAGATCCAAATAGCACGAACAGCGTGGGTTCCATAGCCTTTTTTCCACGCGCCGAATGCCCGGCTGAGGCCAAGCCGTCGACTGAAACGCGCTGCCAGACGGCCGCTAGTGCGCCCTGGCAGCCGCAAAAACAGATCTGGCTGGTTCGGTCCGCGCGAGGCCCTTAACATCCGCTACAGGCCAAAATAGAGCCTTTTTGCAGTTATTGCGTTTAGCGTTCAACGTATCGCGTTTTGCGTTACGGGGCATCGGCTTGGCGTTCTGGCTTTCGTGTTTATGCTTTAAGCTTGTGGTTTCCCCGTTGTTCGTTTCAGTTTTTGGGTATCCGTTTGCCCGTTTCGGTTACGGCGTTCA
Organism: Paracoccus sp. PARArs4; assembly: GCF_947311865.1. Classification (NCBI taxonomy): domain Bacteria; kingdom Pseudomonadati; phylum Pseudomonadota; class Alphaproteobacteria; order Rhodobacterales; family Paracoccaceae; genus Paracoccus; species Paracoccus sp. PARArs4. Next base: position 32,090 of record NZ_CAMZMW010000018.1, on the reverse strand, counting down.
GCGTTTTCGCTATCGCGTCCTGCGTTCCACGGTTTGCGCTCCACGGTTTGCGTTCGATGTTTCGCTTTTTGGTTTAATAGGATGGCGTTTTCCTTTATGTGTTCGGCGTATACGGTTTCGCGCTTTGTGTAATGCGTTCGGCGGTTCGCGTTACTAAGCCGTGGATGCAGTGATCGGCGGCATGACTTGAGAGCAAAGCGCACCGAAAAATGAGCAGGGGCGATGAAATGGAAGAGAAGAAAGAAGACGGCCCGAACGGCATCCGCGTCGTCATGGTGATGAACAGAAAAGGGGGCTGCGGGAAATCGACTCTTGTGAAAGGTCTTGCCAGCGCCGCCGCCGAACGCGGGGAAAGCGTCACGATCTTCGATACAGACAGTAGCGAAAGCGCCTACCAGTGGATGCTCAATGCCAAGGAGCTGGGAAATTGGGCAGGGGACGTGACGGTCATCAAATCTCTGGACAGCGCCGAAATCGGTGAAACCATCGACCGACTATTTGACATGCCCGATCAGGAGCACCTGGTCCTGGTCGACACTTTTGGTGGAGCCTCAGAGGCCATCGACGACCTTGCAATGATCTCGCATTTCATCGTGATCCCATCGAAGTTGTCGCGGTCCGACGTCACCGAAACCACGCAAACCCTGAAATGGCACGCGAACCTTAAAAGGCGGGCCGCGGACCCGGCCGCTGTCCCGCCGAGCCGCGTCATGCTGAGCGCAGTTCCCGTACGCCGGAATGAAGCCGAAGAGACGGCTTACATGCATATCATGACGACGATGCCGACACTCACCGAACCGGTGATGCAGCGAGCGGCCTATGTCCGCATGGACCTTGAAGGAATGCTTGGTGCCATTCGGGATAACTTGGTCAACAAGGCGAACGCTAAGCACATGGATGTGGCAATTGCCGAGATGGAAAGCGTTCTGGGTGCCATAGACGAGATCATCAAGAAGGGGCAGGCCGATGGCTGAACGAAAGCGTTTCACTCCGGTCGTCAAGCCGGATGAGGACTATACCAAGCGCATAGAGCGCAAACCGGCTGCGCAGAAATTCATGTTTCGCGAAGATCCGGAAGAGATCGAGGCTCCCCTGGAAGCCGAGCCAGCCAAAGATGACAAGCCGCACACAAAGGCTCCGCCCTCCTCCACGCTCGAACAATCAGACGAGCAAAAGAGCGAAGGCGCTGCCAGAGAACCGGCCGCGCCGAAATCCGCGAGATCCGTGGAAACACCAACGACGACAGCGAAGCTGCGTTTGCATATCGCTGTTCCCGCAGAGCTTGCCGCTCGGGCGAATAGGGCAGCTGAAAAGGCGCGCTGTCCTGCAAGAAAGGTTGCGCTGGCCGCACTCAATGAAATCAAGCCGTCATTGCTGGAACGCCTGAACAGCATCCGTTACGGCCAGATTGAGCCTGAACGGCAGGAAAATGTTGGATTCAGCATCAGCACAACTTGGCAGATCCCGGCGAAAACAGAGACGCACCTGAAGTCAGAACTGGATCCCGTTGGGATTGGGCAGGTTAACCGGCTGGTCAGCCACTGGATTCGCGGACAGTTCCTGGATCACTTCGAGAAATATCTGAAGAAGCTCGGGCACTAGGGAACAACCAAACCCTTGGTCCGAAGAGCTAAGGGGCTTTGCCCCTCGCGCCGGCAAGGACAATAGACAGAACCGTGTCCTCGGCTTCGCCTGCGGGCCGCACCACTTCCGTCGATTGTCCTTGCCTCTGCTACCCCCACTCTCGGCGAGGCCAGACCCCGAAAACCGAAGTTTTCGGGGCAGGCTCCATTTGGGGCACCCCGACGGAGACTGGAGGCGCAGATGACCGATCAGGGCGGGGATGATTGCCAGGCGGAAGGGCAGGGGGGCCGGTTATCTCGGCTGGAACGGTTTCAGAACCTGCTGGACGCGATTGAAGCATGTGACTAGCAGGATGCGGAGATGGTCATGTCCACCGTCCTGGAGGAAGCCCGCGCGGATGCACCACTGGTGCCATTTGGCGATATCGAAGACGATGCGGAGTTCTGGGCTGCGATGGCGACATATGAGGAACTGCGCGCGTATTTCCTGGCCTGTGGAAAGCGCCTCGCGCGCCGGCAGCTCGGCCGCCGTGGAAAGATCCGGTTGGCGCAGCTGCTGCTTGCTGACCTGCCCGATGAAGACCGCAGGGCCGTGGTTGCCTCGACCCGGTCTGGCGGCGCCGGCCGCAGGTTATCCAGCCCGAACGCCGCAAGGCGGAAGGGCCTTGCAGATGAACGAGCGGGACGCGCCCCCAATGAGCGAAGGGACGCGAGGAAATCTGTGGGTAACATGCCGGGCGGCACAGCCATCGAAGCCCGTGACGTGGCGCAAGCCGCGTCTCCGCTTCCGGCGCTGCGCCAGCGGCGTCGGCGCGGCCAGGAGGGGCGGCGCAGCCGTCAATCCTGGCCGCGAAAATCACCCCCGGCCAGAACCCTGCTGGCCGGGGATCGTCCTCAGTTGATTTCCTCGATGAAGCGTTCGCCCCGATAGGGGTCGATCTCGTAAATCAGGACCGCGATGCCGAACCGTTCCGCTCGTTGCCGTGCTCTGTGGCGGGCGTCTTCCAGCGTATCGCAGGGGATCGGCAGATCGTCGGGATGGTCTCGCAACTCATAGATCATGGCGTCGCCCTCTAAAGCTCGATGCCGGGTTTCAGATTGCCGTCGCGGTCGAGCCAGCCGCGCGCCTGCGCGCAGTCCATGCAGATACAGGTTCCGACCGGAGCGGCGGGCAGGACGACCGGCGCAAGCATCACCACCGGGTTGACACTGCCGCATTTGCGGCAGGTCAGGACGGGCAGGGGGGTCGGGCCGCTCATGCGGCGGCCCTTTCCTCGATCATCCCGGCGGGTGCGGTTTTTATGAGCCAGTCGGTGGCCTTCTGGGCCTCGGTCGCGGCCTTGAAAATCATCCGCTTGTCGTCTTTCAGCGCGCGCAACCACGACTCACAATAGGCGGCGGATTGTCCGAAATCAGGCGTCAGGCCGAGTTGCGCGCAAACCATGACCTGCCCCAATTCGGCGCATAACTCCTCGAAGGCATAAGCTGCCCGGTCGCTGAACCGGCTGAAGCGGTCCAGCCGGTGCCCTGCGCCGCTGGCATGGCAATATTCATGGGCGAGGGTGGTATAATATCCGCCCGCATCGTGAAATGTCGAAACCGGCGGCATATGCACGAAATCACCGGCGATATCGTAATAGGCGCGCGGATCGTCGCTGGTGCGGCGTTCGATCCCGGTCGCGTCAAAGAACGCCTCAAGCGCCGGATCTGCCTCGGTGCCGAGATCGCGGGGTTCCTCGATGGGTGCCCCATGATAGGCTTCGGGCAATCCGTCGATCTGATCGGCGTTGAACACCCGGTAGGACTTGGCATAGCCGATGGTCTTTTCCTCGCCGGTCTCGGGGTCTTCACGGTCCACGGTGCCATATTTGACGACGATGGCGGATTTCTCACTCTTGCGGACCTGTCCGCCAGCCTCCTGCGCCTGCCGATAGGTGAACCAGTAGGGGCTGCGGAAACCCTTTTCGGCCGCCTCTGACCACAGCATCAGAATGTTGATGCCCCTGTAAAACTCGCCGGTGCTGCGCCGGGGGAAGGGGATTCCGCCAGCATCGCCGGTCCAGGGCTTGCGCCATGCGGGCGTGCCAGCCTCGATGCTGGCAATGATCTGATCGGTGACACGCTGATAGATATCGAACTTCGCTGCCATGTCGGCCTCCTTTGCGACGGGCGGGGCGGGCTTGGTGCCTGCTTTCCGCCGATGGGCGAGACCTCTCTGCTTGTCGTCGAAAGGCCCCATGCCTTTCGGACGGCAAAGCGGGGAGGGCGCAGCCCTGCCCGCGGCCGGGGGGATGACTGTCACGGGGTCGGGAAGGCGGGGTGGTGCGGCCCGCAGGCGCAGCCGAGGACACGGCCCGCCTGGACGACGACGCGCGGCACGCGCGGCGCTGGCCCCTTGACCGGCAGCCCCCCGGATGCGTGGCGGACAAAAGGAAACGGAAGGATCGTCGGGGCGGGGGTGAGCGCGGGCGCAGGCCGCGTCGATCCCCCGGCACGTCCTCAGCCCGTCATGGCCCGCGCCCTCGCGCGGGCCGCAGATTTGCTGCTGAACCACTGATGAGGGGGTCGGCTATGCGGGACGAACTGGACCTTCAGGGGCGTGTCAAATGCCGATAAACCAGCATTAGGTGCAGAAGATGCGCTGCGAGAAAAGCGACCGCCACTAACGCTGCGATATGACCTTCAGCCCGCCCCGCGACCATAAAAATGAACCCCGTGACCGAAATTGCCAAAAGTGGAGTGAAGGCTAAAGCGGCAACTCGGGGCGCGAACCACATAGGTTTGCCGGCCAAGTCCCATTGCATCGGTAAGTTCGCCGCTTTCGGGAATCTTTGATTTGCGACTACAGATGACAGAACAACAGCCAACATAACAGAGGTGCAGAATGCAACGATCATGCCTTTGGAACCCTTGGTAGCACAGGAACAATGACGCTTCTCTTGGGATCGGGCAACGGTAAGTCAGGGCTCTTCGCGTCGTTCTGCCGATCGGATTTTCCCCGAAACGATCCCAAGAAATTGTGGATAAGTTTGCTGGCAAAGAAAGGGGCCGCCCGAGGGCGGCCCAGTTGAACCTTCGTCGCAGAAGGATTTGAACAATAGAGAAACGAATGCCAAAAAATATTCAGCAGGATCGAGCGTAAACGGCTGATCTGCCTGCGTCAATCGTCATTGCCAGACGGCGCGAGCGGTCGCCGGCACTGAGCCGCGCAGCAGCTCCTGGCGCATCACCTGCGCGGCCTTTTCGGCTTCCGCCGCCTGCCGTTCGGCCTCGCGCTGCTTGGCGAAAGGGTGGCCGTTCAGCGCATGGAACACAGGCGCGGCAGGGGTGAATGCCTGATCGAAGCTTTCCAGCGAGAGACTGTTGCCGTGAATGACGCGACCGGCGACACCGCGCGCGGCGATCTGGACATAAGCCATGTGAAACGTCGCGCGGGACAGCTCGACGGCCTCGACCCAGATATGGCGGGCCGGGTCGAAACCCTGTTCCTCGATCACATCGGCGACGGCCAGCACCATGCCGCCCGCGCCAGCGGCGGGTTCCGAGATGGTGATGAACCCCTGCGCCTCGATCTGGGCCGCCACGTCGCCAAGGGTCATCATCGCCATCATGCGGCTGACCTCGTAGGGGGTAAAAAACTGGCCCATGCGGGCATCGAGCGCGCCGATCTCCGCCGCAACCTGGCCGAAGAAATCGACGCCACCGGCGGCGATGGTGTGCAAGGCCAGGGCCATCATGTCCGGCATCCGGCGCACATCGTCCTTGTTCGGGAACAACCCGACACAGGACATGTAGTCGGCCTCCAGCCGGTCGCGCTGGTCGGGGAAGGGCGAGGCACGCTTTGCCAGGGCGCAATACGCCATTTCGCAGAAGATGCGGAAGATCTCGGTTCGGGTCTTCGAGCGGTCGAAACTGTCGAGCGCGCGCAGGAAGGCGGTCACGGCGGGATAGGCCATGTGATATTCCTTGAGATACGGGGGAACGCGCGCCGCGCCCGCCAGGGCGCGGCGCAGGACGGTCAGATGCGGGACCAGTCCCGCGCCATGACAAGGCTGATCCGGCAGTCCTTCCCGGTCTCGATGCAGGTAAAGAAGGTGGTCGCGCGGTTCGCGCCGGGGAAGCGCTCCTTCTTCACGCGGAAGGTGCAGCCCTCGGTGCCATCGCTGAACCGCAGCGGCTCGGCAAAGCGGATCACGTCACCGGGCTTCAGGCGGCGGCCTGTTCGGGCCGCGTGATCGCGGCACCGCTGCCGCCAGTCGGTCGCATGATCATTGACCGTCTCCGACAGCAACGACAGCAGCTTTTCCGGGGCATGGGCGGCGGCATCCGTGGGGCCGGCGGTCTCCGCCATCGACTTGTAGCCCCACTCACCGCCCTTGGTCGATGTCAGGAAGATCGCGGCAAAGACATAACCGCCGGTTGCGTCGGTCACGTAGTCGCCATAAGGGCAAAGCCCGTCCTCGCGTCGGCCAGAGGTCTTGGGTTCCGACCTGACGGCTGCATACCAGACCGATCCCTTGTGGCTGATCAGCACGGGATAGCTGCGGCGCTCTTCATCCTCGCCGCCACAAAGCCGGGCGATTTCGTCGCGGATGCAGGCCGGGGTGTGGTTATAGATAAGCCAGCCCATATCAGCCCCTCCGCTTTTCGATAGCGGCGCGGATCTGTTCGCGCAGATAGGTCAGGGGATGATTATCGGCGTCGTCGTCGCGCGCAGCATCGGCGCTCTGCTCGGGGATCTCGTCGTGGATGCGCTCGGCCAGCAGGTCCACCAGATCGGGCAGGCGGGTATTGGCATAGGCATGGGACAGATCGCGATACTCGACCAGTTCGCCGGTCAGATCCACGATCCGGGCGAGGGATTCGCCGATATCGTCCGACTCCGCATCATGGACGATCTGCCATTCCTGCGCCTCGCGATGAAACCCATAGACCGACCAGAACGCATGTTCGCCGGGATTGCAGACCTCGATGCTGCCGCCCATGTCGCGGACGGGCGAGACACAGAAGCCGGAAAAGTCGAAGACGGTGGTGCCGGACGGCAACCCGTTCCAGTCCTGCGCCAGCGCGGCTTCATCAATGCGCTGGCCCGCCCCCAGATACTGAACGGCGCTGACCCATTTGGCCTTCACCTGCGCCTTCTCGCGCAACTCATCGAGGGTGAATGTGCCGAGATATTCCCCGGTCACATCGAATGCGGCCCAGAGATTGAGCCAGCGGCCTTCGTTCCGGGTCAGCTTGTCAAAATTGCGTAGCATCTCGCATCGTCCTTCTTTTGCGACGGGCGGGGCGCGGGCTTGGTGCCTGCTTTCCGCCGATGGGCGAGACCTCTCTGCTTGTCGTCGAAAGGCCCCATGGCTTTCGGACGGCAAAGCGGGGAGGGCGCAGCCCTGCCCGCGGCCGGGGGGATGACTGTCACGGGGTCGGGAAGGCGGGGTGGTGCGGCCCGCAGGCGCAGCCGAGGACACGGCCCGCCTGGACGACGACGCGCGGCACGCGCGGCGCTGGCCCCTTGACCGGCAGCCCCCCGGATGCGTGGCGGACAAAAGGAAACGGAAGGATCGTCGGGGCGGGGGTGAGCGCGGGCGCAGGCCGCGTCGATCCCCCAGCACGTCCTCAGCCCATCATGGCCCGCGCCCTAGTGCGGGCCGCGAATGATCTGTCTGGCCGCAGGCCGTCGCGGCAGCGACTGGATGGAACGGCAAGGGGGCGGCTTTCGCCGCCCCCTTGCCGTTACTCCTGGTCGTCCGACCGTTTTGGGAAGGCGACCATATCGACGCCGGGGAACATGCTGTGGCGGACCTGGATCGAGGTGATCTCGCCGGCGGGGCTGCGGTTGATGAAGAGGACACCGCAGTCCTCCCAGAAGTTCTTGCCGTCCTTCTCGCCGGTTTTGACGCGGAGCTTCATGTTTTCGGTGGCCATTGGATTTTCCTTTCCTGCCTGGCGTTTCGATGAAACCTCTGCGGACAGGGCAGACCGAGCGGCTGTCAAAGGCGAATTTGGGGCGCGAGGAATGGCCGCAGGCCAAGGGAAATTCGTCGTTGAAGGCCGAAGGCCGTCAGCCGCGCTGCCCTGTCATGTTTCATCTGGAAGAAACGCCCCTTGCAGGACAGGACCAACCGGCCACGGAGCCAGGCAATCGACCGAACCGGCAGCGAGAAGGGTGGCTAGGGCTGGGGCTGAGCATGTCATGTCCGGATCAACCGCAACCCCGCTGGCCTCACCCGAAACCGCCCTCGCCGCCAGCTGTTCCGGCAGAATGCTCGCGTGCGGGACGATGAATGACCGGGCTTGGCGAGGGGCCGAAAGCCTGCCCGATGATCCGGTTGTGCGCGAGGGCTGAAGGCCAACCCGCGCAAGTGACCGTCACCCGGATGGGCCGAGACCGGCGGGGCAGGGCGGTCAGGACCGGCGATCGAGGATCTGGCTCGGGACGAGACAGACCGCAGGCGCCGCAGCCGACCGCATCGCCCTGGCGGGCTTGGGTCGCGCGACAGCGCGACTGGGGCACGGTCGCCGGCCTGCCGGCGATGCGCCGTTGTCGCTCAACAGGGAATGAATATGGTGATGGAGGATCTGAAGCTGGCGGTAGAAGATGTATTTACAAAATGAGATTCCATCGTCGCGAATTGAGCAGGCGACAATGCTTGAGGGCCTGCTTACTGCGCGGGCTACAGGTGGTTCGGCAGACGACGGTGTTTATCAGCATCTCCGCCGCGAGTTCATGGCTGATCCTTTTCTCTGCGACCTGCTTCCACCGTTTGTAAGAACCTACCGAAATCTGTCCGCTTTCTGGCCCTATATTCAACGGGCGTCAGAAACCTATGCCGGACGGCGCGAGATCATCAACAAGGCTTTCACACCCTTGATGGATAGGCTTGAGGGCAGCAACACGGCACCCGGCGACAAGGTGGCGTCTGATGCCCTGGAGACATTCGACGTGGCGGGCGTTCATTCCGTATGGGGCAAGGCTATTGCCCGCCGCAGTACCGATCCGGATGGGGCAATCACGGTGGCACGAACGCTCCTTGAAACCGTGATCAAGCGTATCCTCGACGAATGTGGCGAAACCTATTCGGACAAGGACGACCTGCCAAAGCTATATGCCACTGTTGCGAAGCTGCTGAATCTTGCGCCGAACCAGCACACCGAAGAACCAATCAAGGCCATCTTGGGCGGTGCAATGAACCTTGTGAACGGCATCGGCACGTTGCGCAATCGCCTGTCTGACTCGCACGGGCGTGGGGGCAAATTGCCGATCAGGCCTTCACCTCGCCACGCCAGCCTTGCGGTCAACACGGCAGGGGCGATTGCCACGTTTCTTGTCGAAACCTACCAAGAGAAGTGGGAGGAGCCATAAAGCAATTGGCGCTTGAAACTAGCAGTTTCCCGTCCACTTCCAGTGGAAAACCTTCATCAGAGCGCTGCGCGGTCGGAGGATTCGGACATGCGAGGTCAGGGACGCCCGGCACGGGCGCTTGCAAGCCGCGCCCTTTCGGCGCGGCGCCGTCCTTGACCCGTGTGAAATAATCCAGAGACCGTGCGGGGTGGTGCGGCCTGGCCCCGGCCGATGTTCGGCCGGGTTAACAGCCGGGCACAATCGAAGCCGGTGCGTCCTGGTGCAACGAGCGGGTGGAGACGCCGCGCCGGGGGCGCGGCTCCGCGCGAAGCGCCGGCCCTGGCGATCCTTTCCCGGCGGATGCCGGGGGAGGGGGGCAGGGCAATTCAGCCCGACAGCAGCAGAGAGTGGATATCACATATCGGCTGGCAATCAGGGGTGGACGATAGCGGCAGGCGGAAAAAAGAGCGCCCCACGAAAATCGCGAGGCCAGTTGACCTTCGTCGCAGAAGGAAAAGGGTCAGTGCGAGAGGCGAAGAAAGAAACTTACAACAACCCTATGGCGAAGTAACGTAAAGTCAGCCACACTGAAAATCCTCCCTGTTGGACTGGCGGCAGGTCCGGCCTGCCGCCATTTCTTCAGAAGTTGCATGACCGCGCGGGTTCACGCGGCGCGGGGTGAAGGGCAGGGCATCGAGGGCGATGCGCCCGATTTCAAGACTATGCAGGAAATCCAGCAGATAGACCGGATCGGCAGGATAGGGTGCGCCGTTCCACGCGGCCCGGACCCGGCGGCGCTGCCTTGGTGGCATGGCGTCGATCAGGCGGCGGGCACGCCGCCACTGATCGGCGCGGCGCTGGCGGCTGCGGGCCTTCTGCGCCGCCCTGGCATTCACGCGGGCCTGCATCACATCATCGGGGCTTTTCTGACGGGCCGCGATCTCGGCGGCGAAGAGCGGCAGGGCCTCCCGGTCAGCTTTTTGTCTGCGGGCCAGCGCGGCCCGCTTGCGGGCGGTGTCGGTGAACGGGTGACGGGCCGATCTGATGAAGCGCATGGATCAGGTTCCCGTGGCGGATCGTGCGGCGACGGCCTCGATCCCGTCCCTGATGCGGCGCAGATCGGCGGCTTCCGCCTGATCGCCCTGCGCCACGGCGCGGGCAAGGTCGGTGTCCAACTGGTCGAGATTGTCTCTGGTGGTGGCGTATTCGCAGCCGATGGCATGGCCGACACGGTAGCCCCCGCCACAGGTGCAGGAAAGCCCGTGCCATGATCTTTCCCGTGCATAGTCCATCCGTGCTGTCCTTACTGAAACCGTGTTGCCGGGACCGGGGCGCGCGATCTTCGCGCGCGCGCCCCGCTGTTATCAGGCCATGCCCTCGGGCAGCCATGCCGCGATGCGGGCCTCCTGCGCCTCGGTGATCCCGAGCGCCTTGCGCGTGTCGGCATCACTGAACAGGGTTTCCAGCTTTGCCGCCTTCTCGCCCTTTTTCAGCTTGGCGAAGCTGGTGGCGGTGGGGTGATCGGCGGCGAGGTCCAGCAGATCGCACCACAGGTCGTTGAGGTAAGGGCTTCCAACGCGGGAAAAGAAGTTCGCGGCGGTGGGCGTCCAGACCTCGCGGATCGCGGGCTTGGTCTCCTTGTCGATCAGCGCGGCCAGTTCATCGGACCCGCCCCGGTAATGCGCGGCCAGCATCCGCACCAGTTCGCCCCGAACATGCTCGGCTCCCTTGGAACGGAAGGCGCGGAAGGATTTGGCAAGGTCCTTGCCATACATGTCGCGCGGCGGATTGGCGGTCAGGCGGTCGTCCAGCGCATAGCCCTCGGCCTCGGTCGTCGGCCAGTTCGGCACGTCCTCTGTCGCAAGCCCGAACGGCTTGCGCCAGGCAAGGCCGTGGCTCAACTGATAGGCCAGCAGGTCGATCAGCAGTTCGGGATCGCGCAGCGCCGCATTCTGCCGTGCGCCCTGCGCCACCCGGCCCAGATCGTCGCGCAGCGCGTTGCTGATGGGCGATTTCGGGGCGGCATCGACGGCGCTGCCGTCGCGGCTGCGGGCGGCATGTCCGGTCAGCACCTCTGCCGCAATCGCGGCCTCGCGATCCTCGGCCCGGATATAAGCCGCCTGCACGGTCAGTTCGCCGCGACTGTCCACGAACAAGAACAATCCGGCATGGTCGCGCTGCGCATCGGCGAAGTCGCCCCGCGCCAGTGTGTCCAGCGCATCCAGTTCCGCCTGTCCTTCCTCGTCCAGAGCCTCGGCCTCGGCCAGTTCCGACAATTCGTCGTAACGCTCGGCCTGTTCCTCGGACAGTTCGCCCTCGATCCGGTAAATGCGGTCCAGTTTCGAGGTCACATCATAGCTGATCCACGACTCCGGGGTGGTCTCGACCCACTTCCAGTCCTGCCCGATGGCCTCGGCGTCCATCGCCAGCTTTTCCGCGAACAATTGATCCAGCAATGCGCCATCGCCCAGAAACACCTCGTTTGCGAACAGGTCGCGGGTGATGGTGCCGCCTGCGCCTTCATAGGCGGCAAGCCCGACATAGACGGCGCGGCGGTCGGTGTGTCGGATCGCTTCGGGTTGCAGAAGCTGTTTCAGGCGGTGGGCCGACACGTCCTGACCGCGCACCCGGACCAAAGCGTCGAGCGCAAGCGCCTCGTCCTGGGCCACGGTGAAGCATTTCGCGGCCTCAAGGGTGATTTCGCCCGCTTTCAGCGCATCGAGGATCGAGGCGGGCAAAGCCGCGAGCGCAAGGCGGCGGTAAACATGCGCCTCGGTCACGGCGAACACGCGGGCAATGGCAGGCACATCGCTGCCCGTCTCGGCCATCCGGCCATAGGCGCGGATTTCATCGGCGGGATGCAAATCCTCGCGGGCCGCGTTCTCGACGCTGGCCCATGCCCGTGCGGTGGCCGCGTCGGGGGCCAGACGGACGGGGATTTCTGCCAGTTCCGGGCGGCGATCCAGCAGGTCGGCGTGTTTCTCGAAAGCGCGGATCAGGGCGCGCAGGCGGCGACCGCCCGCGACGATCCCGACATGTCCGGCCTCGTCGGCAAGGCCCGCAAGGTTCTGCAACAGGCCCACGGCCACGATGCTGTCGGCCAGTTGGTCGATGCGGTCGGCATCGACGTCCTGACGGGGGTTCATGTCCGAGAGATAGAGCGCATCCAGCGGGAAATACTGGATCGGGGCGGTGGTGATGGCACCTTGTTTCATAGGTCTTTTCCTTGTTTGCGACGTTGTGTTCGTGTTATCGGTGCCTCACCCGTGATCGGGTGAGGCGAGGGGGTCACATGGCCCCGTGCTGGGTCAGGAAGGCGTGGCCGATCTTGGCGGAGTGACCGCCCTTCCTGATGAGCGCCCACGCTTCCGCGATCCGCGCCTCAAGCCATTGATTGATTGTTCTCACCTCCTTTCCGGTTGCTGTTGCGCTTGGCCGGCCCACCCGGAGCATGAAGTGGGCCGGGTTCGGGGGTTCAGTAATCGGAGGGAAACATGATGGTCAGGACGCGCCGGGTCGCGGCGGGGTTCGCGGGGTCAGGCGAGCCGTAGACCAGTTCCTCGTCGTAAAGGTCGATCTTCCAGAACAGCTTGACGGTCAGCACGGTGACGGTGCCGAAACCATGATCCCCGTAAGGGTCATTGTCCGGGGTGAACTCGCTATCCCCGGCCACTGCCATGAGTGCGGCGGTCACGAAATCCCGGCCCATGCCGTTGACGGCAGAGGTCACGACAACCTGTCCGCGCAGATCGCTTGCGGTCCCGGTGATTATACCCGCCCGAAAACGGTCGTTCTGTTCCGCGATCTTCACGGCCTCGGCGGTCGGGAAACCGTAATCGGGCGCGGCAGCATGACAGTGCGGGCAATGGCTCGGCCCGGTCAGGGCGGTGATGATATTCCCGCAGGCGGTGCAGCAAAAATCGACGGCAATGGTATCTTCGGCCAACATGGGCATCGTCCTTCTCTTGCGACGGGCGGCGCGGGCTTGGTGCCTGCTTTCCGCCGATGGGCGAGACCTTTCTGCTTGTCGTCGAAAGGCTCCATGCCTTTCGGACGGCAAAGCGGGGAGGGCGCAGCCCTGCCCGCGGCCCTGGGGCTGACTGTCAAGGCTCGGGAAGGCGGGATGGTGCGGCCCGCAGGCCAAGCCGAGGACACGGTCCGCCTGGACGACGACGCGCATCGCGCGGCGCTAGGCCATTGACCGTCAGACGCAGGGATGCGTGGCGGACAAAAGGAAATGAAAGGATCGTCGGGGCGGGGGTGAGCGCGGGCGCAGCACGCGTCGATCCCCCGCCACGTCCTCAGTCCATCATGGCCCGCGCCTGCGCGCGGGTCTCCGGGTTCCTTCTACAGCGGACCACCGAACCCGGCTCGTTTCGCGTTATGCGTTCCGCGTTAATCGTAATGCGTAATTCGCTATCCGCCGCTCGCTGTCCGCCATCCGTCGATTGCCGAACGGCATCGTAGGTGCCCGATCGCCACCCGGCGCATCGCTCGATCCTTGTTGTCTCGCTCTGCGCCTTGCGCCTGCATCAGCGGTCCCGCCCGACAGGGCCGAGATCGTCGGGGCAGGGCGCGCAGGACCGGGGTTCGGGGGGGGGCGGCTCGGGACGAGACGTTCAACCGGACGCCGCAGCCGCGCGCTTCGACCCGATCAGCTCGGGTGGAGGCCGAAGGCCGGAACCGGGGGCGCGGCCCGAAGGGGACGCTCAAAGGCATTTGACAGCTCACCGCCAATGCAGTCGTTCATGTAGCGAGCAGCGAAGGTCGGCTCCGAGCCCAGTTTTTCGGATGCTGCGCTGAGCATGAAGGGCGGCTTTGACGGAACGCGCTGCGGATGCAGCATCGTGTTCTTTATGGGCTTAGACTTCGCCGCCGGGGTGTTCTGAAAGCCAGAACGGACGCTGCTGCAACGGCAGAACCGTTTCGCCCGGCCTTCTCAATGGCGGTTAACAGGGTATAGCGCTACGAACGTTCCTTCCCGTCTCGATGCCAGTAGTACCCCTCGCTCCCATAACCTTTGAACCTCTTTTGTTCGGTGGTAGGTTGGGACGGGTTTTTGAAAGCAAGGCGGTAGTCGGATGAAATTAGTTAAGGCGCGTGTTCAGAACTACCGCAGTGTCCGGGATACAGGTGAGTTCGAGGTGGAGGATGGCAAGACGATCCTCGTCGGGCCGAACGAGGCCGGTAAGTCCGCCGTTCTCCAAGCTCTACAAAAGATCTCGCGGCCCGACGAGGTGAAGCCGTTCGATCAGCTTCGTGATTATCCGCGCGCGCTGCTCAACGACATCACAACGGGTAAGGTAAAGCCGACGAATGTTCCTGTCGCGACGGGTTGGTTCGCGCTCGACAAGGACGATTTGGCTGAGTTGCCAGCGTCGCTTCAGTCGAGCGAGATCACCTTTCGGTTCACTCGCTACCTTGACGATACGTTCGTAAACCAATTGGAAGGCGCGCCGGACGAGCCATCCTACGGTGAGCTGGAAGCCGATCTCGCCCGTCTCGTGCGTCATCTCGACGCTCAAGTTAGTGAGGAAGAGGTGAAACCAAGCGTGTCGCTATCCCAGGTCACGGACGGCTGGCAGAAGCACGCCATCGTTGCGGGAGACAAGGCGCAAGCCATGTCAAAGTGGCTCCGAGACATGCTTGCCGTTGTGAACGAAGATGACGAGCGCGAGAATGCCCGGTTAGCGAAGATACGGGACCGCGTGTCTATTTCCATCGACCGGGACGCCGCTGTCGCCATCCTGCGCAAGCGACTTCCGGTGTTCGTGCTGTTCAGCAACTACTTCCGGGTCCGCCCACTGATCCACCTCGGACATCTCGCGCAGCGGATCGCGAGCCAGGCGTTCGATGACGATCAATACGACTACGGGAATGTTTGCCTTTTAAAGTTGCTTGGCCTCGACGCGGCCAAGCTGTCCGAGATGGGCAAGACCGGCGTCGATGCGCGTGGGCAGCAGAGCGCGCAACTAGATTCGATCCGGGACGAGCTCGACGCGCGTCAGTATCAACTCAATGCGGCCAGCATCCGGCTGACGAAGGAGATCCGCTCGGCGTGGAAGCCGAAGGTCGACCGTGGCGAGGCCGACACCCTCCGCATCACCTCGGACGGCCAGTATCTCAAGGTCGTTGTAGTGGACGACCTAGGCGTCGAGGTCGAACTCGATCAGCGGTCGGAGGGATTTCAGTGGCTGGTGTCTTTCTTCGTGGTCTTCTTCGCTGAGGCTGAGGATAAGCATGAGAACGCCGTCCTGCTCCTCGATGAGCCCGGCCTGCATCTTCACGGACTTAAACAGCGAGACTTCCGCGACACCCTCTCTCGCCTCGCAGAAGGCAACCAGACGCTCTACACGACGCATTCACCGTTCCTCGTCGGACCTGACGAACTCGATCGCGTGCGCGTGGTGGAAATGACAGATCGGGAGGTCGGGACGAAAGTCCACACCAGCGTCACGTCGAACGATCCGGCTGCCTTGCTGCCGCTACAGGAAGCTCTCGGCTACGATCTTGCGCAAAGCCTCTTCTCCCAGCAGCGCAACTTCATCGTCGAGGGATTGACTGATTACTGGTATGTCGGTGCCATCTCGGAACTGTTCGAGGAGGCGGGGCAGGATGGCCTTCGGAAGAACATTGCCGTAATCCCGGCCGGAACGGCGGGCAAGGTCGTCTATTTCGCCACGATCCTCCACGCGCACAGCCTGAAGGTGGCCGCGCTTCTCGATTCCGACAGCGCGGGAGATTCTGCCGCCCAGCAAGAAACACTCGTTCATAGTATCGGGCACAAGGGTATTTTGCGCACGGCCGACGTGCTGGATGGGACAGTGACCAATCCAGAGATCGAGGATTTGCTGCGGACGACCTTGACCTCCGTTGCGAAGGACGAACTCGGCCATGAGCTACCGGCGGTAGCGGGCCACGCATCACGGTCGATGGCGTCGATCCTCAAGGCTGAGAAGCTGTCCAAGTATCAACTCGCCAAAGCATTCGTGCGGTGGTGCCGGAACCACAGCCTCGATGACTTGCTGGAGGAAGAGAGAGCAGCATGGGCAACGCTATTCGCGAAGGTGAATGGGGCGCTGAAGTAGCGCGCGCCGCCGCCTTTCTGGCCTAACGGTGTAACCAGACGTTCGTGCGGGCCGCAGCGAAAGCCCGGTTCGTCCCGCGATGCTGCCGTTCGGGCTATCCGCAGCCAAGGTCGGGAACGAGCCCAAAATACCGGATTCTGCGGAGCGGCAGCTTGAACAGGACCTTGATCGATAGGCAGAACTGAATGGCCGCATCGGAAAACACCGCTGGCCGCTCGTCACGCGGCGCGCGCCACGTCATGTTCTTGTCGACCCAGATCAGCAACGATCCCCGTTTGCGCAACGATGTGTTGTAGCTGGACCAGTTCGTCGTGCGATAGCGGGCGGGTGATGGCTTGCTCATACATCGCGTCTAACCGCATGGCCTCACGATGTGAATCATCAGACGTCAGAGTTCTGAAACAACGCCCATGTACATGGAGAATGAAGGCATCAACTCAAAAAAATGGCAGGAGGGGATCGGCGTCGCGCTTACGGGCAGCACACCCGGCGAGAAACATGGCAACGGCGGCGGCGGTTAGCGTGTGCTTTTTCATTGAAAGTGGCTTTCCTTCAATGCCGCGCTGCAACGTTCGTTAATCGGATAATATGCCGACTGCGTGAATCTTGGACCGCATGGTGGTACCCAATCCACTGGCGGCGCGCGACCTGTGCGCGCCGCCGCATTACTGCTCTCCAAACGACGAGGCGATCAATCCTCCCATTTTGGAAGGGTTTTCAGCTCCTCCTCGGTCATCGAGGTGGTGAAGTCGCCGTTGTCGAAGGTAAGATCGTCAAGCGAGACAACAATGTCGTCGTCGCCCATATCCAGAAAACCTCCAGCTTCGACGACAGCTGCGACGGGCTCGCCGGAATCGTTGACCAAGATCTCCTCGATTTCACCGATTTTGTTGCCATCTGCACCCATGATGTCGGCATCGTCGATGCTGTGCAGGGAGGCCACGTCCATCGTCTGGGCCGATGCCGCGCCGGCCATAAGAATGAACGAAAGGGCGGGCAGGGTGATGTAGCGCATGATGCCTCCAATGTGTTGCAGTTCTCCCCAACAATGCTTGCCGATCCTTGAGGTTCCATTTGAAAGCTGGAAGGCGCTGCTGGATGGGACCCTCTGCTGGCAGGGTGCAGATAGTTCTGCCTTCAGCGGTAAGGAAAATTACGTGAAATCAGTGGGGCCTGTTCCGAATGTGGAGGCAGGCTTGCCTTTCCTGTCACAGAGGTCTGCCTCTGATGGGCAGCAGCCCAGTCTGTAGCCCGTGTCTCGCTCCGGTCCGACATGTCGTATTCTCCTTCCTGGCCCGCCAGTGGCGAAGCCATCGCTGCTTTTCACTTTGGATGACCTCATGTCATCCGAAGGGCAAAGCAGGGTGGGCGCAGTCTGACCTGCGGCCGGACGGTGATCTGACACACGGGGCCGGAGCGGTGAAATTGGGAGGGACCCGCGCCTTGGCTTGGGAGGAACCGAATTTTCTCCAGGGAGGCTGACGCGCAGCGGCACCGGAGCCCGTGTTCGGATCGCTGGCCGGATGGCAGGCGGAAAAACGGAATGAAACATCGTCAGCTGTGCCAGAGCGTAGCGGAGGCGCGGCTGTCCTCTGGATCAGCGATCGCTGAGTGCGCTACGGATATCGGCGCGCCCACGTCTTGTTGCCACGGGAGGGCTGGCAGATGAACATCAAGAAGACCCGAAGGATTTATGATGAGTTGGGTCTTCAGCTTCGGAACAAGAACCCGAAACGGCGGGTGAAGGCCAAGCTGCGCGATGATCGCCATGAGGCTGTCGGGCCGAATGATGTCTGGGCCATGGATTCTGTTCATGACCAACTCGCCCTGGGCAACAAACTGCGGATCCTGACGATCGTGGATACGCATTCCCGTTTCTGTCCAGCGGCCGACCCGCGCTTCACCTATCGCGGCGAGGATGTGGTTCGGACACTGGAACGGGTCTGTGCCGAGGTCGGCTATCCCAGAACGATCCGGGTCGATAATGGCAGCGAGTTCATCTCGCGCGACCTCGACCTGTGGGGTTAAGCCAACGATGTCCCCCTGGACTTCTCGCGCCCTGAAAAGCCGACGGACAACGACTTCATCGAAGCGTTTAACAGCAAGCTTCGGTCCGAATGCCTGAACGCCCACTGGTTCATGAGCCTTGCGGACGCGTAGGAAGAAACGGAGAACGGGCGCAGACACCACAACGAGGACCGACCCCACAGCGCGATCGGATATAACGTCCCGATCGCCCTGCATTATCCAGGCGGCGCAACCAGCCCGTCGCTATGAGCAAGCCGGAAAACTCCAGCGGCCGGCGGTCCAGGCTTGGGGAGCAGCGCACGGCGTTCGCTATCGTCACTCGGACCAGTGGCATTCCATGGCTCACTTCGCAGGTTCAGTTCCAGCTCGCAGTAAGTAGATCCGGTGGGCCCGCTTGTGGTTCCAGTCATACCCTTTGACGTTCCGCAGATGCAGGAAACACAGGCCTATGACCCATGTCTTGTGGACGTTGGTCAGCCCCACCAGCAGATCGGCGATCATCTCGTTGTCTTCGTCGCGCGTCGGGCTGTAGCGGAAACAGGTCTCGCTGACGGCAAATGCCCGGCAGGCTAGCGCGATGCTGACCCTCTTCGTCGCCACCGCGTTCACGACGAGCTCGTGGCGCTGAGCCGCCCATCATGATATTGCAAGGCGGATCACGAGGGCGACCACGGCGAGGGCACTGACGCTGGCAACCCACAATCCGATGAACCAGAGCCAGCGCGCGTATCGGGATCGGCTGGCCATCAATGGTACCCCTCCTCGGGATCGACCTTCCCCCGGAAGACCCAGTAGGCATAGGCAGTGTAGGCAAGGATGATGGGGATCAGGACTCCCGCGCCGACGATCATGAAAAGCTGGCTCTTGTAAGGGGCGGCGGCCTCCCACAGCGTGATCTCGGTCGGCACGATATAGGGGAACATGCAGATGCCGAGGCCGACGAAGCAAAGACCGAACATCGCGAGCGCGAGCAGGAAGGGCCAATAGTCGTGGCGATGCACGCGCAGGGCCCGGAACAGGAGGAGCGCGAGGCCGAGGACCGCGGCGCCCACCAGAAGGGCCAGCAGGATGCGGGTGCCGGCGAACCAGCGCACGAAATATCCCTCTTGCAGGAAAGGAGTCCAAAGGCTGACAACGCCGATGAATGCCACCGTTACGATGCCCAGGATCAAGGCGCGGCTGCGCATGCGGTCCTGAAGCTCGCCTTCAGTCTTCATGATGAGCCAAGTCGCCCCGAGAAGCATGTAGCCGACCATGACGGCCACGCCCACCGTCACCGAGAAGGGCGTCAGCCAGTCCCACCAGCCGCCGGCATAGGCACGAGCGGCCTTGTCGATCGTGATGCCCTGCAGCAGCCCGCCAAGCGCAATGCCCTGGCTGAGCGCGGCCACCGCCGAGCCGCCGATGAAGGCGATGTCCCAGACACCGCGCCAACGCTCGGTGCGCCAGCGAAACTCGAATGCGACCCCCCTGAAGATGAGGGCCAGCAGCATTGCTATGATCGGCACATAAAGAGCTGGAAGGATAAGGGCGTAAGCCAAGGGGAAAGCCGCGAAAAGGCCGCCGCCTCCAAGGACGAGCCAGGTCTCGTTTCCGTCCCAGACAGGGGCGACAGAGTTCATCATCACGTCGCGGTGGCGCCGCTCGGGCTCCACGGCAAAAAGCATTCCGAGCCCCAGATCGAACCCATCGAGAACCACGTAGATGAACACGGCGAGGGCGATCAGGAAGCCCCAGGCGAAGGTGAGGTCGAATGCGACCCCTTCTGCGATCGGCATTGTTCTCACTCTCCCGGATGGGCGGCGTCCGGGCGCCGCATGGTTTCCTCGATGGCCGGCGTGATGCCGGCCGTGCGGATGGGTCCCTTGGTGACGTCCTTCAGGCGCGGTTCGTCGAAGACCGGCGGGCGGCTCATCAGTCGCAGGATGTAGAATGTGCCTGCGCCGAACACGGCGAAATAGACTACGATGAAGGCGACGAGCGAGGTGCCGACGGCGGCCGCGTCTAGCGGCGCCGCGCTCTCGGACGTGCGCAGCATCCCGTAGACCGTATAAGGCTGGCGCCCGACCTCGGTGGTGATCCATCCGGCAAGCACGGCGATCAACCCCGAGGGCGCCATGGCCAGGGCGGCGCGGTGCAGCCACGGCATCTCGAAGAGCCGTCCCTTCCACCGGGCATAGAGCGACCAGGCCCCGAGCCCCAACATGGCGAAGCCCAGGGCGACCATGACACGGAAGGACCAAAAGACGATGCCCACGGGTGGCTGCTCGTCGTCGGGGATCGTGTCGAGCCCAGCCAGCGGGGCATTGAGATCGTGCTTGAGGATCAACGAGGACAGCTTCGGAATGCCGACCGCGTAGTCGAGAGTCTGCGTTTCGTCATTGGGTATCCCGAACAGATAGAGCGGCGCGCCCTCCGGGTGACTCTCGTAATGGCCCTCCATGGCCATGACCTTGGCGGGCTGGTGTTCCAGCGTGTTGATCCCGTGGAGATCCCCGAGGAAGATTTGGATCGGCGCCACGATGGCTGCCATCCACATCGCCATGGAGAACATGGTTCTGGTCGCTTCCGACGGCGTCTCGCCCCGCCGACGGCGGCGCAGCAGGTGGAAGGCCGCGACCCCGCCCACGATGAACGCGGTCGTCAAATAGGCAGCCGTCACCGTATGCATGAGACGATAGGGGAACGAGGGGTTGAAGATGATTTCCCAGAAGTTCTCCGGCAGGAACTGGCCCGTATCCGGGTCAATGGAGAAGCCCGCGGGCGTCTGCATCCAGCTGTTCACGCTGAGGATCCAAAAGGCCGAGAAGAACGTGCCGAGCGCGACCATCGCGGTGGCGACCATGTGCAGCGTGGGCCCCACCTTCTCGCGGCCGAAAAGCATGATCCCGAGGAAGCCCGCTTCCAGGAAGAAGGCCGAGAGTACCTCGTAGGCCATCGGCGCGCCGATGACCGGTCCGGCCTTGTCGGAGAACACCGACCAGTTGGTGCCGAACTGGTAGGACATCACGATCCCCGACACGACGCCCATGGCAAAGGCCAGCGCGAATATCTTCACCCAGTAGCGGAAGAGATCGAGATACTTGTGGTCCTTCGTCCAGAGCCACAGCCCATTGAGCACCGCAAGGTAGCTCGCCAGTCCGATGGTGAAAGCCGGGAAAAGGAAGTGGAAGCTGACCGTGAAGGCGAACTGGATGCGGGCCAAGAGCACTGCGTCGAAGGAGGCAAGCATGAGGAGGTCTCCGGGGTTGCGGTATAACGGGCGGTGACGCCGCCCGTCGGGTGCGGCTTGGAAGGACAAGGTCGCGCGTTCGGTGTCAGCAGGCGCGTGGCCATCGCGACCGGGTCAGCGGGGCTGATCTCGTCGAGCAATATAGTGAAGTCTGCGCCCTTGTTCAGCAAGTGGATCGCGCAGACGTCGTCCGGGGTTCCGCTCTCGACGATTTGCCGCATCGGTCCGTCGGGGCTCATGCCTCGCGGTTCCTGCGGGGCGGTCGCCGATGCAGAGGCGTCGTTCAGGGCCGGATCGCAGGCGGGACCGCGAAGCAGGATATAGGCGGAGGCACCTTGAGGAACCGCCTGAATGGTCGGGACCATACCCATCAGCCGGGTTTGTAAGTCCCCTGAAGCAAGAACCGTCACTAATCGCGGCGTGTCCTGCACCTGCGCGGTTCCGGCAAGTCCTGGAACGGCCAGCGCCGCCAATGCAATGCGTCCCGTTGCCCATCTTCACGATCTAATACAGATCAGTCCTGCACGCGCGTCGTGCGCAGGTACGGGCGAAGCGTCGTCCAACCCTGCGGGAACAGACCCTTCGCCGCGATATCGTCGATCGAGGACGGGATGATGACCTCGTCGCCGGGTCGCCAGTCGGCAGGCGTGGCAATCTGGTGCCTGTCCGCGGCCTGAAGGGCATCGATCGTGCGCAGGATCTCGTCGAAGTTGCGTCCCACGCTCATCGGATAGGTCATCGTCAGGCGTAGCTTCTTCTTGCCGTCGATGATGAAGACAGAACGTACGGCAGCCGTTTCGGACTGGGCGGGATGGATCATGTCATAGAGGCCCGCGATCTTCAGGTCCGGGTCGGCGACAATCGGGAACCGCAGCGTCGTGTGCTGGGTATCGTTCACGTCGTCGATCCACTTCAGATGCTCGTCGACGGAATCGGTGCTGAGCCCGATGGGCTTGACGCCACGCTTCTCGAATTCGGCACTAAGCTGCGAAGTCCGGCCCATCTCGGTGGTGCAGACCGGGGTGAAATCGGCCGGATGGCTGAAGAAGAAAGCCCAGTCATCGCCGATCCAGTCGTGAAACGAAATCGGACCAAGCGTCGTGTCGGCGGTGAAATCCGGGACGATATCTCCAAGAAGCAGCGGCATGATGGTTCCTTTCCGTGGTTTGCCCCCGGCTATCGTGCCGCGCCATGCGCTTCAGTGACATTGTCACCCAGCTTGCAAAAAAGTTATACGGCAAGTAGAACTTCCACCGGGAGACATGGATGAAGCTCACGGCATACTCGAACTATGCGCTCAGGACGCTTCAGCTTGCGGCGCTCAGGTCGCCCGACCTTGTCCGCGTGGATGACGTGGTCAGGGTGCATGGGTTGGCCCGCCCACATATCGTGAAGATCGTGCACGAACTGGGACAGGCTGGACTTGTGGAAACAAGGCGGGGCAGAGGCGGCGGATTCAGGCTGGCACGTCCTGCCGAGGAGATCGTCGTGGGGGATGTCATCCGGTTGACCGAAGGGCCGCTTGATGTGGTCGAATGCTTCAACCCCGAGAAAAACACCTGTCCGTTGATCGGCATCTGCAAGCTGTCGCGGGCATTGAAAGAGGCGACAATGGCGTTCATGGCGGTGCTCGACGACCTGACGCTGGCGGATGTCGCGTCGAACAAAAGCGAACTGTTGTCCCGCATCACACCGATCGAAGAGGGCATCGTCTGGCCATCGCGGAGGGTACGATGAGGATCGGAGACTGGACGGAACGGTTTCAGGGGACCCGAGCACTGCCGCGCGCCGTGCGGGATCGGCTGCTCAAGGTGGCGCAGATTCGCAATTACCCGAAGGGCCAGGAAGTATTCGGTCCGCGCAACATTCCCGACAGCCTGTTATTCCTGCTGGAGGGGACGATCCGCGTTTCGCAGACGTCCGAGAACGGACGCGACATCGTGCTGTACCGCGTCGATGCGGGCGAAAGCTGTGTTCTGACGACAGCCTGCATGCTGGCGGAAGAGGCTTACAACGCCGAGGGTCTGGCCGAGACCGCGATCAGCGTCGTCGTCCTTCCAAGGCCCGCCTTCGACGCCCTCGTCGCTGACGAGGCGGCCTTTCGCAATTTCGTGTTCGCAGCCTATTCGCGGCGGCTGATCGACCTTCTGCGCGTCGTGGACGATGTCGCATTCGGCCGGATCGACGTTCGGCTGGCCGAGCGTCTTCTGACCTTGGTGGGCGGCGACAGGGAAATCGCGGCGACCCATGCGCAGATCGCAAGCGAACTGGGAACGGCGCGCGAAGTCGTCTCGCGCGTGCTGCACGATTTCCAGAAGCGCGGCTTCATCGCCCAATCGCGGGGTCGGATAGAGATCACCGACAAACCGGCCCTGCGGGCACTTGCCGACAGCGACTAGCAAAACGACCGAGGAAAATCGGCGCTCGGTGACAATATCACTGAAGCGATGCCTCCAAACTTATATGTCATGGTAAGCTTTGAAGTTCGGAGGACGCCATGACGACCAATGTCGGAACCCTCGACCGTATCCTGCGCGCCGCGCTTGGGCTGGTCCTGCTCTATCTCGCCTTTCTCAGCGGCCTGCCGTTCTTTGGCGAAGCATCGTTCAAGTATGGTGCGGCCGTCATCGGCATCGTCATGCTTGCGACGTCGCTGATGAAGATGTGCCCGCTCTATTCGGTGCTCGGCCTCAAGACATGCCGCGAGTGCTGAGATGGAAACTGTGTTCACTCCGGTCGCATCCTTCGGCGGCGGCCTGCTGATCGGCCTCGGCGCGGTTCTTCTGATGCTCGGGCTTGGCCGGATCTTCGGCGCGACGGGCATCCTGTCGGGCGCTATCTTTGCGGAAAGCCGCGAGGAGCTGAGTTGGCGGCTTGCCCTGATCGCCGGAATGATCCTCGCACCCGTGCTGATCTTTGCCGTGACAGGTGCGATGCCTGCGCTGACGGTTCCGGTCAGCCCGGCGATGATCGCCGTTGGTGGCGTCATCGTGGGGCTGGGTGCCAGCCTTGGATCCGGCTGCACATCGGGGCATGGGGTCTGCGGGCTGTCGCGCATGTCGATCCGGTCGCTGGTCGCCGTGCCGACTTTCATGGCGACGGCCGCCATCACCGTCTTTTTTGTCCGTCACGTGTTCGGAGGCTGATCCATGAAGCTTGTCCTTGCACTTTTCGCGGGTGTCGTCTTTGGCGCCGGCATCGCCCTTTCGGGCATGATGGACCCGGCGAAGGTTCTCAACTTCTTCGATCTGGCGGGCAGCTGGGACCCGAGCTTGGCCTTCGTCATGGGCGGGGCGCTGATCGTGGCGTCGATCGGGTACCGCCTGGTCTGGCGGCGCAAGGCTCCGCTTTTCGGCGGACGCTTCCAGGTGCCCACCGGAACCGACATCGACATGAAGCTTGTCGGTGGGTCGGCCTTGTTCGGGATCGGCTGGGGCATCGCCGGCTTCTGTCCCGGCGCGGCCATTCCGGCCCTGGGAACGGGACGTTGGGAAGTCGCCCTGTTCCTGGCCTCCGTGATCCTCGGCTTCTGGCTGCGCCGTATGCTGGCACCACTCGGACGACCGCGCGTCACATCCTGATCCACCGCACCATTCCAGGAGAGAACACCATGACATACCCCGTGGACATGACCATCAAACCCGAGGTCCAAGCCTTCTTCGACGACGCCACGAACACGATCAGCTACATCGTGAAGGACCCGACGTCCGACGCCTGCGCCATCGTCGATAGCGTCATGGACATCGACTATGCCGCCGGTCGCATCACCTACGACCATGCGGACGAACTGATCCGGCAGGTGCAGTCGCAAGGGCTGAAGCTGGAATGGATCATCGAGACCCACGTCCACGCCGATCACCTGTCGGCAGCCCCCTACATCCAGCAGAAGCTGGGTGGCCGAATCGGCATCGGATCGAAGATCATGGTCGTGCAGGAGACCTTCGGAAAGGTGTTCAACGAGGGCACCGAGTTTCAGCGCGATGGCAGTCAGTTCGACCGGCTGTTCGAGGATGGCGACCGCTACATGATCGGCAATCTGCCGGCATTCGCCATCTACACGCCCGGCCACACCCCGGCCTGCATGGTGCATGTGATGGGCAACGCGGCTTTCGTGGGCGACACGCTGTTCATGCCCGACGGCGGCTCGGCGCGGGCCGATTTTCCGGGCGGCGATGCGGCGACGCTTTACGACTCGATCCAGAAGGTCCTGTCGCTGCCGGACGAGATGCGGCTGTTCATGTGCCACGACTATGGGCCCAACGGGCGCGACATCCAGTGGGAGACCACCGTCGGAGACGAGAAGGCCCACAACATCCATGTCGGCGGTGGCAAGACGAAGGAGGAGTTCGTCAAGTTCCGCACCGAACGCGACGCGACCCTGGCAATGCCCAAACTCATCATTCCGTCGCTGCAGGTGAACATGCGCGCGGGCGAGGTGCCCACCGACAAGGACGGCAACCCGGTGCTCAAGGTGCCCCTCAACGGCCTGTGATCCGGACTGAAATGGGAGGAATGCGACGATGGAACTGAACAGGATTTCGCCGAAAGTGACGGTGTCCCCGCAGATCGCAGCCACGGACATGGCCGCGATCAAGGCGGCAGGCTATCGCACGATCATCTGCAATCGCCCCGATGGGGAAGGCGCGGATCAACCGAGCTTCGAAGAGATCGAGGCGGCCGCCAGGGCCGAGGGGATCGAGGCACGCTATGTCCCGGTCGAATCGGGAATGGTCTCGGACCAGGACGTCGCCGCTTTCAGTCAGGCGCTGGCCGAGGTGCAACGCCCGGTGCTGGCCTATTGCCGGACCGGCACGCGCTCGGCGACCCTGTGGTCGCTTCACGAGGCGCAGAAGCGGCCCGTCTCCGAAATCCTCGCCATGACCAAGGCGGCAGGCTATGACATGAGCGGTGTCGCGCGCCGCGTTGCCAACGGCGGCAAGACCCCGACCGACAGCGGCGATGCGCACTATCAGGTGGTCATCGTCGGCGCGGGTGCCGGTGGCATCGCGGTCGCAGCCAGCCTGAAGTCGCGTAAGCCTGATCTCGAGATCGCGATCATCGACCCCGCCGAGATCCACTATTACCAGCCCGGCTGGACGATGGTCGGCGGTGGCATCTTCGAGGCACGGGAAACCGCCCGGACAATGGGCAGCCTGATCCCGAAAGGGGTCAAGTGGATCAAGGCCGCCGTCGCGGCCTTCGAGCCGCAGAACGACGCGGTCATCCTCGATGGGTGTCGCGTCGTGAAATATGACCGCCTTGTCGTCTGTCCCGGTCTGAAGCTCGACTGGGGCAAGGTCGAAGGCCTGGTTGATACGCTCGGCCGGAACGGGGTGACCTCGAATTATCGCTATGACCTAGCACCTTATACTTGGCAACTGGTGCAGGAAATGCGCGGCGGCACCGCGCTGTTTACCCAGCCGCCGATGCCGATCAAATGTGCGGGCGCGCCGCAGAAGGCGATGTATCTCTCGGCCGATCACTGGCATCGGTCCGGTCGTCTCAAGGACATCGACATCCACTTCTGCAACGCGGGCGGCGTGCTGTTCGGCGTGAAGGACTACGTCCCGGCACTAATGGAATACGTGAAGAAATACGACGCCACGCTCGACTTCTTCCACAATCTCGTGGCGGTCGACGGGCCGGCGAAGACGGCCACCTTCGAGGTCAAGGAACCCGAACAGGAACCGCGGCGCGTCGAGATGGCATTCGACATGATGCATGTCTGCCCGCCGCAGACAGCGCCGGACTTCATTCGCGTCTCGCCGCTGGCCGATCCGGCGGGCTGGGTCGACGTCGACCAGGCGACGCTGCGCCACAAGGGCTTCGACAACATCTGGGCCCTTGGCGACGTGATGAACGCACCCAATGCCAAGACCGCGGCGGCGGCGCGGAAACAGGCGCCCACAGTGGCAGAGAATATCGTCGCCGACATCGCTGGATGCTCGGCCGTGGCGCAATACGACGGCTATGGCTCGTGTCCCCTGACGGTCGAGCGCGGCAAGATCGTGCTTGCCGAGTTCGGCTATGGAGGGGCGTTGAAACCTAGCTTCCCGGCCTTCCTGATCGACGGAACGAAGCCGAGCCGCGCCGCGTGGTTCCTGAAGGAAAAGATGCTACCGCCGATCTACTGGCAGGCGATGCTTCGGGGCCGCGAATGGATGGCAAAGCCCGAAAAATTTGAAGCCGCCGCCGAATGACCGATCGGCGCGCAGGCAACTGCTTTCGCCGACCGCGCGTCCGCGAGCGGGGCGTACAGGCGCGCCCCGCCCATGATTTCAAGGGAACGCCATGAAGCCAAGATTTGCCCGTTATCTGCCGATCCTCACATGGGGACGGCAGTATGATCGATCCGCGCTGACGAACGACCTTGTCGCGGCGGTGATCGTGACGATCATGCTGATCCCGCAGTCGCTCGCCTACGCGATGTTGGCGGGCCTGCCGCCCGAGGCAGGGATCTACGCCTCGATCGCGCCGATCCTGCTTTATGCGATCTTCGGCACGTCCCGCGCGCTGGCGGTGGGCCCCGTGGCGGTGATCTCGCTTCTGACAGCATCGGCCGTGGGTCAGGTCGCCGAGCAGGGGACGGCGGGCTATGCCGTCGCCGCGCTGACGCTCGCGGGGCTGTCCGGGGGGTTCCTGTTGCTGCTAGGCGTCTTCCGCCTGGGGTTTCTGGCCAATTTCCTGAGCCATCCGGTGATCGCAGGGTTCATCACCGCCTCGGGCATCCTGATCGCGACGAGCCAGCTCAAGCATATCCTTGGGGTCGAAGCGGGCGGCCATACGCTGATCGAGATGATCGGTGCGCTTGCCTCCAATCTGGGGCAGGTCAATCCGATAACGGTGGTCATAGGCGTGACGGCAACGGCATTTCTGTTCTGGGTGCGCAAGGGACTGAAGCCGCTTCTGCGCAGGATGGGGGCAGGGCCGCTGCTGGCGGACATCGTCACCAAGGCCGGACCTGTCGCGGCGGTCGTTGCGACGACGCTTGCGGTATGGGCCTTCGATCTTGACAGCCGCGGCGTCTCCATCGTTGGCGAGGTGCCGCAGGCCCTGCCGCCGCTGACCCTTCCGGGTTTCGCGCCGGACCTGATCCGCCAATTGGCGATCCCGGCAATCCTGATCTCCATCATCGGCTTTGTGGAATCCATTTCCGTGGCGCAGACGCTTGCCGCGAAGAAGCGTCAGCGCATCGACCCGAACCAGGAGCTCATCGGCCTTGGCGCTGCCAATCTCGGCGCGGCCTTCACCGGCGGCTATCCTGTCACCGGCGGTTTCGCGCGCTCGGTCGTGAATTTCGACGCGGGCGCCGAGACACCCGCGGCAGGCGCCTTCACGGCCATCGGCCTTGCCATTGCCGCGCTCGCGCTGACGCCGCTGGTCTATTACCTGCCGAACGCGACGCTGGCCGCGACCATTGTCGTCGCCGTTCTCAGCCTTGTCGATTTCTCGATCCTGAAGAAAACGTGGTCCTACTCGCGCGCCGACTTCACCGCGGTCGCGGCCACGATCCTTCTGACCCTGACACTGGGCGTCGAGATCGGCATCGCTTTCGGCGTGGGTCTGTCCATCGCGCTGCATCTCTACAAGACGTCGAAGCCGCATGTCGCCGAGGTCGGACTTGTTCCCGGCACCAACCATTTCCGCAACATCAACCGGCACGACGTAAAGACCGATCCCGCGATACTGGCGCTGCGCGTGGACGAGAGCCTCTATTTCGTGAACGCCCGCTTCCTCGAGGATCTAATCCAGGACCGCGTGGTCGACGGGGCCACGCTGCGTCACGTCATCCTCATGTGCTCGGCGGTGAACGAGATCGACTACTCGGCGTTGGAGAGCCTGGAGGCGATCAACCACAGACTCATGGATCTGGGCGTCGGGCTGCATCTTTCGGAAGTGAAGGGGCCGGTCATGGACCGTCTCGAATGCTCGCATTTCCTCGATCAGCTCAACGGACGCGTGTTCCTGTCCCAGTATGATGCCTGGAAGTCCCTCGCCGAAATGGCCGATCCGGCCAGAGCCGCAGAATGACCGAAGATGGAAAGGACAGCATGACAATCCCGTATTCGATAAGTTCATCCCGTGGACCCGGAAGCCCGGATGTCGTCGGATTTTACGACAAGGCTTCGGGAAGCTGCCAATATATCTGCATTGACCCTGCGACGAAGAAATGCGCGCTGATCGACGTTGTTCTCGACTTCGACCCGGCGCGCGCCGGCACCTCGACCAAATCTGCCGACTGGGCGCTTGACTGGATTGGTCGCGAGGGTCTGACGCTTGAATGGATCCTCGACACCCACCCCCATGCCGACCACCTGATGGCCGCGGCGTATCTCAAATGGAAGACCGGCGCGCCGAATGCCATAGGCGAGAAGGTTCGGGAGATCGCGGGGCTTTGGCGCGACTTCTACAACACGCCAGACGCATTCGACCCCGAGGCCGATTTCGACCGGCTTCTTGCCGAGGGCGACACGTTTCGCATCGGCGATCTTGATGTGCGCGTGATGCTCTCGCCAGGACATACACTGGGATCGATCACTTACGTGGTCGGCGATGCCGTCTTCGCGCATGACACGTTCATGCAGCCCGACAGCGGCACGGCGCGCGCAGACTTCCCCGGCGGATCGGCGGCCATGCTCTACGACTCGCTGATGGCGATCCTGGCGCTGCCCGACGAGTTTCGGATCTTCATCGGACACGACTACGGTGCGGAAGGCCGCGACGAGCCGGCGTGGGAAAGCACGGTGGCAGAGCAGAAAGCCTCGAACAAGCATCTGGGCGGCGGCGTCGAAAAGGACGCCTATGTGAAGGTGCGCGAGGAACGCGATGCGACGCTCAACCTGCCCGACAGGATGCTCCACGCGCTTCAGGTCAACCTGCGAGGCGGTCGCTTGCCGGAACCGGAAGCCGATGGAAACAGCTACTTCAAGATACCGGCAAACAGGTTCTGATAATGGCACAACTCGAAAACTGGACTCCCGAACAGGTAAAGGCGGCGCTCGACGCGCAGGAAATCGTGTTGATCGATGTGCGCACCCCGCCCGAATACATGATGGAACATATCGACGGGGCGCTGTTGATGCCCATGGCGTTCTTCCGTCCCGAGGCACTGCCCACACAGGACGGCAAGCGTATCGTCCTGCACTGCGGCTCGGGCGTGCGGTCCGGCAAGATGGCCGAGATTGCCCTGAAAGCTGGACTGTCGCCGCTTGCGCATATGGAGGGCGGCTTCGGCGCATGGAAGCAGGCCGGTCTGCCCTACACCGGCACCGACATGGCCTCGGGCGCGCCAAAGGCCATGAAAGCGGATTCATGAACTGGGATGAACGTTTTGCCGGAGAGGAATACCTCTTCGGCACCGCACCTGCGCGCTTTCTTGAGAAACAGGTGCACCGGCTTCCTCCGGGCTCCGAAGTCCTCGTCGTGGCGGATGGCGAAGGCCGCAATTCAGTCTGGCTGGCCGAGTTGGGACATACAGTGAATGCGTGGGACAGTTCGGCGGTCGCGATCAAGAAGGCACGCAGAGTTGCGCGCACTCGCGATGTCGATGTGACGTTTTCGATCCAGAACGCCGCCGAGTATCCGTGGCCGAAGGCGCGCTTCGACGCGGTGATAGGCATTTTCATCCAGTTCGCACCCCCAAAGCTGCGCGACGAAATACTTGCCGGGATGATGCGGGCGGCCCGGCCTGGCGGTCTTGTCATGCTTCACGGCTATACCGTCGAGCAGTTGAAATACGGCACGGGGGGCCCTTCCGTCGCGGAGAACCTTTACACCGAGGCGTTTCTGCGAAACCGCTTCGCCGGAACCGACATCGTGTATATCGAGAGCTATGAGGAGAACCTTTCTGAAGGTACCGCGCATGTCGGACGTTCTGCGCTGATCGACTTGGTGGCGCGGGTGAGGGTGCAAGGGGAAGAAACTCAACCATACGAACCAAGGAGAGCAGTTGCACTACCAACAAGTGCCGTCTAGGGCGCCCCGGAGGTGAAGAGAGTTGGATGTCAGGCCCATCCCCTCCGCCAATTTCAAACGTTCGCGCGCAGAAGAACGCCAGCGAATGCCGATGTCATGTTGACACATGACGCAGCCAGAGCCGGATCGATGTGCTGTCGATGAAGGCCAGGAAGCTCTCGGCAGTCTTGTCGTAGCGGATGGCGACACGCAGGGCGTTCTTCAAGTTGTTGAAGCACCGTTCAGCATTAACGGGGGCTTTGTCGATATCCACGATTTAGCGGGCACGATCGGAATTTGGATCCAGTGCGAAGTGTGCGCGCCCCTGCATCAGCTGATAGGATCCCGTATCGCCGAATGTCTGCTCGTCGTAGGCGGCTGTGCGTTTAAGTAAACGGCCAACTCCGCACGCCGGAATACCCTCGTGCATCGGCAGTCCATGGGAAGCGAAGTTAGCCGGTGGCCGCTCCAAGCGACTGGCTCGGTGCGATGAAGCTCGCCGACATGAGCCGCCAGTTCAGCAAGCGTAATGTGTGCCGCCTTGAACCGATTGATTGAGACTCGGCAAACGTAGCGTCGCATTCGATCAGTTGCGGGATCTTTCGCATCTTTGCCATCCAGTAGTCCCATCCTCAGCAAAGCGTTTACTGTACGGCGGTTTACACCCATCAAATCGGCTGCCTGCGCCGATGTTACGGTAGTGCCCAGGTCTCCAGCCAAGACGGCTCGCAACTCTTGCAGCGATATCTTGAAGCTCCGAAAGCCTGCCGTGTTGGCCGGCATCCCTGAGAACGGCGGTGAGAAAGTCGACCACGGTAGCGTCGGGATGAGCCCGCTGCGGGCGGCGTAAAAGTCGTCCACCT
>NZ_CAMZMW010000017.1:0-71499 GCF_947311865.1 Paracoccus sp. PARArs4 | reverse complement strand
AGCTGCGCTTCGCCATCCGCGAAGGCGGCCGCACCGTCGGCGCAGGCGTGGTCTCGAAGATCCTCGCCTGATCCCGACCGGGACATCGCGATACAGGGGGCCGTCCGAAAGGGCGGCCCTTCTGCATTCCGGAACCCCCGCAGGGACTTGACCGGAAGGGGCGGGGCCTGTAATGGGGCTCATCTCTGTCATCGGTCTTGCCGAAAGGCCGAATCGGTAGATTTATGCCGGGCCGCCATCCTACGGGGCGGCCTGCATTTTTTATATACGGTCCGAAGCTGGCGCCGCATGGTGCGCCGTCAGCCTCTCGACTGGAACTCCCTGCAAGAGGGATGTGACGATGCAAAATCAGAATATCCGCATCCGGCTCAAGGCCTTCGATTACCGGGTTCTGGACGCCAGCACCCAGGAAATCGTGAACACGGCCAAGCGCACCGGTGCGACTGTTCGTGGCCCGATTCCGCTGCCGAACAAGATCGAGAAATTCACGGTTCTCCGTGGTCCGCACATCGACAAGAAGTCGCGCGACCAGTGGGAAATCCGCACGCACAAGCGTCTTCTCGACATCGTCGACCCCACCCCGCAGACCGTGGACGCGCTGATGAAGCTCGACCTGGCTGCCGGCGTGGATGTCGAGATCAAGGTGTAAGGAGGCAATCATGCTGCGTACTGGTGTTATCGCCAAGAAACTGGGCATGACGCGTCTCTTCCTGGAAGATGGCCGTCAGGTTCCCGTCACCGTCCTGCAACTGGACGGACTGCAGGTCGTGGCTCAGCGTACCGCCGATCGCGACGGTTATACCGCCGTTCAGCTGGGCGCCGGTGAAGCCAAGGCCAAGCGCACGACCGCCGCGATGCGCGGTCACTTCGCGAAGGCCTCGGTCGCGCCCAAGCGCAAGATCGCGGAATTCCGCGTCGCCGAGGAAAACCTGATCAACGTCGGTGAAGAGATCACTGCTGACCACTATTTCGAAGGTCAGTTCGTGGACATCGCCGGCACCTCGATCGGTAAGGGTTTCGCGGGTGCGATGAAGCGCCACAACTTCGGTGGTCTGCGCGCCTCGCACGGCGTGTCGATCAGCCACCGTTCGCACGGTTCGACCGGCCAGTGCCAGGACCCCGGCAAGGTGTTCAAGGGCAAGAAGATGGCAGGTCACCTGGGTGCCGTTCGCGTCACCACGCAGAACCTGCAGGTCGTCCGCACGGATGCCGACCGTGGCCTGATCATGGTCAAGGGCTCGGTTCCGGGCTCGAAGGGTGGCTGGGTCACCGTCAAGGATGCCGTCAAGAAGGCCATCCCCGAGAACGTGATCTATCCCGCCGCGCTGAAGTCGGCTGCGGATGAAGCGAAGCGTCTGGCCGAGGAAGCCGCCGTTCAGGCAGCAGCCGAGGAAGAAGCCGCCCGCAAGGCCGCCGAGGCCGAGGCAGCCGCTGCCGAGGAAGCCGCGCTGAAGGAAGCCGAAGCCTCGATCGAGGCCGACAAGGCTGACGGCGACGCCGCGCCCGAAGGAGACAAGTGATGAAACTCGATGTGATCAAGCTGGACTCCGGCAAGGCCGGGTCGATCGAGCTGGCCGACGAGATCTTCGGGCTGGCGCCGCGCGGCGACATCCTGCAGCGCGTCGTCCGCTGGCAGCGCAACAAGGCGCAGCAGGGGACCCACTCGGTCCTCGGCAAGTCGGACGTCAGCTACTCGACCAAGAAGATCTATCGCCAGAAGGGCACCGGCGGCGCACGCCACGGTTCCAAGAAGGCCCCGATCTTCCGTCACGGTGGTGTCTACAAGGGTCCGACCCCGCGTTCGCACGCCTTCGATCTGCCGAAGAAGGTCCGCGCCCTGGGTCTGAAGCACGCCCTGTCGGCGAAAGCCACCGCGGGCGAGCTGGTCGTCGTCGAGGATCTGAACCTCGCCGAAGCCAAGGCCAAGGCCGTCGCCAAGACCGTCAAGGAAAACGGTTGGAAGCGCGTTCTGGTCATCGACGGTGCCGAGGTGAACGAGGGCTTTGCCCGCGCCGCCCGCAACGTCGATGGTGTGGACGTCCTGCCGTCGATCGGCGCCAATGTGTATGACATCCTCAAGCGTGATACGCTGGTGATCACGCGCGCGGGTGTCGAAGCTCTGGAGGCTCGCCTGAAATGAGCGCGAAACCCGAACAGTACGACGTGATCGTCAAGCCGATCATCACCGAAAAGGCCACGCTGACCTCGGAGAACAACGGTGTTGTCTTCCAGGTCGCGAAGGACGCGAGCAAGCCGCAGATCAAGGATGCGGTCGAAGCTCTGTTCGGCGTGAAGGTGAAGGCGGTCAACACGACCATCACCAAGGGCAAGACGAAGCGCTTCCGCGGCCAGCCCGGCCGTCGCAGCGACGTCAAGAAGGCCTATGTCACCCTCGAAGAGGGCAACACTATCGACGTGTCCACCGGACTCTGATAGTAGGTCGCGAATCCGCGGCCCCGGCATTGTCCGGGGCCGTCGATCTTTTGGACGAAACGGACCACCAGGTCCAAAGCAACGGAAGACAGAAAGATGGCATTGAAGTCGTACAAGCCGACTACGCCTGGCCAGCGCGGGCTGGTTCTGATCGACCGTTCGGAGCTTTGGAAAGGTCGCCCCGTCAAATCCCTCACCGAGGGTCTGACGAAGAAGGGCGGCCGGAACAATACCGGACGTGTCACCATGCGCCGCAAGGGCGGCGGGGCGAAGCGCCTTTATCGCATCGTCGATTTCAAGCGCACCAAGCTGGATGTCGCTGCGGTGGTCGAGCGTATCGAATACGATCCCAACCGCACCGCGTTCATCGCGCTGATCAAGTATGAAGACGGCGAGCAGGCCTACATCCTGGCGCCTCAGCGTCTTGCAGTCGGCGAGAAGGTCGTCGCCGGCAAGAAGGTCGACGTGAAGCCGGGCAACGCCATGCCCTTCAGCGGCATGCCGATCGGTACCATCGTCCACAACGTCGAACTGAAGCCCGGCAAGGGCGGTCAGATCGCGCGTTCGGCAGGTACCTACGCACAGTTCGTCGGCCGTGACGGTGGCTACGCACAGATCCGCCTGTCCTCGGGCGAGCTGCGCATGGTCCGTCAGGAATGCATGGCCACCATCGGTGCCGTGTCGAATGCCGACCACTCGAACCAGAACCTGGGCAAGGCTGGCCGCAACCGCCACAAGGGCATCCGCCCGAGCGTCCGCGGCGTCGCCATGAACCCGATCGACCACCCGCATGGTGGTGGTGAGGGCCGTACCTCGGGCGGCCGTACGCCGGTCACTCCCTGGGGTAAGGACACCAAGGGCAAGAAGACCCGTTCGAACAAGTCGACCGACAAGTACATTGTCCGGTCGCGTCACCAGAAGAAGGGGCGCTAATCTATGGCACGTTCTGTTTGGAAGGGCCCCTTTGTTGACGCCTATGTGCTCAAGAAGGCGGAAAAGGCTCGTGAGTCGGGCAAGTCCGACGTCATCAAGATCTGGTCGCGTCGTTCGACCATCCTGCCGCAATTCGTCGGCCTGACCTTCGGCGTCTACAACGGGCACAAGCACATCCCCGTTGCGGTCAGCGAAGAGATGATCGGCCAGAAGTTCGGTGAATACTCGCCCACGCGCACCTATTACGGTCACGCGGCGGACAAGAAAGCCAAGAGGAAGTAATCGTCATGGGTAAGGAAAACAATCCGCGCCGCGTGGCGGAGAACGAGGCCTTCGCCAAGACGAAGATGCTTCGCACCTCGCCGCAGAAGCTGAACCTCGTGGCTCAGCTGATCCGTGGCAAGAAGGTCGACAAGGCCCTGGCCGATCTGACCTTCTCGCACAAGCGCATCGCGATCGACGTGAAGAAATGCCTTCAGTCGGCCATCGCGAACGCCGAGAACAACCACGGCCTCGACGTCGACAACCTGATCGTCGCCGAAGCCTGGGTCGGCAAGAACCTGGTGATGAAGCGTGGCCGTCCGCGGGCACGTGGTCGTTTCGGCAAGATCATGAAGCCGTTTTCGGAAATCACCATCAAGGTGCGCCAAGTCGAGGAGCAAGCGTAATGGGTCAGAAGGTTAATCCGATTGGCATGCGCCTCCAGGTCAACCGCACCTGGGACAGCCGCTGGTACGCCGACGACAAGGAATACGGCAACCTGCTTCTTGAAGACCTGAAGATCCGGGACTTCATCAAGAAGGAAGCCAAGCAGGCCGGCATCAGCCGCGTCATCATCGAGCGTCCCCACAAGAAGTGCCGCGTGACCATTCACGCAGCGCGTCCGGGTGTGATCATCGGCAAGAAAGGCGCGGACATCGAAGTCCTGCGCAAGAAGCTGTCGAACTTCACCAGCAGCGACGTGAACCTGAACATCGTCGAAGTCCGCAAGCCTGAAGTCGATGCTGCCCTGGTCGCGGAATCGATCGCTCAGCAGCTCGAGCGTCGTGTCTCGTTCCGTCGCGCCATGAAGCGCTCGGTTCAGAACGCGATGCGCATGGGCGCCCTGGGCATCCGCGTGAACGTCGCCGGCCGTCTGGGCGGTGCCGAGATCGCACGCACCGAGTGGTATCGCGAAGGCCGTGTGCCCCTGCACACCCTGCGCGCCGACATCGACTATGCACTGGCCGAAGCCTCGACCCCTTACGGGATCATCGGCGTCAAGGTGTGGATCTTCAAGGGCGAGATCATGGAACATGATCCCTCGGCCCGCGAGCGCCGCGCTGCCGAGGCTCAGGAAGGTCCGGCACCCCGCGGTCCGCGCCGTGATCGCGACGCCCGGTAAGGAGTAACGAACATGCTGCAACCGAAACGGACCAAGTTCCGCAAACAGCACAAGGGCCGTATCCACGGCGCTGCGAAGGGTGGTTTCGACCTGAACTTCGGCTCGTTTGCGCTGAAGGCCATCGAACCCGAGCGTGTGACCGCGCGCCAGATCGAAGCGGCCCGCCGCGCGATCACGCGTCACATGAAGCGTCAGGGTCGTGTCTGGATCCGCATCTTCCCGGACCTGCCGGTTTCGTCGAAGCCGACCGAAGTCCGTATGGGTAAGGGCAAGGGCTCGATCGATTTCTGGGCTGCCCGCGTCCACCCGGGCCGGATCATGTTCGAGATCGACGGCGTGAGCGATTCCATCGCGAAGGAGGCCCTGCGCCTCGGCTCGATGAAGCTGCCGATCAAGACCCGCATCGTCGCGCGCGAAGACTGGTAATCCAGGTTCCGCGAACGAAAGGGATGGCCCCGCCGAGAGATCGGTGGGGCTTTCTTCTGCCCGGCCGCCCGTAGGGGGTTGTCAAAAGGGCATTCGGCCTGTATGCGCAGGCCTTCATCACGAAACTCCACCGGAATCAGGGTGGCCCTGGATGCCAGGGGCTCTCCGGTGATGTTGAAAGGAAGAAGCGTCATGGACGCCAATGAACTGAGCACGAAGACGCCCGATCAGCTGCAGGAACAGCTGGTTGCGCTGAAGAAGGAAGCGTTCAACCTGCGCTTCCAGCAGGCCACCGGCCAGCTCGAGAACACTGCCCGCATGCGCACCGTCCGTCGCGACGTCGCACGCGTGAAGACCATTCTGAACCAGAAAGCGGCCGACGCCGCGGCCTCGAACTAAGGAGCCGATCCATGCCCAAACGCATCCTGCAAGGCAAGGTCGTCTCGGACAAGAACGACCAGACCGTGACCGTTCTCGTCGAGCGCCGCTTCAAGCACCCGCTGCTGCACAAGACCGTGCGTCTGTCGAAGAAATACCGCGCACATGACGCGGAAAACCAGTTCAAGGTCGGTGACACCGTTCGCATCGTCGAATGTGCGCCGGTCTCGAAAACCAAGCGTTGGGCCGTCCTCACGGACGAAGCCGTTTCGGCGTAAGGTCCATCCGTACTGATCAGTCATGATCGAAACCCTGGGGCCGGCAAGGCCGGTCCCCAAAGGTCGGGAGAAACCAAATGATCCAGATGCAGACCAATCTGGATGTTGCTGACAACTCCGGCGCCCGCCGGGTTCAGTGCATCAAGGTCCTGGGTGGTTCGCACCGTCGCTATGCGTCGGTGGGCGACATCATCGTGGTGTCCGTCAAGGAAGCCATCCCGCGGGGCCGGGTCAAGAAGGGCGACGTCCGCAAGGCCGTGGTCGTTCGGACCGCCAAGGAAGTGAATCGCGAAGACGGCACCTCGATCCGCTTCGACCGCAACGCCGCCGTCATCCTGAACAACCAGGGTGAGCCGGTCGGTACCCGTATCTTCGGGCCGGTCGTCCGCGAGCTGCGCGCGAAGAAC
The DNA here is from genome assembly GCF_947311865.1 of Paracoccus sp. PARArs4. Classification (NCBI taxonomy): domain Bacteria; kingdom Pseudomonadati; phylum Pseudomonadota; class Alphaproteobacteria; order Rhodobacterales; family Paracoccaceae; genus Paracoccus; species Paracoccus sp. PARArs4. Next base: position 65,260 of record NZ_CAMZMW010000017.1, on the reverse strand, counting down.
TTCATGAAGATCATCTCGCTTGCGCCGGAGGTGCTGTAATGGCTGCCAAGCTGAAGAAGGGCGACAAGGTCGTCGTGCTTGCCGGCAAGGACAAGGGCAAGCAGGGTGAAGTGACCGCAGTGTTCCCGAAAGAGAACAAGGCGATCGTGGACGGCGTCAACATGGCCATCCGTCACCAGCGCCAGACCCAGGCCAGCCAGGGCGGTCGCGTGTCGAAGGCCATGCCTATCGACCTGTCGAACCTGTCGCTGATGGACGCGAACGGCAAGGCAACCCGCGTCGGCTTCCGCGAGGAAGACGGCAAGAAGGTGCGCTTCGCCAAGACCACGGGAGACGTGATCTGATGCTCGACGCAACCAAGTACACGCCGCGTCTGCGCCAGCAGTTCCGCGACACCGTCCGTGCCGCTCTCAAGGAAGAGTTCGGCTACAAGAACGACATGCAGATCCCGCGTCTGGACAAGATCGTCCTGAACATGGGCGTCGGCGAGGCCGTCAAGGACACGAAGAAGGTCAAGCAGGCCGCCGAGGAGCTGTCGCTCATCGCGGGTCAGAAGGCCGTCGTGACCAAGGCGAAGAAGTCGATCGCAGGTTTCCGCGTTCGTGAGGAAATGCCGCTCGGCACGAAAGTGACCCTGCGCGGCGACCGCATGTACGAATTCCTGGATCGCCTGATCAACATCGCAATGCCCCGCGTCCGCGACTTCCGCGGCGTGAAAGGCACGTCGTTCGACGGCCGCGGCAACTATGCGATGGGCCTCAAGGAGCACATCGTTTTCCCGGAGATCAACTTCGACAAGGTCGACGAAGTTCTGGGGATGGACATCATCATCTGCACCACCGCGAAGACCGACGCGGAAGCGAAATCGCTGCTGAAGCATTTCAACATGCCGTTCACCAGCTGAGTCGCGGAGGGAAAGAGATATGGCTAAGAAATCCATGATCGAGCGCGAGAAGAAGCGCGAGCGTCTGGTTCAGAAGTACGCCGGCAAGCGTGCTGCCCTGAAAGAGGTCATCAATGACCAGTCCCTGCCGATGGAAGAGCGTTTCAAGGCTTCGCTGAAGCTGGCTGAACTGCCGCGCAACTCCTCGGCGACGCGTCTGCACAACCGGTGCCAGCTCACCGGCCGTCCGCACGCGTATTACCGCAAACTGAAACTGTCGCGGATCATGCTGCGCGAGCTCGGCTCGAACGGTCAGATCCCCGGCCTGGTCAAGTCCAGCTGGTAAGGGGCAAAGTGATGATGAACGATCCTCTCGGCGATATGCTGACCCGCATCCGCAATGCGCAGATGCGTGGCAAATCGACCGTCCGCACCCCGGCCAGCAAGCTGCGCGCCTGGGTCCTGGATGTCCTTCAGGGTGAAGGCTACATCCGCGGCTATGAAGAAGTGACGACCGAAACCGGCCACAAGGAGCTGGAAATCGGTCTGAAGTACCACGACGGCACCCCGGTCATCCGGGAACTGTCGCGCGTCTCGAAGCCTGGCCGTCGCGTTTACACCGGCGCCAAGGAAATCCCGCAGGTCCGTCAGGGTCTGGGCGTCTCCATCGTCTCGACCCCCAAGGGCGTCATGTCGGATGCAGCGGCTCGCAACGCCAATGTTGGCGGCGAAGTCCTCTGCACCGTATTCTAAGGAGGGCGGAATGTCTCGGATTGGTAAGAAACCGGTCGAACTGCCCAAGGGTGTGACGGCCGAAGTCAAGGGCCAGACGGTCGAAGTGAAGGGCCCGAAGGGCACCCGCAGCTTCACCGCGACGGACGACGTGACCGTTGCCCTGGAAGAGGGTGCCGTCCGCGTCACCCCGCGCGGCCTGTCGAAGCGTGCTCGTCAGCAGTGGGGCATGACCCGCTCGATGATCGAGAACCTGACGGTCGGCGTCTCGGAAGGCTTCAAGAAGGAGCTCGAGATCCAGGGTGTCGGTTACCGCGCGCAGATGCAGGGCAAGACCCTGAAACTGTCGCTCGGCTATTCGCACGAGGTGAACTTCGAGACGCCGGAAGGTGTCACGATCACCGCGCCGAAGCAGACCGAGATCGTCGTCGAAGGCATCGACCAGCAGCTGGTCGGCCAGGTTGCGTCGGACATCCGCGAGTGGCGCCGCCCCGAGCCCTACAAGGGCAAGGGCATCCGCTACAAGGGCGAGTATGTCTTCCGCAAGGAAGGCAAGAAGAAGTAAGGGGCGCGAGAAATGGCACTGAAAAAGCAAGAGCTGTTCCAGAAGCGCCGCCTGCGCGTTCGGAACAAACTTCGTGCGATGTCGAACGGCCGTCCGCGGCTGTCGGTCCATCGTTCGTCCAAGAACATCTCGGTGCAGGTCATCGACGACGTTCGCGGCGTGACCCTGGCCTCGGCCAGCACGCTGGAGAAGGACTTCGGCCTGTTCGGCAGGAACAACGTCGAGGCTGCGGCCAAGATCGGTTCCGCGATCGCCGAGCGTGCGAAAGCCGCCGGCATCGAGGAAGTCGTCTTCGACCGTGGCGGCTTCATCTTCCACGGCAAGATCAAGGCCCTGGCCGATGCTGCCCGTGAAGGTGGTCTGAAGTTCTGATTTTGCGGGCGGCGCGGGGTCTTCCTCGCGCCGTCCCGATGATCCGGGGGCCGCGCCGTCATGGGGCGGCCCACCTGGATTGAAACCAACGGCGCCTTTGCGCCAGCTGATAAGGAAAGCCTTATGGCAGAACGTGAAAACCGCCGGGGCCGTCGCGAAGATCGCGAAGAGACTCCGGAATTCGCCGATCGCCTTGTTGCGATCAATCGTGTGTCGAAGACGGTCAAGGGCGGTAAGCGCTTTGGCTTCGCGGCTCTGGTCGTCGTCGGTGACCAGCGCGGCCGTGTCGGCTTCGGCAAGGGCAAGGCCAAGGAAGTCCCCGAGGCGATCCGCAAGGCGACCGAGCAGGCCAAGCGCAACATGATCCGCGTCCCGCTGCGCGACGGTCGCACGCTGCATCACGATATCGAGGGCCGTCACGGCGCCGGTAAGGTGATCATGCGCACCGCCGTTCCGGGTACCGGGATCATCGCGGGCGGCCCGATGCGTGCCGTCTTCGAGATGCTGGGCGTCCAGGACGTCGTCGCGAAGTCGCAGGGTTCGCAGAACCCCTACAACATGATCCGTGCAACCCTGGACGGCCTGAAAAAGGAAGCCAGCCCCCGTTCGGTCGCGCAGCGTCGCGGCAAGAAGGTGGCCGACATCCTGCCGACCCAGGAAAAGGCACCCGAGGCGACCGCTGGCACCGATGCCACCGTGACCTCGGCAGCCGACGCATAAGGAGCGCAGCATGGCCACGATCGTCGTCAAGCAGATCGGTTCGCCGATCCGTCGCCCCGCCATTCAGCGCGAGACGCTGAAGGGCCTGGGTCTGAACAAGATGAACCGCACGCGCGAGCTGGAAGATACCCCGGCAGTGCGCGGCATGGTCGCCAAGATCCCGCATCTGGTTACCATCATCGAAGAAAAGAAGTGATCCTTCGGGATTGCCAAGCGAAGCGCCCCGCCATGTGCGGGGCGTTTTGCGTTTCGGTGCAGCGTGCTCAGTCCGGCCTGCAGGCATAGACGGTCCCGCCGACCGCCACGACCGACACCGCCGCGCCCGTCAGCAGGACTGGCGATGCCGCGACCGTCGCCGCGGCCCCGCCCATCGCGGCCAGCGCCGAGGATATCGCCCCGCTTCCACCGCTGAGAATGACCGCACCCGATCCGTCGGGCAGCCGGTCGACGCCCGCCGCGGCCCCCCGTGCGGCTGCGCCCGTGATCGCGCCCGCCGCGCCGGTGGCCGCATTCACGCGCTCGCAGACCGAACGCGACGGTCTTGCGCAGCGACCGCGACCGTCGCGCGGCCCAAGGTCGATGCCCAGGATGTCGCCGCGATCCTCGCGCAGGCAGAAGGGGGTGCGTTCCTCCTCGGTCAGGTTCGGGGTCAGCGCGCGCAGGGTCACATGGGCGGGGCAGGCGTCCCGGCCCAGCTTCGCGGACAACCTCTCGCGCCGGGTCGAATTCGGGTCCGAGGGGTCGTGCGCCAGCACCACGTCCTGCCCCTCGATCCGGGCCGAGCAGAAGACCGCATCGGCGGCAAGGGCAGGGGCGGCGGGCGCAAGCGACAGAATCAGGGCGGGCAGCAGGCGTTTCATGGGGGCGGTCCTTGGATCGAATGGCATCTGCTTGACGCCAAAGCCGCGCGATCCTCAAGACACAAGCGGGTGAGAGCGGAACGGATGCTTGAAAGCCGCGAGCATTGCGCGTATACGCCCCCGGTGCCCGTGGGCACGACATGCAACAAGCAAGAAAAGCCGCGTCCGTCCCGTCATCGCTTCGGGGACGCGTCCGGCATAGGAGAAGCGAAATGAAACTGCACGAGATTCGTGACAACGAAGGCGCAAACCGCAGCAAGAAGCGCGTCGCGCGCGGCCCGGGTTCGGGCAAGGGCAAGACCGCCGGCCGTGGTATCAAGGGCCAGAAGTCGCGTTCGGGCGTCGCGCTGAACGGTTACGAAGGCGGCCAGATGCCGCTGTACCGCCGCCTGCCGAAGCGCGGCTTCACCGCGCCGAACGCCAAGAAATTCGCCGTCGTGAACCTGGGCCAGATCCAGTCGTTCATCGATGCCGGCAAGATCGACGGCTCGGCCGAGCTGACCGAGGACGGTCTGGTCGCTTCGGGCCTGGTGCGCCGCAAGCTGGACGGCATCCGTCTGCTGGCCAAGGGCGAGCTGAAGGCCGGCCTGACCATCGCCGTGACCGGTGCCTCGAAGGCGGCCGTCGAGGCTGTCGAGAAGGCCGGCGGCAAGGTCTCGCTGCCCGCAGAAGCCGCGGCAGCCGAATAAGCTGTTGATCGGGGCAGTTCGGCCCCATAGATAGCATTCAGGTTTTCTGGCGCCGCCGGCCCCCGAAATACGGGTCGGCGGCGCTGTCATGACACGGGACGGATACTCATGGCGTCAGCCGCAGAACAGATGGCCGCGAACCTTTCCTGGGCTCAGCTGGGCAAGGCCACCGAACTTCGCCAGCGGATCTGGTTCACGATCGGCGTGCTGATCATGTACCGCATCGGGACCTATATCCCGGTGCCGGGCATCGACGGCGCGGCACTTCGCAACTTCATGGAACAGGCCCAGTCCGGGATCGGCGGCATGCTGTCGATGTTCACGGGCGGCGCCCTGGGCCGCATGGGCGTCTTCGCCCTCGGCATCATGCCCTACATCTCGGCCTCGATCATCGTCCAGCTGCTGACCTCGATGGTCCCGGCGCTGGAACAGCTGAAGAAAGAGGGCGAGCAGGGCCGCAAGAAGATCAACCAGTACACCCGCTATGGCACCGTTGCGCTGGCGCTGTTCCAGGCATACGGCCTGGCACGCAGCCTCGAGGCGGGCGGCCTTGCGCATGATCCGGGCCTGTTCTTCCAGGCCGCCGTGGTCATCACGCTGGTCGGCGGCACGATGTTCCTGATGTGGCTGGGCGAGCAGATCACCGCCCGCGGCATCGGCAACGGCATCAGCCTGATCATCTTCGTGGGCATCCTGGCCGAGATCCCGGCCGCGATCGCCAACTTCTTCCAGCAGGGCCGCACCGGCGCGATCTCGACGGGGACCATCCTGTTCGTCATCGTGATGCTGATCGCGGTCATCGGCTTCGTGGTCTTCATGGAGCGCGCGCTGCGCAAGATCCGCATCCAGTACCCGCGGCGCCAGGTCGGCATGAAGGTCTATGACGGTCAGTCGAGCCACCTGCCGGTAAAGGTCAACCCCGCCGGCGTGATCCCCGCGATCTTCGCAAGCTCGCTGCTGCTGCTGCCGGTGACGATCTCGACCTTCTCGGGCGGCGAGACCGGCCCGGTGATGTCGGTGATCCTGGCCTATTTCGGGCCGGGCCAGCCGCTCTATCTGCTGTTCTTCGCGGCGATGATCGTGTTTTTCACGTATTTCTACACGCAGAACGTCTCGTTCAAGACCGACGACGTGGCCGACAACCTGAAGAACCAGGGCGGCTTCATTCCGGGCATCCGTCCGGGCAAGCGCACGCAGGAGTACCTCGACTACGTGGTCAACCGCGTGCTGGTCATCGGCTCGGCCTACCTGGCGCTCGTCTGCCTCATGCCCGAGATCCTGCGCACCCAGCTGTCGATCCCGGTCTATCTGGGCGGCACCTCGGTCCTGATCGTGGTCTCGGTGACGATGGACACGATCAACCAGGTCCAGAGCCATCTTCTGGCCCATCAGTACGAGGGCCTGATCGAGAAGTCGCAGCTGCGCGGGAAACGGAAACCCGGTTCCGCCAAGCCGCGCCGCGCGCCGGCGCGTCGCTGAGCCGCAAGAGAAACGCTGCGGGCGCATCACTGCGCCCGTTTGCATGACTGGAAAAGGCCGAAGCAAGATCGCGGCCAGTGGGGGACAAACGCCATGACCATCAACATCATCCTTCTTGGCCCTCCGGGCGCGGGCAAGGGAACCCAGGCACGCCGTCTCGTGGAAGAGCGTGGCATGGTCCAGCTGTCGACCGGCGACATGCTGCGCGCCGCACGCAGCTCGGGCACCGAGATGGGCAAGCTGGTCGCCGACGTGATGGATCGCGGCCAGCTGGTCACCGACGAGATCGTCATCGGCCTCATTCGCGAGAAGCTGGAAGAGGGCGGCAAGGGCTTCATCTTCGACGGCTTCCCCCGGACGCTGGCGCAGGCCGACGCACTGGGCAAGCTGCTGGCCGAGATGGGCATGAAGCTGGACGCCGCGATCGAGCTGAAGGTCGATGACGAGGCGCTGGTCGCCCGCATCGTGAAGCGCGCCGAGGAATCGCTGGCCGCGGGCGAGCCGGTCCGCAAGGACGACACCCCCGAGGTCTTCGCCGACCGCCTGCGCGAATACTACAAGAAGACCGCACCGCTGCTGGGCTACTACTACGCCACGGGCGATCTGCGTCAGGTCGACGGCATGGCCGCGATGGACGAGGTTGCCACGCAGATCGCGGCTGCCCTGGGCACGGAGACCGCTCAGGCTTGACCTTGATCGAGTGTGTCGCTACAGCACGACATCTCGTGAGAGAATCACCTGCCTTGGCGGGTGGATCAAAGTACGGCCCGAAGGCATGGCTTTCGGGCCTTGCGTTGTGAAAAAAGGTTCCGGGGCTACGGAACCGCAACAGAAAAGGAAAACGCGTGGCACGTATCGCTGGCGTCAACATTCCGACGGGGAAACGCGTCCCCATCGCACTGACCTATATCCACGGCATCGGTTCGATGTTCGCAGACCAGATCTGCGAAGCAGTCGGCATCGATCGCACCCGTCGCGTGAACGAACTGTCGGACGCCGAAGTCCTGCAGATGCGTGAATACATCGACGCCAACCTGACCGTCGAAGGCGACCTGCGCCGCGAAGTTCAGATGAACGTCAAGCGCATGATGGATCTCGGTTCCTATCGTGGCCTGCGCCACCGTCGCGGCCTGCCGGTCCGCGGTCAGCGCACCCATACCAATGCCCGCACCCGCAAGGGCCCGGCCAAGCCGATCGCCGGCAAGAAGAAGTAAGGGGGCACCGATATGGCACGTGATAAAACTCGCATGAAGCGTAAAGAGCGCAAGAACATCGCCGCTGGCGTTGCTCACGTGAACTCGAGCTTCAACAACACCAAGATCCTGATCTCGGACGTCCAGGGCAACGCGATCTCGTGGTCGTCGGCTGGCACCATGGGCTTCAAGGGTTCGCGCAAGTCGACCCCCTACGCCGCCCAGATGGCTGCCGAGGATGCGGGCCGCAAGGCTCAGGAACACGGCGTCCGCACGCTGGAAGTCGAAGTCCAGGGCCCGGGTTCGGGTCGTGAATCGGCTCTGCGCGCACTGGCTGCTGCCGGCTTCAACATCACGGCCATCCGTGACGTGACGCCGATCGCCCATAACGGCTGCCGTCCGCCGAAGCGCCGCCGCGTCTGATTTCGGATCATCACTACCCTGTCCGCACGGGCTTCGTGCGGGCAGGTGTTTCGCATTTCACCTCGGGCGTTTCCGGCCTTGGTCATGGGTCGGGAACAGGTATGGAGGCTAGTCCATGATCCACAAGAATTGGGCCGAACTGATCAAGCCGACGCAGCTGGTCGTCAAGCCGGGCGCTGATGCGACCCGCACCGCGACGCTGGTCGCGGAGCCGCTGGAGCGTGGTTTCGGCCTGACGCTCGGCAACGCGCTGCGCCGCGTGCTTCTGTCGTCGCTGCAGGGCGCGGCCATCACCTCGGTCCAGATCGACAACGTGCTGCACGAGTTCAGCAGCGTGGCGGGCGTCCGCGAGGACGTGACCGACATCGTGCTGAACCTCAAGGGTGTCACGCTGAAGATGGAAGTCGAGGGCCCCAAGCGCCTGACGCTGCAGGCCAAGGGTCCGGGCGAGGTCAAGGCCGGCGACATCCAGGAAACGAACGGCATCACCATCCTGAACCGCGATCACGTGATCTGCCATCTGGATGACGGCGCCGAGCTGAACGTGGAACTGACGGTCACCACCGGCAAGGGCTATGTCGCGGCGGACAAGAACCGCCCCGAGGACGCCCCCATCGGCCTGATCCCGATCGACGCGATCTTCTCGCCGGTCAAGCGCGTCAGCTACGAGGTGCAGCCGACCCGCGAAGGTCAGGTGCTGGACTATGACAAGCTGACCATGAAGATCGAGACGGACGGTTCGCTGACCCCCGAGGACGCGGTCGCATTCGCCGCCCGCATCGTCCAGGACCAGCTGTCGGTCTTCGTCAACTTCGACGAGCCCGAGGCCGCAAGCCGCCAGGACAACGACGACGGTCTGGAGTTCGATCCGCGCCTTCTGAAGAAGGTCGACGAGCTGGAGCTGTCGGTCCGTTCGGCGAACTGCCTCAAGAACGACAACATCGTCTATATCGGCGATCTGATCCAGAAGACCGAAGCCGAGATGCTGCGCACCCCGAACTTCGGCCGCAAGTCGCTGAACGAGATCAAGGAAGTGCTCTCGGGCATGGGCCTGCACCTGGGCATGGATGTCGTGGATTGGCCGCCGGAGAACATCGAGGACCTGGCCAAGCGTTTCGACGACCAGTTCTGACGAATTCGGCCGGGGACCCCGCGGTCCCCGGTCAGATACCGGGCATGAAGCCCCAAGGAGAGCGGTCCGCACGCATGGGCCGCCGGACAAAGCAAAAGACGTCAAAGGAGATATATCATGCGTCACGCACGTGGTTACCGCCGCCTCAACCGCACCCATGAGCACCGCAAGGCGCTCTTCGCCAACATGGCCGGCTCGCTGATCGAGCACGAGCAGATCAAGACGACCCTGCCCAAGGCGAAGGAACTTCGCCCGATCATCGAGAAGCTGATCACGCTGGCGAAGCGCGGCGATCTGCACGCCCGCCGTCAGGCTGCCTCGCAGCTGAAGCAGGACCAGTATGTCGCCAAGCTGTTCGACGTCCTGGGCGAGCGCTACAAGGACCGCCAGGGCGGCTATGTTCGCGTCATGAAGGCCGGCTTCCGCTATGGCGACATGGCGCCCATGGCCATCATCGAGTTCGTCGACCGCGACACCTCGGCCAAGGGTGCTGCCGACCGTGCCCGCCTCGAGGCCGAAGTCGAAGAATAAGCGGATCGCGCATCAGCGCATCGCGATGGGCCCCGAGGCGTTGCTTCGGGGCCTTTTTCATTGGCGGGGTAGGGTATTCCGGCAAGTGGACGCTACGTAAGGGAATGTGAACGCCAGAGACTCAGCTTTTACGAGAGGGCTTCGGCGTATATCATGGCGCGATTGGGGAGAGCGCGCCACGGACTTGGCGAAGCAGGGGCGTCGATCGGAGGACATGGATGGAAACCTGTCGGAGACGGATTGGGTTAACCAATTCGCAACAGTATTCGCCGAAAGTATTTCTGGCGATTGACCGAAACGCATTCAACTTGTCTAAAAAGCCATGTCATCACGTGCAGACATAAATGCCGGACTTCAGAAGCTGGGGCGGATTTCCCCGGCAGGGTATTTCGTTGGCCTGCACATCCGCTTCGCCGCGCCGCTGATGCAGTTCCAGACCTATGCCGAGGAATGGGCCGACTTCTATTCGCGCAACGGCTATGCCCTTCGGGACCCCACCATCGCCTGGGGTTTCTCGACCACGGGTGCGTGCCGCTGGTCGGCCCTGCCGATCCCCGATCCGTTCAACATCCTCCAGGATGCCGCGGATCACGGGTTGATCTTCGGTCTGACCGTCTCGCACGGGCCGATCGCATCGCGGACCATCGCAAGCTTTGCGCGCGACGACCGCGAATTCACGGATGTCGAGATCGAACAGGTCTCGTCAACGGTCAGGCAGCTCCACGATATCACCGAGCCGCCTGAGAGCCTGACCAAGGCTCAGAAAGATGCCCTTCGTTGTATTGCGGAAGGCGACCGTCATGCAGCGGCCGCGGCCAAGCTGGGAATCACCGAGAGCGCGTTCAAGGCGAGGCTGATCTCCGTGAGGGAGCGTCTGAAGGCGCGGACCACGGCAGAGGCCCTGCAGCGCGCCAAGGAATACAGGCTGCTGTAGGATGTGTCGTCTGGGGGGTCCGCAATCGGCGGGGGGGCGATTATCACCTCAGGAGCGCCAAGATGCAGACCACCACTTTGTCCTTTTCCAATCTTCACAACCATGGCGAGTTGTTCGCCAATCTCTTTCGCGCACGTAAGCAGAGCTTCATCGTCCAGAAGAACTGGGATCTGCCCGAAGCCGACGACATGGAGTTCGACCAGTACGACACTCCGCAAAGCCGCTGGATCGCGATCCACGACCATACCGAGGTGCTGGCAGGCATCCGCCTGACGCCGACGACGGCCCGCTGCGGCATCTACAGCTACATGATCCGGGACGCGCAGGAAGGCGTGCTGGGCGGATCGATCCCGCAGAACCTGCTGGATGACAAGGCCCCGGTCGATCCCAATGTCTGGGAATGTTCGCGCGTGTTCGTCAGCCATGCCATCCCCCAGAGCGCGCGTCGCCGGGTGCATTTCAAGATGGTCGAGGCGATGACCGGGTCCGCCCGCGAACTGGGCGCGACGCAGCTGATCGCGCTCACCGGTGCGAACTGGGAACGCTGGTATGGCCGCTGCGGCCTGGATGCCCATGCCCTCGGGCCGGTGATGTGGATCGACGACGGCGAATTCCAATGCGTGTCCATCGACCTCAGCGTCAAGATGCACTGATGACGAACGGGGCTGTTGCAGCCCGCGCGTCGTGCTTAGATTGGGGCCATCATGGCCGATCTGTTCGACAGCAAAGACGACCCGCAGCCCCCGACGCGTTCGGGGGTCCGACCCCTTGCCGACCGCATCCGGCCCGCCAACCTGTCCGAGGTGATCGGCCAGGCGCATGTTCTGGGCGATGACGGCCCCCTGGGCAGCATGCTTGCGGCGGGCAGCCTGTCCTCGGTCATCTTCTGGGGCCCGCCGGGGGTCGGCAAGACCACCATCGCGCGGCTTCTGGCGGACGAGACCGACCTGACCTTTGTCCAGATCAGCGCGATCTTCTCGGGGGTGCCGGAGCTGCGCAAGGTCTTCGACGCCGCCAAGATGCGGCGCGGGCAGGGGCAGGGCACGCTGCTGTTCGTCGACGAGATCCACCGCTTCAACAAGGCGCAGCAGGACAGCTTTCTTCCCCACATGGAGGACGGCACGATCCTTCTGGTCGGCGCCACCACCGAGAACCCCTCGTTCGAGCTGAACGCCGCACTTCTGTCGCGCGCGCAGGTCATCGTCCTGCAGCGCCTGTCCTTGGCCGAGCTGGAGCTGCTGGCGCAGCGCGCCGAGCGCGACCTGGGCCGCAAGCTGCCCCTGACCGCGCAGGCCCGCGACGGGCTGCTGGAAATGGCCGATGGCGACGGGCGGGCCGCGCTGAACCTGATCGAGCAGGTCGCGGCCTGGCGGACGGATGCGCCGCTTGGGCCCGACGATATGGCACGCCGCCTGCAACGGCGGGCGATGAAATACGACAAGTCCGGCGACGAGCATTACAACCTCATCTCCGCGCTGCACAAATCGGTGCGCGGCAGCGATCCCGACGCGGCGCTGTACTGGCTGGGCCGCATGCTGGAGGGGGGCGAGGATCCGCGTTACCTTGCCCGCCGCATCACCCGCATGGCGGTCGAGGATATCGGCCTTGCCGATCCCGCGGCGCAGCGCCACTGCCTGGATGCCTGGGCGCTGTATGAACGCCTTGGCAGCCCCGAGGGGGAACTCGCGCTGGCGCAGGCCGTGATCTATCTCGCGCTCGCGCCGAAATCGAACGCCGGATATGCCGCCTACAAGGCCGCGCGGGCCGAGGCGAAGCGCACCGGCAGCCTGATGCCGCCCGCCCATATCCTGAACGCGCCGACCAGGCTGATGAAGGAACAGGGCTACGGTTCGGGCTATGCCTATGACCACGACGCCGAGGACGGCTTCAGCGGGCAGAACTATTTCCCCGACGGGATGAAGCGGCCCGTTCTCTATACCCCGGTCGAGCGGGGGTTCGAACGGGAGCTGAAACGCCGTCTGGACTGGTTCGTCAGCCAGCGTCTTAAGCGCGGCGGTTGACTTTGGCGGCCAAGGGGAACAGAGCCACGTGATGATGAACCCTTACCTTCAGGTGGCGATCGGCGGTGCGACGGGCGCGGTGATGCGCTTTGCCGTCACGCGGCTGATGCCGTGGCACGGTCCGCATTTTCCCGTCGCGACGCTGACGGTGAACGTGCTGGGCAGCCTTGCCATGGGCGTCCTTGCGGCGTCCTTAGCGCATCGCTTCGGCAACCAGTTCGCGCCGATGCTGCTGACGGGCCTTCTGGGCGGGTTCACGACATTCTCGGCCTTCTCGCTGGATGCGCTGACGCTGTACGAGCGTGGGCAGCATCTGGGGGCGGCCATTTACGTGCTGGCCTCGGTCACGCTGTCGCTTGTGGCAGTGATCGCGGGGCTGGCAGCCGGACGAGGGTTATTCGCATGAGCGGCGTTCAGACGATCCGCATCGGCCAGGACGAGGGCGACCAGCGCCTCGACCGCTGGCTGAAAAAGAAATTTCCGCAGCTGACGCAGGGCGCGGTCGAGAAGATGTGCCGCACCGGCCAGCTTCGCGTCGATGGCGGTCGCGTGAAGGCCGCGACACGGCTGGAAGAGGGGCAGGAGGTCCGCATCCCGCCACTGCCCGACGACCGTCCCGCGCCCTCGCAGGCTGCGGGCCCGCGCGTGGGCGATGCCGACGCGCAGATGATCCAGGCCGCGGTCCTGTGGAAGGACGAGCACATCATCGCGCTGAACAAGCCGCCGGGCCTGCCCAGCCAAGGCGGAAGCGGGCAGGGGAACCGTCACGTCGACGGCCTGACCACCGCGCTGATGTTCGGCTACAAGGACCGGCCCAAGCTGGTGCACCGGCTGGACAAGGATACCTCGGGGATCCTGCTGCTGGCGCGCACCGATCGTGTCGCCCGCGCCCTGTCCGAGGCGTTCCGCAACCGCACCACGCGCAAGATCTACTGGGCCGCGGTCGCGGGCACGCCGCATCCGCGCATGGGCACGGTCCGCTATGGCCTGGTCAAGGCCCCCGGCCACGGGCGCGGCGGCGAGGGCGAGAAGATGATGGCGATCCATCCCCGCGACATCGACGCGACCGAGGGCGCGAAGCGCGCGACCACGGATTACGCCGTTCTCGATGCGCTTGGCACGCGGGCCAGCTGGTGTGCACTGGTGCCGATCACCGGGCGCACCCACCAGCTGCGCGCGCATATGGCCGAGCTGGGCCATCCGATCGTGGGCGACGGCAAGTATGGCGGCTCGGGGCAGGAGAACCTGGGCGACGGCTGGGGTGCGCAGCTGGGCGGAGAGATCAGCCGCAAGCTGCACCTGCACGCCCGCAGCCTGTCCTTCGACCATCCGATCACCAAGAAGCGCATCACGGTGACCGCGCCCTTGCCCGATCACATGGCGCGGACCTGGAAGACGCTCGGCTGGAACGAGGCCGACGTTCCGGCGGATCCCTTCGCGGACGACGAATGAGGCTGGTCGTCTTCGACGTGGACGGCACGCTGATCGACAGCCAGGCGCTGATCCATCACGCGATGTCCGAGGCATTCGAGGGCGAGGGTCTGGCCGCGCTGCCCAAGACGCAGGTCCTGTCGATCGTGGGGCTGTCGCTGCCGGTCGCCGTCGCGCGGCTGGCGCCGGACCTGCCCGGTGACATGCAGGGCCGCATCGTCGAGGGCTACAAGCGGGCCTTCATGGCGGGCCGCAAGGCGCAGCCCGCGCCACTCTATCCCGGGGCGCGGGCGTGCCTCGACCGGCTGGGGGCGCGCGACGACCTGATGCTGGCGGTCGCGACGGGCAAGTCCCGCCGAGGCCTGGATGCGATGATCGCGCATCACGGGCTGGAGAACCGCTTCCTCAGCCTGCAGACGGCGGACGGCCATCCGTCCAAGCCCCATCCCGCGATGCTGCAGGCCGCCATGTCCGAATGCGGGGCCGAACCCGCGCGCACGGTCATGATCGGCGACACCAGTTTCGACATGGAGATGGCGCGCGGGGCAGGGGCTACGGGCCTGGGCGTCGCGTGGGGCTATCACGACAGCGATATGCTGTGGCAGGCGGGCGCGTCACGGATCGCGCCCGATTTCGCGGAACTTGAACGGATGATCGAGGAGTGGGCGGCATGAGCGAATGGAAAGCGCGCCGGTTCTGGAAGGTGGCGGATATCAGGACCGCCGATGCCGGATGGGAGGTCGTGCTGGACGATCGCCCCCTGCGCACCCCCGGCAAGCAGGCGCTGATCCTGCCGACCGAGGGGCTGGCCCGCGCCGTCGCCGCCGAATGGGACGCGCAAGAGCAGGAGATTCGCCCCCAGACCATGCCGCTGACCCGCGCCGCGAACTCGGCCATCGAAAAGGTGCGTCCGCAATTCGCAGGCGTTGCGGCCATGCTTGCCGAATATGCGGGCACGGACCTGCTGTCCTATCGGGCAACCGACCCGCAAGAGCTTGTCGATCTTCAGGCGCAGGGCTGGGACCCGATCATCGATTGGGCCGCCGAACGCCATGACGCGCGGCTGGCGGTAACCGCGGGGGTGATGCCGGTGGCGCAGGACCCTGCCGTGCTGGGGCGGCTGCACGACCGGGTGGCGGGGCTGGACCTGTTCGGCCTGACCGCGCTGCACGACCTTGTAACGCTGCCCGGATCGCTGATCCTGGGCCTTGCCGTCATCGAGGGGCGGCTGGATGCCGAGGGCGCCTTTGCCCTGTCGCGCATCGACGAGGAATACCAGATTCGCCAATGGGGCGAGGACGAGGAGGCGCAGGAGGCGGCGGCCGCAAGGCTGGTCGCGATGCGCGATGCGGAACGTCTCTGGCAGTTGACCCGCACCGATTGAAAGCGCGCGCCTGTCCAAGGCGGCGCTTGACGCAGCAACTTGTATCGGCACAATACCGCCTATTGGGGCGGCAATTCGTGGCCCCAGAACGATAAGGATCGCCAATGCGGTCCATTCCGCGTCCGGACGGGGTCTGACGTCGCCCGGAAGCTCCAACACAGAGGTAGAAATGAAAAAATCGGTTTTCCTGGGCACGGCAGCCGCGGCGACGCTGATCGCGGGCATGGGTGTGGCGCAAGAGGGATCGACCCTGGCCCAGGTGCAGGAACGTGACGAGCTGAACTGCGGCGTGAACACCGGCCTCGTCGGCTTCGCGGCACCGGATGCGAACGGCAACTGGACCGGCTTCGACGTCGCGCTGTGCCGTGCGGTCGCCGCCGCCGTGCTCAGCGATTCGTCGAAGGTGAAATTCGTGCCGACCACGGGTCAGACCCGCTTCACGGCGCTCAGCTCGGGCGAAGTCGACGTGCTGGCGCGCAACTCGACCTGGACCTATTCGCGCGACACCGACCTCAAGCTCGATTTCGCGGGCGTGAACTACTATGACGGCCAGGGCTTCATGGTCCGCAAGGACCTGGGCGTGACCTCGGCCAAGGAACTGGACGGCGCGACCATCTGCATCCAGACCGGCACCACGACCGAGCTGAACCTCGCCGACTATTTCCGCGCGAACCAGATGGACTACACCCCCGTCAACATCGACAGCAACGCCGAGGGCGAGCAGCAGTACATGGCGGGCGCCTGCGACGCCTATACCACCGACGCCTCGGGGCTGGCCGCGACCCGCGCCGCCTTCGCGGATCCGGAGAACCACATCATCCTGCCCGAGATCATCTCGAAGGAGCCGCTTGGCCCGGCAGTCCGCCACGGCGACAACAACTGGGGCGACATCGTCGGCTGGACGCTGAACGCACTGGTCGCGGCCGAGGAATACGGCGTCACCTCGAAGAACATCGAGGAGCTGTCGAAATCCTCGAACAACCCCGAGGTCCAGCGCCTTCTGGGTTCGACCGACGAGCTGGGCGCCATGCTGGGCCTGGACGCCGAATGGGCCAAGCGCGCCATCCAGGCGGGCGGCAACTATGGCGAGATCTTCGCCGCCAATATCGGTGAGCAGACGCCGATCGGCCTGGCCCGTGGCCTGAACGCGCAGTGGACCCAGGGCGGCCTGCTCTACGCGCCCCCGTTCCGCTGATCCGGGACAGGGCCGGTCCCGTTCGGGGACCGGTCCGACCCTCGCGCCCGCGCGGGGGTCACCTTCAACGATAAGCCCGCCGCCTTATCAAAACGGCGCAAAGCCGATGGCGGGTGACAGGGGAAAATTTCTATGACGGACCTTCCGGCGCCGGCGAATCCGCCGTTCCGGCCGAGCATGCTGATCAATGATCGGCGATATCGGTCGCTGACCTTCCAGGTCGTCGTGTTCATCCTGGTCATGGCTGCGGCCTGGTGGCTGGTGGACAACACGATCCGCAACCTTGCGGCACTGGGCAAGACCTTCGATTTCGGCTTTCTCTGGAACCGCGCGGGGTACGACATCCCGCAGACTCCGATCCCCTATACCGCGGACGACACGCATTTCCGTGCCGCCGCCGTGGGCCTTCTGAACACGCTGATCGTCTCGATCCTGGGCTGCATCGCGGCCACGGTCGTCGGGATTGCCGTCGGCGTCGCGCGCCTGTCCAACAACTGGCTGTTCGCGCGGCTGATGACCGTCTTCGTCGAGATCTTCCGCAACATGCCGCTGCTGCTGTGGATCCTGATCATCTATGCGATCTTCACCGAGATCCTGCCCGCGCCGAACGCCTATCGCGGCGAGGACCCGGCATGGTCGATGATCCTGTGGGACAATGTCGCGCTGACGAACCGCTATACCGCGATCCCCACCCTGGGGATGACGAACGACCCGGGCAGCCTGGATCTGGGCGCGCGCATCACGATCAGCTGGGCCACCATCGCGATCGTCGCGGCGCTGGTCCTTGGCTGGATCGTGCGCGGCCGCATCCGCGATCACGCGCAGAGGGTTCAGGACAAGACGGGCACGCGCCCGACCACCTGGTGGAAGTCGCTGGCCGTCATGACCGTGCCGACGCTGCTGCTGATCTGGTATTTCGGCCTGCACCTGGTCCCCCCCTCGCTCAAGGGGTTCAACTTCACGGGCGGCCTGAACGTCGCGAACGCGCTGGTCGCGCTGTGGCTGGCGCTGACGCTCTATACCGCGGCCTTCATCGCCGAGATCGTGCGCGCGGGCATCCTGGCCGTCAGCAAGGGCCAGTCCGAGGCGGCCTTCGCCCTGGGCATGCGTCCCAAGCGGACGATGAACCTGGTGATCCTGCCGCAGGCGCTGCGGGTCATCATTCCGCCGCTGATCTCGCAATACCTGAACCTGACCAAGAACAGCTCTCTGGCGATCGCGGTCGGCTACATGGACCTGCGCGGCACGCTTGGCGGGACCACCCTCAACCAGACCGGCCGAGAGCTGGAGGCCATCCTTCTGATGATGTTGACCTACCTGGCGCTCAGCCTGATCATCTCGGCGGGGATGAACGTCTTCAATTCCCGCGTGAAGCTGAAGGAGCGGTGAAATGAGCGATACCCACGCCCAGACCGTCGCCTTCGTGCGCGACACCATGCTGCCCGCCGCCCCGCCGCCCGCCCAGCAGGCCGGCGCGGTCCGCTGGCTGCGAGAGAACCTGTTCTCGGGGCCGGTGAACACGGTTCTGACCCTGCTGGGTCTGGCCATCATCTGGTTCCTCTATGTCGCCTTCGGGGACTGGTTCGCCCATTCCGTCTGGAATGCGGACAGCCTGCCCGAATGCCGCGAGATCATCGCCCAGACCTGGGGCGAGGGCGCGCGCGGCGCCTGCTTCGCCGTCATCCGCGAACGCTGGAACCAGTATGTCTTCGGCTTCTATCCGCCCGAGCTGTACTGGCGGCCGGTGATGACCTTCGGCCTGCTGATGGTCGCGCTGATGCCCGTCCTGTTCGGCGCATCGCTGTCGATCCGGCGGATCGTACTGTCGGCAACGGTGGCGCTGACGCTGCTGGCGATGATCGCGCTTGGCGCGCCCATCGTCTGGCTGGTCTTCGCCGTCGCGGTCATGGCCTTCGCCTTCTACGCCTCCGAGACCGAGATCACGCGGCTTCTGCCCTTCTCGGCGCTGTTCCCGCTTCTGGGGGTCTGGCTTCTGTGGGGCGGTTCGCTCTGGGGTCCGATCTTCGTGCTGGTGGGGCCGGTCCTTGGCTGGATCACCTGGCGCGTGCTGTCGCCGCGCTCGGCGATGCTGGCCACGATCATGGCGGCGCTGGTGACGGTGGTCTTCTGGCTGTT
This sequence comes from Paracoccus sp. PARArs4, assembly GCF_947311865.1. Lineage (NCBI taxonomy): Bacteria > Pseudomonadati > Pseudomonadota > Alphaproteobacteria > Rhodobacterales > Paracoccaceae > Paracoccus > Paracoccus sp. PARArs4. Next base: position 46,580 of record NZ_CAMZMW010000017.1, on the reverse strand, counting down.
CGTCGCGGGCGACGCGGCGGGCGATGCGCAGAACCTGCTGCCGATGGGGATCCCTGCGGTCGCCTCCAGCAGCTTTGGCGGGTTCCTCCTGTCGATCACCATCGGCGTGGCGGGCATCGCCCTGTCGCTGCCCCTGGGGATCGTGCTGGCGCTGGCGCGGCGTTCGGACATGTTCCTGATCACGACCCTGGCCGTCGTCTTCATCGAGTTCATCCGCGGCGTGCCCCTGATCACGCTGCTGTTCGTGGCGTCGCTTCTGCTGAACTACTTCCTGCCGCCGGGGACCAGCTTCGACATCATCCTGCGCGTCATCATCATGGTGACGGTCTTCGCCGCCGCCTACATGGCCGAGGTGATCCGCGGGGGCCTGGCCGCGCTGCCCAAGGGCCAGTACGAGGCCGCGGACGCGCTCGGGCTGGACTACTGGAAGGCGCAGCGGCTGATCGTGCTGCCGCAGGCGCTGAAGATCTCGATCCCGGGGATCGTCTCGACCTTCATCGGCATGTTCAAGGACACGACGCTGGTCACCTTCGTGGGTCTGTACGATCCGCTGAAATCCATGTCCGACGCGGTGCGCGCAAGCACGTCCTGGAAGGGTATCTACTGGGAACCCTACATCTTCGTCGGCTTCATCTTCTTCCTCATCTGCTTCGGCATGTCGCGGTACTCGATGTACCTGGAACGCCGTCTGCAGCGTGGTCACCGTTAAGGACAGGATCATGAACGAAACCATCACCCGCCAGATCGACCGGAGCCACATGACGGTCAGCGACGAGGTCGCGATCGAGATCCGGAACATGAACAAGTGGTACGGTACCTTCCACGTGCTGCGCGACATCGACCTGACCGTGCATCGCGGCGAACGCATCGTCATCGCGGGCCCCTCGGGGTCCGGGAAATCGACGCTGATCCGCTGCATCAACCGGCTGGAGGAACATCAGGCCGGCCATATCGTCGTGGACGGGGTCGAGCTGACCAGCGACATCAAGAACATCGACAAGGTGCGTTCCGAAGTCGGCATGGTGTTCCAGCACTTCAACCTGTTCCCGCACCTGACCGTGCTGGAGAACTGCACGCTGGCGCCGATCTGGGTCCGCAAGGTTCCCAAGAAGCAGGCCGAGGAAACGGCCATGCATTTCCTGTCCAAGGTCAAGATCCCCGACCAGGCCCACAAGTATCCGGGCCAGCTGTCGGGCGGGCAGCAGCAGCGCGTCGCCATCGCGCGGTCGCTGTGCATGCAGCCGCGCATCATGCTGTTCGACGAGCCGACCAGCGCGTTGGACCCCGAGATGATCAAGGAGGTCCTGGACACCATGATCGAGCTGGCCGAGGAGGGGATGACCATGCTGTGCGTCACCCACGAGATGGGCTTTGCCCAGGCCGTGGCGAACCGCGTGATCTTCATGGACCAGGGCCAGATCGTGGAACAGAACGAACCGGTCGAGTTCTTCAACAACCCCAAATCCGAGCGGACGAAGCTGTTCCTCAGCCAGATCCTCGGGCACTGAACGGGGCCATCGAATGCGCAAAGGCGGGGAGCGATCCCCGCCTTTCGTCGTTTCGGGCCTGCCTTGTCAGCTGCGCCCGTCGAAGCGGATGAAATCCATCACGCTGCCATTGCCCGGGGCGATCTCGGCCCAGCTCTCGACCTCGAAATCGACGACGAGGGTCGCGGCTGTGGGATAGCTGCGGAACTCGGGGTCCAGCGGTGCGCGCGCAGGCAGCATCGCCGCGAATTCCGAGATGCCGGGGTTGTGCCCGATCATCATCACCGTGGGCTGAGTGGCCGAACGCAGCACCGCCAGCATCCGGTCCGGCCCCGCGTGATAGAGGGATTTCTCGAAGCGCATCACGGGCCGCACTTCCAGCGGTGCGCCGGACACCACGTCCCAGGTCTGGCGCGTGCGCGTCGCGGTCGAGCACAGAACCTCTTCGGGTTCGTAGCCGCGGCTGGCCATCCAGTCGCCAAGCGCGCGGGCGGAACGGCGTCCGCGTTCGTTCAGGGGCCGGTCGTGATCGTCCAGCGTCGGATCGTCCCACGCCGATTTCGCGTGTCGCGTCAGGATCAGTCGGCGATGTCCAAGCGGGGTCATGTTCGGGTCAGCCCTTTCGTGCCGTGGCAGGAATCGCAGCCTGCCACAGCCCGTCTTGTCCCCGCAAGCGCGTTACAGGCCGCTTGCGCCCTGCCGCAGGCCGCGCGGCTTGACGCGCGGTTCGGTCGTGCGGATCAACGAGCCCGCGCCATGTTCGGTGAACAGCTCCAGCAGGCAGGCGTTCTGGACGCGTCCGTCCAGGATGACGACCGCGCGGACACCGTCCTCGATCGCCTTCAGGGCGGTCTCGGTCTTGGGGATCATGCCGCCCGCGATCTGGCCGTCGGCGATCATGTCGCGCACCTGGTCCGGGGTCAGCTGGGTCACCACCTCGCCCGAGGCGTCCTTGACCCCCGCCACGTCGGTCAGCAGCAGCAGGCGGTCGGCCTGCAGCGCACCGGCGATGGCGCCCGCGGCGGTGTCGCCGTTGACGTTGAAGGTCTCGTTATCCTCCATCCCCGTGGCGACGGGGGCGATGACGGGGATCATCCCCGCGCCGTAAAGGTCGCGGATGATCTGGACGTTCATCTCGACGGGGCGGCCGACGAAGCCCAGTTCGGGATCGTCCGCCTCGCAGACCATCATGTCGTCGTCCTTGCCGGAAATCCCGACCGCGCGGCCGCCGGCATCGTTGATCGCCTGGACGATGCGCTTGTTCACCAGGCCCGACAGCACCATCTCGACGACCTCGACGGTCTCCTTGGTGGTGACGCGCTTGCCGCGGACGAAATTGCTCTCGATGCCCAGCTTGCCCAGCAGTTCGTTGATCATCGGGCCGCCGCCATGGCAGACGATGGGGTTCATGCCGACCTGCTTCATCAGCACGATGTCGCGGGCGAATTCCGCCATCGCATCGTCGTCGCCCATGGCGTTGCCGCCGAACTTGACCACGACCACCGCGCCTGAATAGCGCTGCAGATAGGGCAGGGCTTCCGAAAGCGTGCGTGCGGTGGCGATCCAGTCCCGGTTCATGTTCTGCTTTCTCATCCCTTGATCCCCGTGATTAGGGGCGGACCCTAGGACGCGCGGGCGGTTCAGTCCAGCCCGGCGATGATGGCGCGAAGCGTGGCGATCCCGTCGGCCTTCTCGGACGAGGTGACGACCAGCTCGGGGAAGGCGGCGGGGTGCTTCTGCAGCTCTTCCTCGCATTGCGCCAGCACCGGCTTGATCGCGTTCGGGCCCAGCTTGTCGGCCTTGGTCAGCACGACCTGGAAGGGCACGGCAGAGCGGTCCAGCAGGGTCATGATCTCGTGGTCGACCGGCTTGATGCCGTGGCGCGAATCGATCAGGCAGAAGGCGCGGCGCAGCGTGGGCCGCCCCGCCAGATAGGATTTCAGCAGCGTCTGCCATTTCTGGACGACCGGCAGCGGCGCCTTGGCAAAGCCATAGCCCGGAAGGTCGACCATGAAGGCGCGCTCGCCCAGCTTGAAATAGTTGATTTCCTGCGTGCGGCCCGGCGTGTTCGACGCGCGGGCGATGCCCTTGCGGCCGGTCAGCGCGTTGATCAGGCTGGACTTGCCCACGTTGCTGCGGCCCGCGAAGCAGATCTCGGGGCGGTCGGCGGGGGGCAGGCCGTCCATGGCGACGACACCCTTGAGGAAATCGACCGGACCCGCGAACAGCTGGCGCGCGGCCTCGGCGACATGGGCTTCGGGTTCGGGGGCGACGGGGAAAGAGACCTTCATGCGGTAACCTGATCCTGAAGGCGGATCGTGCCGCCGGTGACGACCTCGGCAAAGACGCCGAAATCGGTATGTCCATAATTCTGGCGCAGCGCGTCCAGCATGTCGATGTCGCGCTGGCCGGTGGTCGTGTCGATGCTGGTGGCCTCGCAGCGGGTCACATGGTCGGTGACGCGCAGCTCGACCTCGCCCAGGCGGATGACGCGACCGATCCAGTCGCGCTCCTCGAAGGGGGCGAGGCCCTCGATCCACAGGTTGCCGCGCCAGCGACGATGGCCCGCGACAAGGCCCGTGCGGGCCTCGAGGTCTCGCAGGCTGTCCAGCGACAGGATCGACAGCCAGGGCCATTTCTGGTCGGTCCAGATCGCCGCGCCGCGAACAAGGCGCGTCGGCGCGGGGCCCTGCCACAGCGGGCGCAGCCAGTCGATCAGGCGCGGCCCCTCGGTTTCGGGATCCAGCGTGATGCTGCCTGCGCGGGGATGTGCAAGGTGCAGAAGCCCGTCGCGCCAGCCGCCGTCGATGGCCTGCAGATCGGCCGAGGCGACGCCGCGCAGAAAGGCGGATTTGGGCAGCCAGCGATCCGGCTGCCCTTCGGTTTCACTGGCGATGGCCAGCCGCTCGCCCGCCTCGGTCAGGACCGCCCATTCGCGGTCGCCCGGCATGCGGGTGGCGGGCTGCAGGCGCACCGCGTCCAGCCCCTCGCCTCCGATCGACTTGACCGGATGGCGACGGATCATGGCCAGACGCGGCGCGCCCATCACTTGCCCTTGCCGCGCGACGGCAGCGAGGCGCGGATGTTGCCGAACAGGTCGGGCCGGTGGCCGTGCATCGACATGATCGTGTACTGCTGGATGATCGTGATCGTGTTGTTCGTGATCCAGTACAGGACCAGCCCCGAGGCGAAGCCGCCCAGCATGAACATGAAGATCCAGGGCATCAGCGCGAAGATCATCTTCTGCGACGGGTCCTGCGGCGTCGGGTTCAGACGCTGCTGCATCCACATGCTGACACCCAGCAGGATCGCCAGCGCCGGCAGCGACAGCGAGTGCAGCAGCGTGCCCTGCGCCGGTGCCGCGAAGGGCAGGACGCCGAACAGGTTCAGCAGGCTGGAGGGGTCCGGCGCCGAGAGGTCGCGGATCCAACCGATCCAGGGCGCGTGGCGCAGTTCGATCGTGACGAAGATCACCTTGTAGAGCGAGAAGAAGATCGGGATCTGCAGCAGGATCGGAAGGCAGCCCGCGGCCGGGTTCACCTTCTCGCGCTTGTACAGCTCCATCACCTCTTTCTGGAACTTCATCCGGTCGTCGCCGGTGCGGGTCTTGATCTCCTCCATCTGGGGCTGAAGTTCCTTCATCTTCGCCATCGAGATGTAGGATTTGCGCGCCAGCGGGAAGACCAGCATCTTCAGCACGACGGTCAGCGCAATGATCGCCCAGCCCATGTTGCCGATGATGCCGTTCAGGAAGTGCAGCAGGCGGAAGATCGGCTTGGTCAGGAAGTAGAACCAGCCCCAGTCGATCGAGTCGACGAAGCCCTGGATGCCCAGGTCGTCCTCGTAGCCCTTGATGACCTCCCAGACCTTGGCGCCCGCAAAGAGGTAGCTGTCCGAGGATGCGGTCGCGCCCGGCTGGACGGTCTGCATCGGGAAGCGGGCCTCGGTCTGGTAGATGTCGGCGCCGTCGGCATATTTTACGACCGCGGTGAAGGCCTGGCCCGGTGCGGGGGCCAGCGTCGTCATCCAGTACTTGTCGGTGAAGCCGATCCAGCCGTTCTCCTCGACCTCGAAGATCTCGGCGCGGCCCTCGCGGGGCTGCTGTTCGAAATCGGGCAGGTCGTCGTAATCCTGTTCGATCAGCGTGCCGTCCTGCATGCCGACGACGCCCTCGTGCAGCACGAAGAAGTTCTGCGTGTCGGGTTCGCCGTGGCGGGCGATGATGCCGTAGGGGGCGGCGGCGAAGGCCTGGTCGCCGTTGTTCTCGACGCTCTGGCTGACGGTGAACAGATAGTTGTCGTCAAGCGCGAAGGTCCGGCGGAAGACCTGGCCCGCGCCGTTGTCCCATGCCAGCGTGACCGGGTTGCCGGGCGACAGGGTCTCGCCCTGCTCCAGCGTCCAGACGGTCGCGGGGTTCGGGACCAGCGACGGGTCGGTGCCCGCGCCGGGGGTCCAGCCATAGACGGCGTAATAGGGCTTCGAGGCGCCGGATTCGATCCCTGCCTCGGCCGTGGCGGAAGAGGGCGACAGAAGGCGCACATTGGGCGAGCTGTCGTCGTTCTCTTCGCGGTAGCGAAGCAGCAGCAGGTCGTCCACGCGACCGCCGGCCAGCGAGATCGAGCCTTCCAGCGCGGGCGAGTCGATCGCCACGCGGCCCACGGGCTGATCGCCCGCGGTCTCGGGGGTCTCGGCCAGGTCGGCGCCGTTGCCCGCGGTCGTGGCGGGGGCAAGGGGCTGGTCGGGCATGCTCTGCTCGGCCACGGGCTGTCCCGAGGGTTGATCCGTGGCAGGTTCCGGTGCGAACACCGTGTACCAGACCATGATCACCAGGAACGACAGCACGGTCGCCAGGATCAGATTGCGGTTGTTGTCGTCCATTCCGTCACCACCGTCATCGCGTCAGTCGCGCCGGTTCAACAGAACGGACCCCGAAAGGTCAAGCGGAATTGGGCTTTCGCGGCCCCTGGCGGGGCTGCGCGGCCCGTGAAAACGTGGCGTTCAGCCCCGTTTCGCGATCTGCGGCAGCTGCGATGCGGCGGTCGCCTGCGCGGTCAGGAAATCATGCGTCGCCGACAGCGGCATGGGTCGCGCGATGGCATAGCCCTGAACCTCGTCGCAGCCCATCTGCGCAAGGAAGGCGTATTCCTCGCGCGTCTCGACGCCCTCGGCCAGCGCGGCGATGCCCAGCCGTTCGGCCAGGGCCAGGATCGCAAGGATCATCCGCTGCTGGCCCGCATCCACGTCGCAGGCGGTCACGAAGCTGCGGTCGATCTTGATGCGGTGGATGCCGAACTGCCGGATTGCGTCCAGGCTGGCATAGCCCGTGCCGAAATCGTCCAGGTCGATGCAGCAGCCGGCCTTGGCCAGCTTGCCCAGGTTCACCCGCGTCTCGGCATTGCTGGTCACGGGCCCCACGCTCTCCAGCACCTCGACCACCAGTCGGGCGGGCGCGATCTCGTGGCGGTCCAGTTCCCACAGCAGGCAATCGGCAAAGCCGCGGCTGGACAATTCACAGTTCGAGATGTTGATCGAGACGGTCGGCACGTCGAAGCCCGCCCGGTCCCATGCCTTCAGCGCCTGCATGGACTGCGCCAGCATCACCAGCGTCAGGCTGTTGTGATCGGCATCGCCCATCTGCGGCATGAAGGCGCCGGGGGGCAGAAGCCCGCGCTGCGGGTGGTTCCACCGGGCCAGCGCCTCGAAGCCGGTGATGCGGCCCGAATGGCAGCATTGCTGGGGCTGGAAGAAGGCCTCGAACTCGCCCGCCTTGATCGCGTCGGAAACGGTGGCGGCCAGGTCGCCCGAGGCAAGCGCGGGATCGTGGGCATACATCGTCATCCGCCCGAGCGCGCTGTCGGGCAGCCCGCGCATCCGGCGCAGCGCGTTGTCGGTCATCAGCGCGACATCGGGCAGGTCGGGCGCGTCGGCATGGACCAGGACGCCCGTCAGCACCGGCGTCACGTTGCGCCCGCCAAGGGGGATGGTCCGCTGGCCCAGCTGGTGCAGCCTGCGCCCCACCTGCATCGCGTCGCGTTCGGACCGGTCGCGCAGCACCACCGCGAACAGGCCCGGCCCCACGATCTGCAGCGGGTCGCAGGGCCTGACCGCCCCCCCGAGCGTCATGGACAGCTGCACGATCAGATGGCTGACCGCCGTCTTGTCGAGGATCTGGGACAGGCTCTCGATATTCTCGAGCCGCAGAAGAAGCACGCTGCGCGCAAGGTCCTGCGGATCGGCCGGTTTCGTCAGCCTGCGGAACGGCGAGAGGATGCGATCGAGTTTCTTGGACATGCCGGACCTTTCACGGAATCACCGACACGAGCATTAGACCCGATTGCTTGTCGTTCCGTTAATGTTCCTGCGTTCCGCGCCCCAGATCGGGCACCGGATCGGCATTTTCGGCCGGATCGCCCGGGAAAAGTCCCGAAAAATCGAACAGTTTCGGATCCAGCAGATGCGAGGGGCGCACGTTCATCAGCGACCGGAACATCACCTGCCTGCGTCCGGGGGTGCGTGCCTCCCATTCGTCCAGCATGCGCTTGACCTGGACGCGCTGCAGGCCCTCCTGGCTGCCGCAGAGATCGCAGGGAATGATGGGATAGTTCATGGCCCGTGCGAAGCGGTCGCAATCGTCCTCGGCCACATAGGCAAGGGGGCGCAGGACCGTCAGGTCGCCATCCTCGTTCAGCAGCTTGGGCGGCATGGTGGCCAGCCGTCCGCCGTGGAACAGGTTCATGAAGAAGGTTTCCAGCATGTCGTCGCGGTGGTGGCCCAGCACCACGGCGGAACAGCCTTCCTCGCGCGCGATGCGATAGAGATTGCCGCGACGCAGCCGCGAACACAGCGCGCAATAGGTCCGGCCGGCGGGCACCTTCTCCTTCACGATGGAATAGGTGTCCTGGTATTCGATCCGGTGCGGAACGCCGCGTTCCTTCAGGAAGGCCGGCAGGACCGTCGCCGGAAAGTTCGGCTGCCCCTGGTCCAGGTTGCAGGCCAGCAGCTCGACCGGCAGAACGCCGCGCCACTGCAATTCGTGCAGGATCGCCAGCAGGGTATAGCTGTCCTTGCCGCCCGACAGGCAGACCAGCCAGCGATCGCCGGGGCGGACCATGCCGTAATCCTCGATCGCGGCGCGGGTCTCGCGCACCAGGCGCTTGCGCAGCTTGCGGAACTCGGTCGAGGAGGGGGCGCCCGCGAAGAGCGGGTGGATATCGGAATCGTCAGCGTCGTCCAGCATCGCGAACCTTCTGGTCGTGGTCCGGGTCGGCGCCCGGCACGGGGTCATAACCTTGGCCGCCCCAGGGGTGGCAGCGACCGATGCGGCGCAGCGTCAGCAATCCGCCCCGCCATGCACCGTGACGTTCGAGGGCCTGCAGCGCATAGGCCGAGCAGGTCGGCTGGAACCGGCAGCCGTGACCGACCCAGGGGGATGCGACAAGCCTGTAGGCACGGACGGGCAGGGCCGCGATCCGTGCAAGGGGGCTCATCTGTGCACCTTGCGCAGGGCGCGGCGCAGTTCGTCCTGCATCTGGGCGAAATCGCGGGTCGCGGTGGCCTCGGGGCGGCCGACCAGAACATAGTCCCAGCCCCGGCGGCCATCCTGCGGCAGCACGAGGCGCGCGATCTCGCGCAGGCGGCGCTTGGCGCGGTTGCGCGCCACGGCATTGCCCAGCTTTTTCGAGCAGGTGAAACCAATGCGCAATTCCCCGTCATCCCCGCGATCGCGGGCCTGAAGCAGGAACGCGGGCATCGGCGTGCGCGACGCCTTGGCGCAAAGAAGGAAATCGGCGCGTTTCGCGATCACCTTCGGCATGGACGCAGACATGCGAAATGCCGCCCGGTCTGCATCCGGCGACGTATCGTCTGCGGGATGGGGCAGGGGCGGCATCTCGAGTAGTCTTGCAGGCAGCAAAGCCGCCGACAGGATCGCCTAGGCGATCACGCCGACAGACGCTTGCGGCCCTTGGCGCGACGGGCGTTCAGCACGCGACGGCCGCCTTTGGTGGCCATGCGGGCGCGGAAGCCGTGACGGCGCGCACGAACGAGGTTCGAGGGTTGGAAGGTGCGCTTCATGGTCATACTCCGGTGTCGTATCTTGCGGATGGTCACCGTACGGGGCAGGTTGCAGAAAACTGCCCCGCGCCACGGCGCCGGTCATTCGAAGCCCGCTCATTAGTGAAGAACCTTCCGCGCGTCAACCATGCAAAACGGGTTCGGCGATGCCCAAATAGACGTGGAACTTCGGTTCAATCACATTCGTTTGATGTGCAATCCATGACGGATCCATCCCAAAAGCGGCTGCCTGCGAAGAAAAGACCACGATAACATGAGACTGAACACGATCTCTGGCCGATTCGCCGCTTTGACGATGATGTTCGTCCTGCTGGCCGAGCTGTTCATCCTGCTGCCGTCGCTGGCGGGATTCCGGCTGGACTACCTCGAATCGCGGCTGGAACGTGCGCAGATCGCAAGCCTTGCGCTGCTTGCCACCGACGAGACGCTGGCCTCCGACCTGGAATCGGAGCTGCTGCAGAACGCGGGCGTGTTCAACGTGGTCCTGCGGCGCGACGACATCCGCCAGCTGGTCCTGTCCTCGCCGATTCCCGGCCCGGTCGTCGCGACATACGACCTGCGCGAGGATGGCGTGATGCAGACCATCGACGATTCGCTGATCGCCATCGCCGATTCCGAGAACCGCGTGATCCGGGTGATCGGATCGCCCGTGAACCAGGCGGGCCAGCTGATCGAGATCACGATGGAGACGCTGCCCCTGCGGCAGGCGATGGTGGAGTATGTCCTGCGGCTTCTGGCGGTGTCGGCGCTGTTCTCGATCCTGACGGCGGTGCTGCTGTTCCTTGCAGCGCAGCGCATGATCCTTGCGCCGATCCGGCGGGTGATCACGCATATGTCCGCCTATGCCGGCGCCCCCGAGGATGCGCGCAGCATCATCATCCCCGATGCCCGGCTGGAGGAGCTGCGCGAGGCCGAGACCGCGCTTCAGACCATGCAGCAGACCGTGACCTCGTCTCTGAAGCAGAAAGAGCGCATGGCCCAGCTGGGGCAGGCGGTCGCCAAGATCAGCCACGACCTGCGCAACATCCTGACCACGGCGCAGATCTTCGCCGACCGGCTGGAGGACAGCGCCGACCCCAAGGTGCGGCGGGCCGCGCCCAAGCTGGTGAACTCGATCACGCGGGCGGTGAACCTGTGCGAGACGACGCTGGCCTTCGGCAAGGCCGAGGAACCCGCGCCCACGCTGTCGCGCTTCAACCTGGCCCAGCTGGCACAGGAGGTGGTCGAGGCCGAGACCCTTGCGGGCGAGGCTGCGGGCAAGGTCGATTTCCTGACCGACATTCCCGGCGGCATGATCCTGCGCGCGGATCGCGACCAGCTGTATCGCGTGCTGTCGAACCTGGTGCGCAACGCGCGGCAGGCGATCGAGGGGACGGGCCAGAACGGCACGATCGAGCTGAGCGCGGGCGAGGGCGAGTCCGATTGGTGGATCCGCGTGGGCGACAGCGGGCCGGGGCTGCCCGAAAAGGCGCGGGAATACCTGTTCAAGCCCTTCTCGGGCAGCACGCGCCGCGGGGGGACCGGGCTTGGGCTGACCATCGCCGCCGATCTCGTGCGCGGGCACGGGGGCAGCCTGAACCTGATGCGCAGCGACGAGGACGGGTCGGAATTCTGCATCAAGCTGCCGCGCGACCTGGCGCAGATGCCTGCGCGCGAGGGTGCCCCCGCCTGACGCCGGGTTCCTGGCGTTGCCTGCGAAAAGTTTCGACACCCGGACGAATGGGCCTTGCGTCCCCCCGCACCCACGGTTAGTAACCGCCCTCACAGACGGACCCGTAGCTCAGCTGGATAGAGCACCAGACTACGAATCTGGGGGTCGGGCGTTCGAATCGCTCCGGGTCCGCCATTTCCCCATAGTCCAGATCGACGCATCGCCAGTGCCCCGGGGCATATTGCGCGTCCTTCGGTCCGATTCGATGCCATCGGCAGCGTGGGGACCGTGCGGGAAACCCGTCCGGAAATATCCCGCCGAATTCGTCACATACTTGTCGGAATGCCCCTTGCAGCCGCCGGCGACCGCGGTTAGTAACCGCCCACACAGACGGACCCGTAGCTCAGCTGGATAGAGCACCAGACTACGAATCTGGGGGTCGGGCGTTCGAATCGCTCCGGGTCCGCCATTTCCCCATAGTCCAGATCGACGCATCGCCAGTGCCCCGGGGCATATTGCGCGTCCTTCGGTCCGATTCGATGCCATCGGCAGCGTGGGGACCGTGCGGGAAACCCGTCCGGAAATATCCCGCCGAATTCGTCACATACTTGTCGGAATGCCCCTTGCAGCCGCCGGCGACCGCGGTTAGTAACCGCCCACACAGACGGACCCGTAGCTCAGCTGGATAGAGCACCAGACTACGAATCTGGGGGTCGGGCGTTCGAATCGCTCCGGGTCCGCCATTTCCCCATCATCGGAAGAACAGCAAGGCAGCGACCGTTTTGGTCGGGGCCCTTCATGTCGTTCCCGAAGGTTTGCGGCTGCCGGTCCCGACGGCAGCCGATTCTGTCATGCGCCGGATCAGGCTAGGGGCACCAACCGGTCGCGATCCGCATCCTGGCGCGCGTCAAGGGCGCCGCGACGGACGGCCTGCACGACCAGCCCGTGAATCGGCATGCCCCGATCCTGTCGCAGCACCGCAGGCGTCAGGCGGGCGTCGAAGCCCGCGTGATCCAGCAGTGTCGCAAGATGCGGCGCGGCATGGGCGAAGCGACGGCTGGGGCGCAGGACATAGGCCTCGGTCCCGTCATGCGCCTCGACCGTGAAGGCGAAGCGGCCGCCGGGGCGCAGCGCCTGCGCGACCCAGGCCACGATCTGCTCCAACGCGCCAAGATAGGCGAAGACATCGGCGGCGGTGACCAGATCCCACCGCCCCGCCTGCGGCGCCAGCGCCGAGAGGTCCGCCTTGGCCAGCCGGTCATAGATGCCCTTGGCCCCGGCCTCGCGCAGCATCTCGGCCGAGATGTCCCACCCTTCCAGCCAGTCCGCGCGGTCGCGCAGATGCGTGCCCATCAGCCCGGTGCCACAGCCCAGGTCGAGAACGCGCCCAAGCGGCCCCGCAAGGCCGGATGCGATCAGTTCGGGCGCGCGATAGTCCAGCTTCTCTACCAGCGATTCCTCGAAGCCCGCGGCGTATTGGTCGAACAGCGTCTCGACGAAGGCCGAGGGCATGGCATCGGCCAACGAGCGGTCCCGCAGCAGGTCGAGGCACAGCGCCGCGCCCAGCCGGTCCTCGGGGTCCAGATCGAGCGCGCGGCGGAAGGCGTCATCGGCCAGGGGCAGGCCCGCCGCCATGCGGATCTCGCCCAGGCGGAACCAGCCCGCGACCCAGTCGGGCCGCAGTTCCAGCGCCTGGAGATAGATTTCGGATGCGGCATTCGCGTCGCCGGGCAGCATCGCCTCGGCATATTCGGCGCGACGATCCGCAATGAGATCGCCCGACGACAGGGAGAGTATCGACATGTTCAGCTTCTGGGAAAGAAGCGGTCGCCATCCGACCGCAAGCGCCATCTATGCCGATGCGGGGCGGCGTCAAGATGCGACGGTGGGGAAGGGCGGTTCTGGCGGAGGCGGTGGGATTCGAACCCACGGTGGGCTCTCACCCACGTCGGTTTTCAAGACCGGTGCATTAAACCACTCTGCCACGCCTCCGACCGTTGCGGAGTAGCGGGTCGCAGGCGCGACCGCAAGGCTCAGCGAGAGAGGGTGACGCTGTTCGTCGCGCCGCTGACCTCGACCCCGCGGATGCGGGCAAGCTGGCGATAGTTCAGCGGCAGGCCCACGGTGATCGGATCGGTCACGGGGTTCGCGGGCAGGGCGCGGGCGGGGTTGTCGGCGACGGGCGGCAGGGCCACGAAACGCAGGCGGAGGATGCCGTCGGCATCGGGTTCCAGCTTGCCGCGGGGTTGCGGGCGGACGGGAACCAGCGCGGCCTGGCGATAGCCCTTGACCGGGGCCGCGCCCTGCACGACCAGCAGGCGACCTTCGCCCAGGGGCTCCCAGCTGGCGGCGACGATCTGCGGGACGCCGGGGCGTTCGTCGCCCGCGGTGACATATCCGCCCTCGGGGGCGATGCTGGGGGCCGTGCGTTCGGGCTGGGGCAGCCATCCGAGCGGGTTCAGCCGGCTGTCGCCGAACCGTCCGCAACCGGCGATCGCGGTGGCGCCGATCAGCAGCGGCAGGATGAATTTCGCCATGGCAGGTCCCCCTTGTTCCTTGGCCCTTGTGATAGGGGAAAGCGGCTGCGCGGAAAAGCCTCTTTGACCTTCGGGGCAGGCCACGCTAGGCCATGCGCATCTGAAGGAGATGAGCATGGCGACCGCAGCATTCGAAGAGATCGCAGAAACCTTCGACTTCCTCGACGACTGGGAGGATCGCTATCGCCACGTGATCGAGCTGGGCAAGGCGATGCCGCCGCTGGATCCCGCGCTGCAGGTGCCCGCGAACAAGGTCGACGGCTGTGCAAGCCAAGTGTGGATCCACCCGCAGATCGCGGATGGACGCTTCGATTTCCACGGAGAGAGCGACGCGCTGATCGTGCGCGGCCTGATCGCGGTGCTGCACGCGCTGTATTCGGGCGTGCCGGTGGGCCAAGTCGGCCAGATCGACGCGCAGGCCGAATTGTCGCGGCTGGGCCTGGACGAGCACCTGTCGGCGCAGCGCTCGAACGGGCTGCGCGCGATGGTGGAGCGGATCAGGCTGCTTTCCGCCGCCGCAAGCTGATCCAGCCGCCGCCGAGGACCCGGCTGCTGTCGTTCTGGTAGAAGACGCAGGCCTGGCCGGGGCTGACGCCTTCCTCGGGGTCCAGCAGCTCGACCTCGGCGCGGCGACCGGGCAGGGGGCGCAGGATCGCGGGCCGCGGCGGGCGGGTCGAGCGGATGCGGACCATGACCGGGATCTCTCCCTCGAATGCCTGGTCGCCCAGCCAGTTCACCTCGCTGACATTGACGGTCTGCGTGGACAGGGCGGCGCGCGGTCCGACGACGACGCGGCGCGTCTCGGGCTCCAGCCGCACCACATAGAGTGGGTCGCCCAAGCCACCGATTCCCAGGCCCCGACGCTGGCCGATCGTGTAGTGGATCACGCCGCGATGCTGGCCCAGCACGTTGCCGTCCATGTCCACGATCTCGCCCGGATCGGCGGCACCGGGGCGCAGCTTCTCGATGACCGAGGCGTAGTCGCCATTGGGCACGAAGCAGATGTCCTGGCTGTCGGGCTTGTCCGCGACCGACAGGCCGTATTCGGCGGCCAGCGCGCGGGTCTCGGCCTTGCTTTCCAGGTGGCCCAGGGGGAAGCGCAGGAAATCCAGCTGCTCTTGCGTGGTCGAGAACAGGAAATAGCTCTGGTCGCGGTTCTGGTCGGCCGCCATGTGCAGCTCGGCCCGGCTGTCGCCCTGCTTGCGCTGGATATAGTGGCCGGTCGCCATGCAGTCGGCATCCAGATCGCGCGCGGTTTCCAGCAGGTCGCGGAACTTCACGCGCTCATTGCAGCGGATGCAGGGCACGGGGGTCGCGCCGGCCAGATAGGCATCGGCGAATTCGTCGATCACGGATTCGCGGAACTTGTTCTCGTAATCCAGCACGTAATGGGGAAAGCCCATGCGCTCGGCCACGCGGCGGGCATCGTGGATGTCCTGACCCGCGCAGCAGGCGCCCTTCTTGGCCAAGGCCGCCCCGTGATCATAGAGCTGCAGCGTTACGCCCACCACGTCGTAGCCTTCGGCATGCAGCTTGGCCGCCACGACCGAGCTGTCGACGCCGCCCGACATGGCGACCACGACGCGCGTCTGCGACGGCGGCTTGGCAAAGCCGAGGCTGTTCAATTCGGTGTCGCGCGCCGTCGCGCGGATGCTGGTGTCGAGGCTCATGGATGGTCTTTCACGGGTCTTGGCGCGGCCGCAGCCGACGAAACTCGATCAAAATATAGGAGAATGCCGCATATTCTCAACCCCGCCGGGGCGTTCCGGCTAACGCGGTCTTAAGTCGTGGGGGTGCATACCGGCCCCAACAAGTCGGAGGCAGTTCATGTTCGTGAAGAAAACCAATGGTCCGCGGACCGTCACGCTGGCCGATGGGCGCATCCTCAGCATCGCGGACCTGCCGTCCGCCGACACGCGCTGGGTGGCCAGTCGCAAGCAGACGGTGGTGCTGGCGGTGGCCCACGGGCTGATCGCGCGGGACGAGGCCATCGCGCGCTATGGCCTGTCGGACGAGGAGTTCGACGGCTGGTGCGCCGCGGTCGCCCGGCATGGCAAGGCCGCGCTGAAGGTGACGTCGCTGCAACGCTATAGACAGCCGCAGGTTGAGCATCGTAACGGTTAATCGCGGCAGGTAACCTCGTGTTAACCGGTTCGTCTCAATGTTCAGGTTCGAAGAATTCGACGAATCGGGGGATACCAAGAATGCGAATCCTACTTGTGGAAGACGACCCCAGCACGGCCCGCGCGATCGAGCTGATGCTGACCTCGGCCAGCTACAACGTGTTCCGGACGGATCTGGGTGAGGAAGGCATCGATCTTGCCAAGCTCTATGATTACGACCTGATCCTGCTGGACCTGGACCTGCCCGACATGAACGGGATGGAGGTGCTGCGCCACCTGCGCATGTCGCGCATCGACACCCCGATCCTGATCCTGACCGGCAGCGACGACACCGAGAGCAAGCTGCGCGGTTTCGGCTTCGGGGCGGACGACTACATGACCAAGCCCTTCAACCGCGAGGAACTGCAGGCCCGCATCCAGGCCATCATCCGCCGCTCCAAGGGCCATTCGCAGGCGTTGATCCACACGGGCGAGATCACGGTGAACCTCGACGCGCGCTCGGTCGAGGTGGGCGGCAAGCCGGTGAACTTGACAGGCAAGGAATACCAGATCCTGGAACTGCTGAGCCTGCGCAAGGGCACGACCCTGACCAAGGAGATGTTCCTGAACCATCTCTATGGCGGCATGGACGAGCCCGAACTGAAGATCATCGACGTGTTCATCTGCAAGCTGCGCAAGAAGCTGTCCGAGGCGCTGCAGGGCCGCAACTATATCGAGACGGTATGGGGCCGCGGTTACGTGCTGCGCGATCCCGGCCCCGCGGAACAGGAACGGCTGGCCATCGGCGCCTGAGCGCGTCTGGACGACGCGCGCAGCATGGGCGATACCCGGTCCGAAGGGCGGCACGGCGCCGCCCCGGGAAGGCAGGGGTTTGGCAATGGCACAGGAAATCGCGGATCGCATACCGGTCGAGGCGCTGGACAAAGACGCCGCCCGTACCGAGATCGCCGAACTGTCGCAGCGGATGTCGGATGCCGACACCGCCTATCACCGCGACGATGCGCCGGTCATCGCGGATGCGAAATACGACGCGATCAAGGCGCGGCTTCTGGCGCTGGAACAGGCCTTCCCCGACCTTGTCCAAGCGGACAGCCCGACCGCGAAGGTCGGTGCCGCCCCCGCCGAGGGCTTTGGCAAGATCACCCATGCGCAGCGGATGATGTCGCTGTCGAACGGGTTCGACGACGCCGATGTTCAGGATTTCCTGGCCCGCGTCCGGAATTTCCTGGGGCTGAAGGCCGACGAACCGCTGGCCGTGACCGCCGAACCCAAGATCGACGGCCTCTCGCTGTCCCTGCGATACGAGGACGGCGAACTGATCCAGGCCGCCACGCGCGGCGACGGGGCGGTGGGCGAGAACGTGACCGCCAACGCCCGCACCATCGCCGACATTCCCCACCGGCTGGAGGGCGATGTCCCGTCCATCCTCGAGGTCCGCGGAGAGGTCTACATGACCCACGCCGATTTCGAGGCGTTGAACGCCTCGGGCGACGGGCGCGTCTTTGCCAACCCGCGCAATGCCGCTGCCGGTTCGCTGCGCCAGCTGGACCCCGCGATCACCGCGCGCCGTCCCCTGCGTTTCTTCGCCTATGCCTGGGGCGAGGTGTCCGCGCCGCTGGCCGACACGCAAATGGGCGCGGTCGAACGCCTTGCCGCGCTGGGCTTCCAGACGAATCCGCTGATGCAGCTTTGCGACGACGCGAAGGGCATGATCGCCACCTGGGCCGGGATCGAGCAGCAGCGTGCCACGCTGGGCTATGACATCGACGGCGTTGTCTACAAGGTGAACGATCTCGGCTATCAGGCGCGGCTGGGCTTCCGCTCGACGACCCCGCGCTGGGCGCTCGCGCACAAGTTCCCGGCCGAACTGGCATGGACGCGGCTGGACCGGATCGAGATCCAGGTCGGGCGGACCGGCGCGCTGTCGCCCGTCGCGCGGCTGGAGCCCGTGACTGTGGGCGGGGTCGTCGTCTCGAACGCGACGCTTCACAACGAGGATTACATCGCGGGCACCGACAATGCCGGCCAGCCGATCCGTGAGGGGCGCGATATCCGCGAGGGCGATTGGGTCCAGATCTATCGCGCGGGCGACGTGATCCCCAAGATCGCGGATGTGGACCTGTCGCGCAGGCCCGAGGACAGCGTGCCCTTCGCGTTCCCGACGCTGTGCCCCGAATGCGGCTCGGACGCGATCCGCGAGCCCGGCGACAGCGTCCGCCGCTGCACCGGCGGGATGATCTGCCCCGCCCAGGCGGTCGAGAAGCTGAAGCATTTCGTCGGCCGACAGGCCTTCGACATCGAGGGGCTGGGCGCCAAGCAGGTCGAGATGTTCTTCGCCGACACCACGCTGCCCATCCGCGAGCCCGCCGACATCTTCACGCTGGCCGAACGCGATGCGGCGAACCTTGCCAAGCTGAAGAACCGCGACGGCTTCGGCGCCCGCTCGGCCGAGAAGCTGTTCGCCGCGATCGAGGAGCGCCGCCGCATCCCGCTGGCCCGCTTGGTCTTCGCGCTTGGCATCCGCCATGTCGGAGAGGTCGCAGCCCAGACCCTCGCCCGTCATTTCGGGACCTGGGACGCGCTTCTGACCGCCATCGACGGCGCGGCGCAGGAACCCGCATTCGCCGCCACCGACGACAAGCTGCGCCGCGCCGCGCTGCCCGACAGTCCCCACTGGGCCGAACTGACGGGCATCGACGGGATCGGCGGGGTGCTGGTGAACTCGCTCGTGACGACCTTCGCGCAGCCCGCCGAACGGCGCGGCATCGACCGCCTGGTCGAACAGCTGGACATCCAGCCCGCCCAGGCCGCCAGCACGACGCAGACCGAGATCACCGGCAAGACGCTGGTCTTCACCGGCACGCTGGAACGCATGTCGCGTGCCGAAGCCAAAGCCAGGGCCGAGGCGATGGGCGCCAAGGTCGCGGGCAGCGTCAGCGCCAAGACCGACCTGCTGATCGCCGGGCCGGGCGCGGGATCGAAGGCCACCAAGGCCGCCGACCTGGGCGTCAAGGTCATCGACGAGGACGAATGGCTGCGCATCGCGGGGTCCGCATGACCGAGACGAAGGGCCGCCCTCCGGCGCTTTTCCCGCTGTTCGCGGGGATCGAGACGCTGCCGGGGATCGGCCCGAAGGGTCGCGCGGCGCTGGCGCAGATGGGCATCGAGCGTCCGCGCGACCTTGCGCTGACCCTGCCCACGGGCGGCATCGCGCGCCGCAGCCTGACGCGGATCGCCGATGCCCGCCCGCCCGAGATCGTGACGATCCCCGTCACCGTGCTGCGCCATCACCAGCCGACGGCCAAGGGGCGGCCCTGGCGAGTCCATTGCTCGGACGGCGAAGGCGATCTGACGCTGGTCTTCTTCCACCCCCGCGCCAAGTGGATCGAGGCGCAGCTGCCCGTCGGCGCGCGCCGCATCGTCAGCGGCAAGGTCGAGCTGTTCGACGCAAGCTGGCAGATGGTCCATCCCGACCACATCCTGCCCGAGGGCGACCCGCTGCCCCCCGCGTTCGAGCCGACCTATCCGCTGTCGGCGGGGCTGACGCAGCGCGTGATGGCCAAGGCCGCAAGCGCCGCGCTGGCGCTGCTGCCCCGTGCCGACGAATGGATCGACGCGCAGCTGATGCGCGATCGCGGCTGGCCCGGCTTTGCCGAGGCTCTGCACCAGGCCCATGCCCCCGAGGCGGCCCGCGCGCTGTCGCCCGACAGCCCCGCGCGGGCGCGGCTTGCCTATGACGAGCTGCTTGCCCACCAGATGACCCTTGCACTGGTTCGCCGCGAAAGGCGCCGGTTGCGGGGTCGCGCCAGTCCGGGCGACGGCCGCCTGCGCCAGCGCGTTCTGGACAGCCTGCCCTGGCCGCCCACGGGCGCGCAGTCCCGCGCCGTGACCGAGATCACCGCCGACATGGCCAGCGACCGCCGCATGAACCGCTTGCTGCAGGGCGATGTGGGCGCGGGCAAGACGCTGGTCGCCATGCTGTCCGCGCTTGCCGCGGTCGAGGCCGGGGGCCAGGCCGTGCTCATGGCCCCGACCGAGATCCTCGCCCGCCAGCATTTCCGCGCGTTGGAGCCTCTGGCGCAGGCCGCGGGCATCCGGCTGGCCGCGCTGACCGGTCGCGACAAGGGCGAGGGGCGTGCCCGGACCCTGGCCGATCTGGCCGATGGCGGCATCGACATCCTGGTCGGCACCCATGCCGTCTTTCAGAAGGACGTGCATTTCCACGATCTCCGCCTTGCGATCATCGACGAACAGCACCGCTTCGGCGTGGGCCAGCGGCTGGAACTGGCCGCCAAGGGCGAGGTGCCGCCCGACATGCTGATCATGACCGCGACGCCCATCCCGCGATCGCTGGCCCTGTCGCAATATGGCGATCTGGACCTGTCGGTGCTGGACGAGAAACCGCCGGGACGTCAGCCGATCACGACCGTCATGATCGGCGATCAGCGCATGGACGAGGTGGTCGAACGCCTGCGCCGTGCCTTGGCGCAGGGCGCGCGCGCCTATTGGGTCTGCCCGCTGGTCGATGAGAGCGAGGTCACCGACCTGACCGCCGCCGAGGCGCGGTTCACCGCGCTGCGTGCGCAGTTCGGCGAGATGGTGCGCATGGTCCACGGCCAGATGCCCGCCGATCAGCGCGACGCCGCCATGTCGGATTTCGCCAGCGGTCGCGCGCAGCTTCTGGTCGCCACCACCGTGATCGAGGTCGGCGTCGATGTCCCCGAGGCCACGATCATGGTCATCGAACGCGCCGAGAGCTTCGGTCTTGCCCAGTTGCACCAGCTGCGCGGGCGCGTCGGGCGCGGGGCAGGGGCCTCGACCTGCCTGCTGATGTATCACGCCCCCCTGAACGAGACCGGGCAGCGGCGCCTGACGACGCTGCGCGACACCGAGGACGGCTTCCGCATCGCCGAGGTCGACCTGGAGATGCGCGGCGCGGGCGATGTTATCGGAACCGCGCAATCGGGCCTTCCGCGCTTTCGCATCGCGGACCTGGAACACCAGGCCCCGCTGATGGCCGTCGCCCGCCAGGATGCCCGCGCGCTGCTGGAGATCGATCCCCAGCTGGAGGGTGAACGGGGCCGCGCGATCCGCATGCTGATGTGGCTGATGGAGCAGGATCGCGCGATTCGGATGATCCAGATCGGCTGACAAGCACGAATGTTCTTAAAAAGTTCTTTACCGAATCGTTCCCATATGAGAACAAAGCGGCAACAGAGAGGAGTTGCTGCCCATGACCCGCGAATTCGTCTGTGATGTGATCGGTATCGCCGCGCTGACCGCCACCACGCTGGTGGTCCTTTACCTGCCGGTGATCCTGCAAGCCTGAGATCTGCCCCGCGTCGCTGATACGGTGCCCACGCCTGTGCACCGCCTCTGTCCAAGCACGCGCAACTGGACCGGTCCTGGCAGGGACCGGTCCTTTTTTCTTCCGCGATTTTCGGAGGGTTCAGGCCGCGGCCTTGTCCATCGCCTCCAGCGTGGCATCCCATGCCAGCAGGATCGAGGCGTGGCGGTTCGGATATTCCCGTGCGGGCAGCAGGGCCTCAAGCTCGGCGAAGGGGCCGTCGGGGGCCGGCCCGTCCTGCTTCAGCATCGCCGACAGCCGGTCGCGCGCATCCGCGATCGTCGCGCGGTCCATCCCGATCACCGCGGATCCCAGAACGGAGGCTGAGGCCTGGCCCAGGGCGCAGGCGCGCACCTCCTGGCCGAAGCGTGCGATGCGCCCGTCCTGCAGGCCCAGATGCACCGTCACCGACGATCCGCAATGCGGCGAACGGCGCATCGCGCTGGCATCGGGGGCCTCGATCGTGCCCAGATGCGGGATCGTCGTGGTCAGCGCCAGGATGCGACGAGAGTAGAGCTGCATGAGGTCGGCTTCGGCCATGGATCGATCCTTGCGGTATTCCCGGTGCCGGGGCTTTCGCGCCCGGTCCTGGGGTTCTAGATAGGAACGCGGATTGCGAAAGGAAACCCGATGTTCGACCCCGCCGGCCTGAAATACGACACGAACGGTCTGATCCCCGCCATCGCGCAGGATGCGACCACCGGCGAGGTGCTGATGATGGCGTGGATGAATGCCGAGGCCGTCGCCCGGACGCTGGAAACCGGTCGCGTGACCTATTGGTCGCGGTCGCGCCAGTCCTTCTGGATCAAGGGCGAAAGCTCGGGGAACGTGCAGGAGCTGGTGGATTTCCGCGTCGATTGCGATGCCGACTGCCTGCTGGTCATGGTGAACCAGACCGGCCCCGCCTGCCATACGAACCGCCGCAGCTGCTTCTATACCGCCATCCGCGACGGCGAACCGGTCGAGCTGATGCAGCCGATGGCCTAGAGCCCGACCATCCGCAGGATGTCCTGCGGTTCCGCGCCCTGATCCCGGAAGGCACGGATCGCGCGGGCATCGTCGCGCTTGGCCAGCCTGCGCCCCTCGTGGTCGCGGATCAGCCGGTGGTGCAGATAGTCCGGAACCGGCAGGTCCAGAAGGCGCTGCAGCAGCACGTGGATGAAGGTCGAATCGAACAGGTCGCGCCCCCGCGTCACCAGCGTGACGCCCTGCGCCGCGTCATCCACGACCACCGCCAGGTGATAGGACGTGCCCATGCCCCGGCGCGACAGGATCACGTCGCCGATATCCGACAGGAACTGCGCGCGGGTCATGACGTGATCCTGCCCGCCGTCGCGAAACCCGATGCGGCCGGTCGCCAGCGCGTCGAAGGCGCGCGCGACGTCCAGCCGGATCACGTCGTCGGGGGCAGCCTCGCGCATGTCGCGCCCGCGGCACGTCCCGGGATAGATCAGCCCGTCCGGCCCCGCGGGCAGCGCGCCCTCTTGCGGGGCGGACATCGCGGCGCGGATGTCGCCGCGACGGCAGCGGCAGGGATAGGTCAGGTCCGCCAGCCGCGTCAGCGCGTCCATGTATGCGGGCATCCGGTCCGACTGGCGCAGGACGGGGCTTTCCCATTCCAGCCCCAGCCAGGACAGGTCCTGCAGGATCGCGGCCTCGTATTCCGGGCGGCAGCGGTCGCGGTCGATATCCTCGATCCGCAGAAGGAATCGCGCCCCGGCCCTTGCCGCGACGATCGCGGAAAAGGCGTGCCCAAGGTGCAGAAGCCCCGTGGGCGAGGGCGCGAAGCGGGTTACTGTGCCGCCAGCCATGCCTGGAAATCGTCCTTGGCGCGCTGCGTATAGGCCGGATAGCGGTCCTTGCGGCCGCGCCGTCCGCCGCGCATTTCCGGCAGGGGCGGGAACAGGCCGAAATTCACGTTCATCGGCTGGAAGGTCTTGGCCTCGGCTCCGCCGGTGATGTGATTGACCAGCGCGCCCATCGCGGTGGTGAAGGGCGGCGGACCCAGGTCGCGGCCAAGCGCCTGCGCGGCGGCCATGCGCCCCGCCAGAAGCCCCATGGCCGAGCTTTCGACATAGCCCTCGACGCCCGTCACCTGGCCCGCGAAGCGCAGGTTCGGCCGCAGGCGCAGGCGCATGCGGTCGTCCAGCAGCGTGGGCGAGTTCAGGAAGCTGTTGCGGTGGATGCCGCCCAGCCGCGCAAAGCCCGCATCCTGCAGGCCGGGGATCATGCGGAACACCTCGGTCTGGGCGCCGTATTTCATCTTCGTCTGGAAGCCGACGATATTGTACAGCGTGCCCAGGGCGTTGTCGCGGCGCAGCTGCACGACGGCATAGGCCTTCTCCTCGGGCTTGTGGGCGTTGGTCAGGCCGACGGGCTTCATCGGGCCGTGGCGCAGGGTCTCGCGGCCGCGCTCGGCCATGACCTCGATCGGCAGGCAGCCGTCGAAATAGCCGGCGGTCTCGCCCTCGTGGAACTCGGTCTTGTCGGCGGCCAGAAGCGCGTCGATGAAGGCCTCGTACTGCTCCTTGTTCATGGGGCAGTTGATATAGGCCTTCTGCTCGGCCTCGGTCTCGCCCTTGTCATAGCGGCTCTGTTCCCAGGCCACCGACATGTCGATCGTGTCGGCATGGACGATGGGGGCGATCGCGTCGAAGAAGGGCAGCGCGTCGGCGCCGGTCACGTCGCGGATCGCATCGGCCAGCCCGTCCGAGGTCAGCGGACCGGTCGCCACGATCCAGTTGCCGTCCTGCGGCAGGTCCGTGATCTCGGCGTCGCGGATCTCGATCAGGGGTTCGGCCCGCAGCGCCTCGGTCACGGCGGCAGAGAACGCATCGCGGTCCACGGCCAGCGCGCCGCCCGCGGGCAGGCGGTGGCGGTCGGCCATTGACATGATCAGGCCGCCAGCGGCCCGCATTTCCCAGTGCAGCAGGCCCACGGCGTTCATCACGTCGTCATCGGAACGGAAGCTGTTCGAGCAGACCATCTCGGCGCAATCGCCGGTGCGATGCGCGAAGGTGCCCTTGGAGGGGCGCATCTCGTGCAGGATGACGGGAACGCCCGCGCGGGCGATCTGCCAGGCGGCCTCGGACCCGGCCAGTCCGGCGCCGATGATGTTGACGGGTTCCATGCGGGCCTCCGAATGCTGCGGATGGGGCAGCAGCTAGCAATCCGCGGCCCCGAATGAAAGAGGCGGCGCCCGTTGGGGCACCGCCTGCGACGATTTGGGTGCATGCCCGATGGGGCAGGCGATCAGCCTTCGGCTGCTTCCTCGGCCTCTTCGCCTTCCGCCTCGGCCTCGTCCGAACGCAGGGCGGACGGAGCGGCGATGTTGGCGATGACGAAGTTGCGGTCGATGGTCGGCTTGGCGCCTGCGGGCAGCTTCACATCGTTGATGTGGATGCTGTCGCCGACTTCCAGGCCGGCCAGATCGACGACGATCTGCTCGGGGATGTCACCGGCGGTGACGATCAGCTCGACCTCGTTGCGGACGTGGACGATCGTGCCGCCCTTGCGCAGACCCGGGCAGTTGTCCTCGTTCTCGAAGACGACCGGGATGAACAGGTTCACCTTCGAGGTGCGGCGCAGACGCATGAAGTCGATGTGGATCGGCAGATCCTTCACGACATCGCGCTGGACGCCACGGCAGATGACGCGGACGTCGTCCTGGCCTTCGACCTTGAGGTTGAACAGGGTCGCCATGAAGCGGCCTGCACGCAGCTTGGTCAGCAGCTTGTTGAAGTCGAACTGGATCGCAACGGGTTCCTTGTTGTCCCCATAGACGATGCCTGGCACCTTGCCTGCACGGCGAGCTTGGCGGGCGGCCCCCTTGCCCGTCCCCGCGCGAGGCTCGGCCACCAGATCCGGGATCTCTTTGGCCATATCTCTAATCCTTACATTTGTTGACGGCGCCATCCTCCAAGGGTGCATGGCGACCAAGCGGTGCCCTTAACGCAAACCCGATTGCATGTGAAGCCGGAAAAGCACATTCCCGCGCGCAAGGATGGCAGCGCTTGGCCCCTCGCGGCGGTTCGGTCATATTGCGCGGACGAATCCGCATCAGGCGGGCGAAGCATTGAGGCGGAACTTGAGGCAGGCAACGACTCGCCATGCGGCGACGGACTGGATGCGTCTTGCGATGGCGGCATTCGTCGTCATCGGACATTCGGGCGCGGCGCGTGATACCATCGGCATGGCGGACCTTGCCGCCGGCAATACGCTGCTGCGGGTGGCGGTGCCGGTCTTCACGTTGATCGCGGGGTTCTATGCGGAATCCATGCTGCGGCGTGGCGACCTGTCGAAATGGTCGGGCAGGCTGCTGGCGCAATACGGCGGCTGGTCGCTGATCTATCTGGTGTTCCTTGCGACCTACTTCCTCAACCGTTCGGGGGTACGCACGTTCGAGGAGCTGGTGCTTGGCTTCATGCATCTGTGGTTCCTGATGGGCCTTGCCCTGGCCGGGATGATGCTGGCCTTCTTCCGCCGGTTCGGTCCCTTTGGGGTGGCCGCGTCCGCGATCGGCTTTGCCGGGGCAGGGTTCTTCATTCAGCATGCGCGCATGGCATGGGGGATGGAACTGGACCTCGAACTGTATCGCAACGGCCCGTTCTACCTCTATCCCTATCTGGCCATAGGCTGGCTGCTGGCCAGGGTTCCGGCAGAACGGCTGCCATCGACGCCGGTGCTGGGGATCGCCTTCGGGGTCGGTATGGCGCTTGCGATGTATCAGAGCGGGTACTGGCTGCAGCGCCTGGGCGAGGATCCGCTTCTGGAGATGCCGTACGGCCATCTGCTGATGTGTCCGGCGCTGTTTCTGCTGGTGCTGAGGCTGCCGCTGCCCGAGACCCGGCTGCCGCTTGGTCGCGCGGCGGCCGGGATTTATGTCATGCATGTGCTGGTGCTTCAGGGGCTGCCCTGGATCGGTATCGATACGGCGTGGATCCGCGCGGTGATCGCCTTTGCCGTGCCCTTCATGATCGTGGCGGTCACGGTGTCGCTCAGCGCGCGGATGCCGTTCCTGTCGCGGCTGTTCTAGGCGACGGGGTATTCCGACAGGAAGTCGCGCGGGATCAGCATGTTGTGGCGGCCCACATCGTCGATCCGGCGTTCGCCGCACAGCGCCATCGTGGTGTCCAGCTCGGCCCGGATGATCTCGAGCGCGCGGGTCACGCCCTGTTCGCCCATCGCGCCCAGCCCGTGCAGCCAGGCCCGCCCGATCCAGGTCGAATGGGCGCCCATCGCCAGCGCCTTCAGTACGTCCTGACCCGAGCGGATGCCGCTGTCCATGTGCACCTCGACCCGGTCGCCCACGGCATCCACGATATGCGGCAGCATCCGGATCGAGGACATCGCCCCGTCCAGCTGGCGTCCGCCATGGTTGCTGACGACGATCGCATCCGCGCCGAAATCCGCCGCGATCCGCGCATCCTCGGGGTCGAGGATGCCCTTCAGGATCAGCTTGCCGCCCCACATGTCGCGGATCGCCGCGATCTTGTCCCAGTCCAGCCTCTCGTCGAACTGCTCGGCCGTCCAGCTGGACAGGGAACTGGTGTCGCCGACCCCCTTGGCGTGGCCCACGATATTGCCGAAGAAGCGGCGCTTGGTGCGCATCATGCCCATGCCCCACCGCCAGCGGGTCGCAAGGTCCAGCATCGTGGGCAGGGTGAACTTGGGCGGGGCCGACAGCCCGTTCTTCAGGTCCTTGTGCCGCTGGCCCAGGATCTGCAGGTCCAGCGTCAGGACCAGCGCGCTGCAATTCGCGGCCTTGGCGCGGTCGATGATGGCGGCCAGGAATTCCTGGTCCTTCATCACGTACAGCTGGAACATGAAGGGCTGCGAGACATTCTGCGCCACATCCTCGATCGAGCAGATCGACATGGTGGACAGGCAGAAGGGCACGCCGAACTTCTCGGCGGCGCGGGCGGCGTGGATCTCTCCGTCGGCATGCTGCATGCCGGTCAGGCCCACGGGGGCCAGCGCCACCGGCATGGTCGAGGGCAGGCCCACGATGTCGCGCGCGACGCTGCGGTCCGACATGTCCACGGCGACCTTCTGGCGCAGCTTCAGCTGGGCGAAGTCGGTCGTGTTCTCGCGGAAGGTCTGCTCGGAATAGCTGCCCGATTCGGCATAGTCGTAGAACATCTTCGGCGTCCGCGCCTTGTGCAGGCGCTTCAGGTCCTCGATGCAGGTGGTGACTGGCACGGTTTCTCCCCCCTCAGGTATCCGGTCTGGTCAGTTGGCGGCGCGGGCCCTGATGTCGTCCTCGACCACGGGGCCGCGCAGGGCATCCGCCCTTGCCCGCAGGGCCGCCGCGCGTGCCTCGGCCCCTGCCTCGACCTGTTCGGGCGCTGCGGCCACGGGTTCGGCATGGGCGGGCAGATCGGGTTCGGCCAGGATCTGGTCGGTCGGCAGAAGTTGGGGGAAATCCCCCCCTTCGGAACAGGCGGCCAGCAGCAGAAGCAGGGCGGGTGCGTATCTCATGGGCGGCACGTTACGCGCGGGTGCGGCGCAGGGCAACGGCTTCCAATCCGCGCCCAAGCGGCGATAGGATGGGGCATGGCACGCACCCAGGGATCCCGCGCGGAAATCACCGGACCGCTTCTTCGCGAAACCGCACGCAGGTTGTTCGCGCGGCAGGGCTATGCGGCAGTGTCGATGCGCCAGATCGCGGCTGCGGTCGGGGTGCAGGCGGGCGCGCTCTATGCCTATACGCCCGACAAGCAGGCGCTGCTGTTCGACCTGCTGGAAAGCCACATGCAGGATCTGCTGGCGGCGTGGCAGGACGATCCGGCCCAGCCCGCGCTGCAGCGGCTGGAACGCTTCGTGCGCTTCCATATCGGCTTCAGCATCGACCATCCCGACGCGGTGTTCCTGTCCTACATGGAGCTGCGCAACCTCTCGCCCGAGAACTTCGCCCGCATCGCGGAACTGCGCGGCCGCTACGAGGCTGCGCTGCAGGCGATCCTGCATGACGGCCAGGCCGCGGGCAGCATGCGGTTCCAGGACCTGCGGCTGGCCACGCTGGCGCTGATCGCGATGCTGACCGGGGTCGCGAACTGGTACCGCGAGGGGGGGCGTCTTGATCGCGACCGGATCGGCGACATCTATTGGGGGCTTGCGCAAGGTGCCGTCGGCGCGCAATAGCCACAGCTTCCCAGACCCCTTCCTGCCCGCTTGCCGCAAGCCGGGCGATCACGGATAATCGCGCCCATGTCCCTTCCGCCCGGTTTCCTCGACGAGATTCGCAACCGCGTCCCGATCAGTCGCGTGATCGGCAAGAAGGTGACGTGGGACCTGCGCAAGTCGAACCAGGGCAAGGGCGACTGGTGGGCGCCATGCCCGTTCCACCAAGAAAAATCGGCCAGCTTCCACTGCGACGACCAGAAGGGCTTCTATTACTGCTTCGGCTGCCAGGCCAAGGGCGACGCCTTCACCTTCCTGCGCGAACATGACGGGATGGAATTCATGGAGGCGGTCAAGCTGCTGGCCGCCGATGCGGGTCTGTCCATGCCCGAACCCGACCCCCGCGCCCGCGAACGCACCGACAGGAAGGCATCCCTGTTCGAGGTGACCGAGGCCGCCTGCCGCTGGTTCCGCCTGCAGCTGCAGACCGGGGCTGCGGCGGATGCCCGCGATTACCTGGACCGGCGCGGGTTGGACGCCCCCGCGATCGAGAAGTTCGAGATCGGCTTCGCCCCCGACAACCGCACCGCGCTGACCCGCGCACTGATGGACAAGGGCATCGACGAGGCCCGCATCATCGAGGCCGGGATCGCCGCGCGACCCGACGGGGGCGGTGCGCCCTATGATCGATTCCGCGGGCGCATCGTCTTTCCGATCCGCGACGGGCAGGGCCGCTGCATCGGCTTCGGCGGGCGGGCGATGGACCCGAACGCGCGGGCGAAATACCTCAACAGCCCGGAAACGCCGCTCTTCGACAAGGGGCGCAACCTCTACAATCTCGGACCGGCTCGGGCGGCGGTGTCCAAGGGGCAGCGCCTGATCGTGGCCGAGGGCTACATGGACGTGATCGCCCTGTCGCGGGCAGGGTTCGAAGGCGCGGTCGCCCCCCTGGGCACTGCCATCACCGAGGAACAGCTGCGCCTGATGTGGCGCGTCGCCCCCGAACCCGTGATCGCGCTGGACGGCGATGCGGCGGGTCAGCGGGCGGCGCAGAGGCTGATCGACCTCGCGCTGCCGCTGACGGGACCGGGGCAGGCGCTGCGCTTCGTGATGCTGCCCGCGGGTCAGGATCCCGACGACCTGATCAAGTCCGCCGGCCCCGGCGCGATGTCGGCCCTGCTGGACCAGGCCCGCCCGCTGGTCGACCTGCTCTGGAGCCGCGAGACCCAAGGACAGGTCTTCGACAGCCCTGAACGCCGCGCGGCCCTGGAACGCCGCCTGTCCGAGGCCACGGGCCGCATCCCCGACGAATTGACGCGGCGCCATTACGACGAGGAACTGCGCCGCAAGCGGTGGGACCTGTTCGGCGGCAACCGTCGCCAGTCCGGCAATCGCGACGGCTGGCGGCCGGGCGGGGCAGGGCGCAGCCCGGCCCGGCGCGGAGGGGCCTCGATGGCCCCGCGCGTGCCGATCCTGCCCGCCAGCTTCGCGGTCCCCGAACGCGGCGAGGATGTCCTTGAAGGTGCGGCCCTGCTGATCTGCGCGCTGCGCCCGGGGTTGGTCGCGCAGGCGGAACCGCGTCTCGAACGCCTGCTGCCGCGCGATGCGGATCGCGCAGCGCTGCTGCACGACCTGCTGACGGGGGGCGATGGCGCGCCCGGTCGCGCGGCCCTTGAAAGCCTGCGCCGGGACGCCCATCTGGGCCTGACCCCGACCGTGATCGAACAGCAGGAGGATGAGGCCGCCGCCGCCATCTTGGCGAATTTGCTGGACCGCCTTGAGGCCTTGCGCGCCACCAGCCACGAACTCGCCCGCGCCGAGGCCGAGATCCAGGGCGAGGTGGACGAGGGACTGACCTGGCGCATCAGCCAGATCGCCCGCGCAAGGCACCGCGCCGAACGCCCCGACATGGAAACGACCAGCGACCTCAACGAGGATCGCGACGCCCTTTCGAACGAACTGCAACGCTTCCTCAGTGCCGAGATCTGGCGCAAGCCGCCCCGCCGCTGAGCATCGCGAATCGCAGTTCCGAATCACCGCTGCGGCCGCTCTTTGATTCGGCCGCGGATCGCGCTAGAAACGATACGATTTTGCGACGATTCGGCATCGGCTGCGAATCGCTTGCCAAGACCGCGCCGAGAAGGAGCCCTGGATGGCCGCCAAGGACGACGATCACGACAAGACCGACAAGGACGACAACGCCCATTCGCTCGACATGAGCCAGGCGGCGGTCAAGAAGATGATCACCGAAGCGCGCGAGCGCGGGTACATCACCTATGACCAGCTGAACCAGGTCCTGCCGCCCGAACAGGTCAGCAGCGAGCAGATCGAGGACGTGATGTCGATGCTGTCCGAAATGGGCATCAACGTCATCGAGGAAGAGGAAGGCGCCGAGGAGAGCGAGGGCGGTGCCGTCGTCGCCGCGGGCTCCGGCTCTCGCGAGGTCGCCGTCGCCGCCACCGAGACCGAGAAGCTGGACCGTACCGACGATCCCGTCCGCATGTACCTGCGCGAGATGGGCAGCGTCGAGCTGCTCTCGCGCGAGGGCGAGATCGCCATCGCCAAGCGGATCGAGGCCGGTCGCAACACGATGATCGCGGGCCTGTGCGAAAGCCCGCTGACCTTCAAGGCCATCACCCTGTGGCGCGACGAGCTTCTGGACGAAGAGATCCTGCTGCGCGACGTGATCGACCTGGAGACGACCTTCGGTCAGTCGATGGAAGGCGATGACGGCGACGACGAGGAAGAGCTGGCCCCCCAGGCCGAGCAGCCCGCCGCCGCCCAGTCGGGCCAGCAGCAGACCGCCAAGCGCGAGGAATACGACGCCGACGGCAACCCGCTGCGCAACGACGACGAGGAAGAGGACGAGGAAGGCGCGAACCTGTCGCTGGCCGCGATGGAGGCCAGCCTGAAGCCGCGCGTCCTGGAGACGCTGGAACATATCGCGCTGTTCTACGAACGCCTGTCCGACATGCAGGACCAGCGGATGTCCGCGACCCTGAACGAGGATGACAGCTTCTCGGCCAGCGCCGAGAGCGACTATCAGAAGCTGCGTTCGGAAATCGTCGTCCTGGTGAACTCGCTCCACCTGAACAACAGCCGGATCGAGGCGCTGGTCGACCAGCTCTATGGCATCAACCGCCGTATCGTGACGATCGATTCGGGCATGGTGAAGCTGGCCGACGCGGCCCGCATCAACCGTCGCGAATTCATCGACGCCTATCGCGGGTCCGAACTGGACCCGACCTGGATGGACCGCATGGGCGCCCAGGCCGGTCGCGGCTGGAAGGCGCTGTTCGAACGTTCCAGCGAACAGGTCGAGAAGCTGCGCAACGACATGGCCGAGGTCGGCCAGTATGTCGGCGTCGACATCGAGGAATTCCGCCGCATCGTCAGCCAGGTGCAGCGCGGCGAGAAGGAGGCCCGCCAGGCCAAGAAGGAGATGGTCGAGGCCAACCTGCGCCTCGTGATCTCGATCGCCAAGAAGTACACGAACCGCGGTCTGCAGTTCCTGGACCTGATCCAGGAAGGCAATATCGGCCTGATGAAGGCCGTGGACAAGTTCGAGTATCGTCGCGGCTACAAGTTCTCGACCTATGCGACCTGGTGGATCCGCCAGGCGATCACGCGGTCCATCGCGGACCAGGCGCGGACCATCCGCATCCCGGTCCACATGATCGAGACGATCAACAAGCTGGTCCGCACCGGTCGCCAGATGCTCCACGAGATCGGCCGCGAGCCGACGCCCGAGGAACTGGCCGAGAAGCTGCAGATGCCGCTGGAGAAGGTTCGCAAGGTGATGAAGATCGCCAAGGAGCCGATCAGCCTCGAAACCCCGATCGGGGACGAGGAAGACAGCCAGCTGGGCGATTTCATCGAGGACAAGAACGCCGTCCTGCCGCTGGACAGCGCGATCCAGGAGAACCTCAAGGAAACGACCACGCGCGTCCTGGCCAGCCTGACCCCGCGCGAGGAACGCGTCCTGCGCATGCGCTTCGGCATCGGCATGAACACCGACCACACCCTGGAAGAGGTCGGCCAGCAGTTCAGCGTCACCCGCGAACGGATCCGCCAGATCGAAGCCAAGGCCCTGCGCAAGCTGAAGCATCCCTCCAGAAGCAGAAAGCTGCGGTCCTTCCTTGACCAGTGACGGTGGGCATACGGAAGGGCTAGGTTTCATCCTCTATCGCAGTGCGGCGGCACCAGACCTCGGGTCCGAGGATCTGAAGCGGATCCTGGCCGTCGCCCGACAGCGCAACGAGGAACACGGCCTGACCGGCTGCCTGCATCACGAGGACGGGATGTTCTTCCAATGGCTGGAGGGGCCGACGGCCCCCCTGGCCGAGGTGGTCGCGATGATCCGGGCCGACCGGCGCCACGAGGCGCTGGCCGTCCTGGATCAGGGCCCCATCGCGCAGCGCCGGTTCCACGACTGGCGCATGCGCTTTTCCGACCGCGACAGCGGATCGCTGATGGACTGGATCGCCGGCATGGGCGGTTCGACCTTCGACCGCGGCGCATATGCCGGCGGTGTCACCTCGTTCCTGCAGTCCCTGTCCGCCTGAGCGGGCCTTGCGCGGGCAGCACGAAATGTGAACACTCGGCCCCGACACGATAGGGGCAAGACATGTCGCAGACGGGCCTTCTGGCCGATCCGATGAATATCCACATCCTGCTTGGCTGCATCGCGGCGCTGTTCGCGATCCTGTGGCTGCGCGCGCGGCAGGCCGCCGCGTCGGCGGTGGCGCAGGCGCGGATGGATGCGCAGGCCGTGCGGCACGACGCCCAGATGCAGATCTCGTCCCGCGAGGGGCGCGTGGCCTCGTTGACCGAACGCCTGGGCGATCTGGCCGAGGAGCGCGACAACCTGACCGACGCGCTGCACCGCGCCAACCGGGAACTGGCCGATCAGCGCACCCAGCTGGCCGAGGTTCGGCTGACGGCCAGCAAGGACCGAGAGGCCGCCGAGCGCGAGATCGCCACCCTGCGCGAGCTGCGCGAGGAGATGACCGGCCAGTTCCGGCTGCTCTCCACCGAGACCCTGCGCGTCCAGCGCGCCGATCTGCAGCGCAGCCAGAACGAACAGCTGAACGCGCTGCTGACGCCCTTCCGCGAACAGGTCGGCCGCTTCCAGACCGAGCTTCAGGCCCGCAACAAGGTGCTGGACCAGGAATCCGCGCGGCTGCACGAACAGATCCTGTCGCTGCACCGCCGCTCCGAGGAGATCAGCCGCGAGGCCGTGAACCTGACCCGCGCGCTCAAGGGCGACAAGCAGCGGCAGGGCGCCTGGGGCGAGATGGTGCTGGAGCGGATCCTGGAGGAATCGGGCCTGCAGGCGGGCACGCATTTCGACATGCAGTCCAGCTGGCGCGACGAGGACAATAAGCTGTGGCGCCCCGATGTCGTCGTGAAGATGCCGCGCGGCAAGGTGATGGTCATCGACAGCAAGGTGTCGCTGAACGACTACGAGACCTCGGTCGCGACCGAGGATCCCGCCGAGGCGCAGGCCGGGCTGCGCCGCCATGTCCAGGCCGTGCGCAACCACGTCAACACGCTGGCCGAGAAGGGCTATCACCGGATGGACGACGGCTCGGTCGATTACGTGCTGATGTTCATCCCGATCGAGGGCGCGTTCTCGGAGGCGCTGCGGGCCGATCCGCAGCTGGCGGCCTATGCGATGGAGCGGCGCGTGGGGCTGACCACGCCCACCACGCTGATGCTGACCCTGCGCACGATCGAGCATATCTGGGCCGTCGAACGGCGAGAGAGCAACGCGATGGAGATCGCGCGGCGTGCAGGTCAGCTCTATGACAAGGTCGCGGGCTTCGTCGATGCGATGGAGGGCGTGGGCCGCGCGCTGGACCAGGCCAACAAGGCGCATGGCCAGGCGATGGACCGGCTGACGCGCGGCTCGGGCAACGTCATCCGCCAAGTCGAGATGCTACGCGGACTGGGCGCGCGCGCCAGCAAGCAGATATCGCTGGATCACGACCGCGAGGACCCCGCATTGCACCCCCCCGAGGAGGACGCATGATCAGGCAATTCGATGTCAAGACGAACGGCCCCGCCTGCCACGAGATCACCCGCGACGTGGCCGCATGGCTGCGGGGGCAGGGCGACGGGCTGCTGGTTCTGATGATCCGCCACACCTCGGCCTCTCTGTTGATACAGGAGAATGCCGATCCAGAGGTGCAGACCGACCTGATCGGCTGGTTCGACCGGCTGGTGCCGCCATCGACCGACCCCTCGATGCGGTGGCTGACGCATACATATGAAGGGCCGGACGACATGCCGGCCCATATCAAGTCCGCGATGCTGCCGACCAGCCTGCAGATCCCCGTGCAGGATGGCCGGATGATGCTGGGCCGCTGGCAGGGGATCTATGTGGTCGAACACCGGACCCGCCCGCATCGCAGGCAGGTCGCGGCGCTGTTTCAGCCGTTGTCCTGAGGCATCAGGAACACCTCTCGGATGGCGGCGCGTTCGGGGGCCTCGATCATGTGGATGACGGCGTTCGCAACGTCCTCGGGTTGCAGCTTGTCCGGCGCGCCGTCGTCGAAGAAGGCGGTATCCACCATGCCCGGCGCCACGACCGAGCAGCGCCCGCCCCATTCGCGCATCTCGTCGGCCAGGTTCCCGGCATAGCCGTGCACGAACCACTTGGTCGCGCCATAGATCGAGCCCGGGATGTGCCTGCGCCCCGCAGCCGATCCGGTCAGGACCAGCGTGCCCTTGGTCTTGCGCAGCTCGGGCAGGACCGCCCGCGCGGTCAGGATCACGCCCATCACGTTCAGGTCGATCATGCCGCGGATGTCGTCCAGATCGCCCGCCTCGGTGCCGGGCTTGGACAGGCCGCGGCCCGCATTCGCGAATGCGGCGTCGATCCCGCCGAAGCGGTCCGCCGTGGCCGCGACGGCCTTCTGCAGGTCGTCGATATCGGTCGCGTCGCCGGTCTGCACCAGCGCCTTGTCGCCCAGTTCCTGCGCCAGCTCGTTCAGCTTGTCGGCCGAGCGCGCGAACAGCGCGACGTTCCAACCGGCGGCGACGGCCGCGCGGGCCGTTTGCGCGCCGATCCCCGAGGATGCGCCGGTGATGAAGAGGGTCTTGGACATGATGCCTCCGCTTGCCATGAATGTCGTCGGTTCGGATTTGCAGGCGTCGAACGCGTCCGCCGCGACGGGGGTTCCGACAAGGCGATCGCGTGGGGGGGCGCATCTTGTGGGGCGTTGATAAACCCTACCCAATCCCTGCGGTTATCCCTATAGTGGCTGCGGATCAGGGGACGAAAGGGACAACCCAATGCGCTGCCCGTTTTGCGGAAATGTGGACACGCAGGTCAAGGACTCGCGTCCGGCCGAAGACAATGTCGCCATTCGTCGCCGCCGCTTCTGCCCCGCCTGCGGGGGGCGCTTCACCACCTATGAACGCGTGCAGCTGCGCGATCTGGTCGTCGTGAAATCCACCGGCCGCCGCGAGGATTTCGACCGCGACAAGATGGCCCGCTCGATCCGGATCGCCATGCAGAAACGTCCCGTCGAACCCGAACGGATCGAGCAGATGATCAGCGGCATCGTCCGCAGGCTGGAAAGCACGGGCGAGACCGACATCCCCTCGAAGATGATCGGCGAGATCGTGATGGAATCCCTGTCGCGCATCGACAACGTCGCCTATGTCCGCTTCGCCAGCGTCTACAAGAACTTCCAGGACGCGGACGATTTCGACAAGTTCGTGTCGGAACTGCGCCCCGGCGCCGCGACGGATTGACCTTGGCACGGCCGGATGATCTGCGCCACATGGCCCATGCCATGCGGCTGGCGCGTCGGGGCTTGGGCAATGTCTGGCCGAACCCGGCGGTGGGCTGCGTCATCGTGGCCGATGGCCGGATCGTCGGGCGTGGATGGACCCAGCCGACGGGGCGGCCCCATGCCGAGCGCATGGCGCTGGACCAGGCCGGTCCGCTGGCCCGTGGCGCGACCGCCTATGTCACGCTGGAACCCTGCGCCCATCACGGTCGCACGCCGCCCTGCGCGAACGGGCTGGTCGACGCGGGGATCGCGCGCGTCGTCAGCGCGCTGACCGATCCCGACACGCGGGTCGCCGGTCGCGGGCACCGCATCCTGCGCGATGCCGGGGTCGAGGTCGCCGAGGGCGTCATGGCGGCCGAGGCCGCTGAACTGCAGGCGGGCTTCCTGATGCGGCTGACGCAGGGACGCCCCTTCGTCACGTTGAAATTGGCCAGCAGCCTGGACGGTCGCATCGCGATGGCCAGCGGCGAAAGCAAGTGGATCACCGGCCCGCGGGCCCGCGCGCATGTCCATGCCCTGCGCGCCCAGCATGACGCCATCATGGTCGGCGGCGCGACGGCGCGGGCCGATCTGCCGCAGCTGAACGTGCGTGGGATCACCGTGCCGCAGCAGCCCGTGCGCATCGTCGTGTCAGGGCAGGCGCTGCCGCCGCTGCCGGTGCAGGACGACATGCACGGCCCCCTGTGGCGGGTCGAGGGCCGCCCCGATGACATCCTGCGCGACCTGGCGCAGCGCGGCCTGACGCGCATCTTCTGCGAGGGGGGCGGGCGTTTGGCGGCGAAACTGCTGTCGGCGGGGCTGGTCGACCAGATCGTCGGCTATACTGCCGGGCTTGCGCTCGGGGCCGAGGCGCGGGCCTTCATGGGGCCGACAGGCTGGACCGCCCTGGCCGAGGCTCCGCGCTTCGACCTGGTGGAGACGCGCCGCATCGGGCCGGACCTGTTCCACCGCTGGCGACGGACCTAACGCCGCCAGATCCAGGCCTGCCCCGCAAGCGCGCCCTGCGCCTTGGCCAGCAGCCGCAGGGCAGGGGGCTGCCCCGTCAGCCCACCGCTCAGGCGTTCCAGTGCGACCTCGACCGGGCAGGGCAGTCCGCTGACCGGATCGCGATACCGCGGATAGGCGACCAGGCAGGCATGGACCAGCGCCGCAAGATCGGGCCGCGCCTGCCTGCGTTCGGGCACCGGACCCAGATCGCGCGTCAGCCCCCAGCCCGCATAGAAGGGCGCACCCAGGGTCGTCACCGACCGCCCGCGCAGAAGCGCCTCGAACCCAAGGGTCGAGGTGATGGTCCAGACCTCGTCCACGGCCTCGATCAGGGCGACGGGATCGGCGCGACGGGCGACGTGATCGGCCAGCCGCGCCATGTCGGCGGCATCGATCAGGCCGGGGCGCAGGCCCGCCTCGACATCGGGATGGGGCTTGTAGACGATCCAGGCATCGGGGTTCTCGGCCCGTGCGCGTTCCAGCGCGGCAAGGTTCGTGCGTTCCGCCCCCGCGCCCTTCAGGATCGAGGCGTCGTCCTGGACCTGCCCCGGCACGAGGATGCGCCGCCTGCCGTCGCGGGGCGGCAGATCGCCCGCACCGCCAAGATTGTACTTCGTCAGACCGCTCTCGATCAGCGCCGCGATCAGGCGCTCCGCCCTGTCGCGCCCGCCGGGGGGCGGCCCCTTGGCGATCAGCCATTCCAGCCGCGATGGCCCGGTCGGATCGAAATAGATCCCCATGTCGTCGGCCACCACCGACAGGGGCGGGGTCAGGTCCGCGCCCAACCCGCGAGAGCGCAGGAACCCGTCCTCGACCCGGATCGCCTGCGGAACGTCGCGGGCCTTCGACGCCCATGCCAGCGTGACCTGCGGCGACGGGATCGGGGCGTGGCGCAGGGGGCGCACCTCGCCGAATTCGCGGGCGAGGAAGCGGCGCTTCCACAGGCGCATCCCGTGGGCGACATGGCCGTTGCGGTCCTGGCGAAAGACGCGGGCCTCGGCCTCGACCTGGTCCAGGGCGCCGTCGAAATCGGTCAGGCGGTCGCGGCACGGATCGTACCAGGCGGGGCCTTGCAGATGGCTGGCGGCGAACAGCGCCTGCGGGGTCGCGGTGCCGCGGCGGGGCAGCGGAACCTCGTCCGTGCTGAGGCCCCAGCCCGCATAGAAGGGGCGCCCGAACAGGCGCGGGCGGTGCCCTGCCAGCAGCGCCTCGTATCCCAGCTGAGAGCTGACGGCATAGACCGCATCCGCCCCTTCGACCAGCCGCCAGGGCGAGACCGGCCCGTCGCAGATCGTGTCGCCCTGGCGCAGGTCGTCCGGCCCCAGATGCCCCGCCCGCAGTCCGGCAGCGGTTTCGGGGTGGGTGCGGATCACGATGCGCTTGCCGGGGTTCTCGTCCCGCGCGGCGGTCAGCATCCGCAGAAAGGTCGCGCGATCCGCGCCCTGCAGGGACGCATCCCCGCGCGTCTGGTCGATCACGAGGACATAGCCCGCGGGCGGGGGCGCAAGGCCCGGGTCGTGGTGGTTGTATTTCGACAGATCGGCAGCGCGCAGCCGCGCCAGCGCCAGGGGTGCCCGATCCAGCGCCACGGGGTCGGGTGCTGCGATCAGGCGTTCCAGAAGCGAGGGGGCAGACGGGTCGAAATGCAGTCCGTGCGGATCGATCAGCAGCCCGATGGGACCGCGCGCCGCGATGGGCCCCCTGGCGCGTCCCGGCAGGACCGAGCGCAGGAATGCATCCTCGACCGTGACGACGGGGGCACCGGTGCGGGCGGCGATGGCGCGTCCGCGCCAGGCGGTCGGGCTGGCGCCCCAGATGCCGATCGCGTCGCCCGCGCGCGGAATGCCGACCGTGGGCGCATATCCCGCCAGCGTCATGATCCGCGCCAGTCGCGGATTGCGCAGGAAGCCCAGGTTGAAAACGCGAAGCCGCCGAGGGGTCCCGGCGGCTTCCTGTGTCGTGTCGCTCATTCGCGGGGGATCATTCGCCGATGCTGGACAGGCTGTCGGCGGTCGCCGCGCTGCCCGTGATCGCGCTGAGCGTCTTCTGCCACTGCACATAGGGTGCCTCGGTGACATAGACCGTGTCGCCGTCGCGGATCAGGAAGTCGCGCGCCAGGAACAGGCCGTTGGGGCGCGTCAGGTCCAGCACATAGGCGAAGCGCTGCGTGCCGACGACCGGCTTGCCCAGAACGCGGCTTGCGACGGATTCGGGTTCGTCGCGCAGCACGAAGACGCCCGTCGGGTCGGCAAGGCTGCTGCTGAGACCGCCGACCATCGCGATGGCCTCGACCGCGTTGATGGTCTCGTTGCCCAGGGGCACCCGGGTCTGTCCGCCAAGCGCGCCGAGCGCGGTGAAGTTGCGCTGGTCTTCCTCGACGACGATGAGGTCGCCGGGGCGCAGCGCGATGTCGTTCGACGGGCTGGCATAGAGGTCGGTCAGCCAGACGCGCCCGCTGTCGCCGCCGCGCTTGACGGTGACGACCGCGATCTCGGGCTGGATGGCGACGCCGCCCGCCCTGGCCAGCATGGCCGAGAGCGTGCGGGTCGGGCGTTCGATCGGATAGACGCCCTGCGCGCTGACCTGGCCCACGACCGAGACGGTCGCGCCGTCACCCGCGATGCGCTGGACGGTCACCTGCGGATCGGGCGTCTGCGCCGACAGGCGCTGCGTGATGTTCTGGCGCAGCTGGTCGGGCGTGCTGCCCGCCGCGCGCACGCGGCCCGCATAGGGCACGAAGATGTAGCCCGAGCTGTCCACCTGGATCTCGGTCAGGGTGCTGGAGCTGGACCCGAGCGAGGTCAGCAGCCCGTCATCCACGTTTTCCCAGATCGAGAGGCCCAGGACGTCGCCCGGACGGATCTCGTCCGCGCCGACCTGGCCTGCCGAACGGAAGCTGGCCGAGAAGCCGTAGGACGGCACGAAGTTCGACGCGCGGGTCACGTGGTCGTTCACGTAGATGACCTGCGTGTTGCCGCCGCGTTCGACCGCGCCGTTGAAGATCTCGTTCTTGTTCGGCCCCGAACGCGGCAATGCGCATGCCGCAAGCAGGGTCATCGACGCCAGCATCAGGATCCTGATGGGGCCGGTCCGAAGGATTGCTGTCACCTCGTCGTCTCCTCGTTATCGAGTTCCGGGCTTGGCGCCGGATATTGGGGCCACCATATCGCCCCGGTTACATGTGGGCCACAGCTTTCGACAGCTATGACTTGCCTTGATCAAGTTGCTGCCGGGGAATGGTCGTCCCGGCGGCAAGTGCCTCGTAGGGGTCGCGGGCGGCCAGCATCAGGTCCGCCACCTGCCGCAGCGCATGCGCCCGCGACCGGCCGGCATAGAAGCCGCCGGGGATCTGGCTGGTCTGCAGCAGATAGTCGCGGAAGGTGCGATAGGCCTGCGGGTCGGGCGCGTCCGGCGCCGCAAGGAAATCGGCCAGCGGCTGGTTGGACACGAGGCCCGGCTTGTCATAGACCGCCCGCCCGAGCGCCTTGACCGGCACGCCGCGCCACATGGCCTGCTGCGCCCCGGTCGAGTTCACGGTGACCACCGCGCGCGCATGGGCCATGATGTCGGCCAGCTTGCCGCCCCGGATGTAATGCACGCGCCCAGTCAGGCCGTGGCGTTCGCAGGCGGCGCGGATGGCGCGGCGGTTGCCCGCGCGGCCGTCCTCCAGCGGGTGTGCCTTGAAGACCAGGTGGTGATGGCGCGGCGCGGATTTCGCGAAGGCGTCGATCACCATGTCCACGAATTCCGCGTTCCGCCTGAAATCCGAATGCCCGAGGAAGCTGGCATCGTGTTCCAGCTGCATCAGCACCAGGCTGTAGGGCCAGCCCGACAGGCGCAGCTTGCGCCATTGCAGCGTCCGCGTCGTGGCATAGACCGGCGCCATGACCAGCCTGCGCAGGTTCAGGCGGAACTCGTCGAAGACCGAGATCGAGCGATGCCCGCGATAGGCGCGATAGCGCGCGTTCCGCAGCAGGATCAGGAAATGGTAGAACGCGCCATAGAACTTGTGCTGGCGCATGTCGCCCCAATGGGCGGGCGGGCGGCGCACCTCGGAGATCTGCTCTCTCAGGACGGCGCGCATCTGCGCCAGCGGGATCTGCATCAGCACCGAATTGCCGTTCGAGCCGCCGCGCTCGTAGGTGATCCAGTAGGGGCGGAGATAGCCTTCCTCGAAGACATGCACGGTGATGCCGCGTTCTGCGGCCATGCGGCGGGCCTCGGCATGGATCTGCCGCACGTCGCCATAGAGCACCAGATCGGTCACGCCCTTGTCGGTCAGGATCGCGTCCAGATGCGCGGGCCAGTCCTCGACCGGGCCTTCGTGGCGCAGGAAGCGGGCGCGGTCGGACCAGAAGAACTCGTCCCCCGCATTGAAGCCGCAGCGCCAGACGGTCGATCCGGCCGCGCGCAGAAGGCGGGCAAGGCGGTCGAAGAACGGCCCGTGCGGCCCCTGCAGCATCAGGAAGACGCGTTCTTCGGGGGGGCGTGTCGGGGGCTGGACCCCATGATCGTCGGCTGGGTGCTGGAACATGGTCACTTCTGAACGCGCGTCATCTGGCACAGGCATGCCATGCCAAGGGCGTTCTATCCAGACAAATGCCCCACGCTTTCGCGGGGCGTGACCCGACGGCATCGGTCTGCCCTGTCGCAAGCGGTGCTTGAACGGACAGGGTGGATCGCCTAGTTCGGTTGCAAAGGCGAAGGGGGTGCTTTCAGATGTTCACCGGCATCATCACGGATATCGGCAAGGTCGCGCAGGTCGAGATGCGCGGCGACATGCGCGCGCGCATCGCCTGCAGCTATGACATGGGCGGCGTCGACCTGGGCGCGTCCATCGCCTGCGACGGCGTCTGCCTGACGGTCATCGCCAAGGGCGGGGACTGGTTCGATGTCGACATCTCGGCCGAGACGCTGTCCAAGACGAATATCGGCACTAATGGCTGGCCCGTCGGCAAGCGCCTGAACCTGGAACGCGCGCTGCGCGTCGGCGACGAGCTGGGCGGCCATATCGTCAGCGGCCACGTGGACGGCGTCGCCACCATCGTCGAGGCCCGCAACGAGGGCGACAGCCTGCGCCTGACCTTCGAGGCCCCCGCCGACCTGGCACGCTTCATCGCGCCCAAGGGCTCGGTCACGCTGAACGGCACCTCGCTGACCGTCAACGAGGTGTCGGGCAACCGCTTCGGCATCAACCTGATCCCGCACACGCAGGAAGTCACCACCTGGGGCGAGGCCGCCACCGGCGATGCCGTCAACCTCGAGATCGACACGCTTGCGCGCTATGTCGCGCGCCTTGCGGAAGCCGGCGCGGCCTGACGCCCGCCGGACCGGGCCAACGGCCGGGCCAATTCGAAGGAACGAAGACATGAAGTTTGAAGAACCCGGCCCGGTCGAACGCGACCTTGCTGCTGCCATCGCCCCCATCGAGGAGATCATCGAGGAGGCCCGCAACGGCCGGATGTTCATCCTTGTCGATCACGAGGACCGCGAGAACGAGGGCGACCTGGTGATCCCCGCGCAGATGGCCACGCCGAACGCGATCAACTTCATGGCGACGCATGGGCGCGGCCTGATCTGCCTGTCGCTGACGCCGTCGCGGATCGAGGCCCTGGGCCTGGGCCTGATGAGCCCCAAGAACTCCAGCCGCCACGAGACTGCCTTCACCATGTCCATCGAGGC
The DNA here is from genome assembly GCF_947311865.1 of Paracoccus sp. PARArs4. Lineage (NCBI taxonomy): Bacteria > Pseudomonadati > Pseudomonadota > Alphaproteobacteria > Rhodobacterales > Paracoccaceae > Paracoccus > Paracoccus sp. PARArs4. Next base: position 3,766 of record NZ_CAMZMW010000017.1, on the reverse strand, counting down.
GCGCGAGGGCGTGACGACCGGCATCAGCGCCCATGACCGCGCGCGCACCATCGCGGTGGCGATCGATCCCGACAAGGGGCCTGCCGACATCGCGACGCCCGGCCACGTCTTCCCCCTGCGCGCGCGCGAGGGTGGCGTGCTGGTCCGTGCGGGCCATACCGAGGCCGCGGTCGACATCTCGCGCCTGGCGGGGCTGAACCCTTCGGGCGTGATCTGCGAGATCATGAACGAGGATGGCAGCATGGCCCGCCTGCCGGACCTGGTCGATTTCGCGCGCCGCCACGACCTCAAGATCGGCACGATCAGCGATCTCATCCGCTATCGCCGCAGGCATGACAACCTGATCGCCGAACGCGCGCAGCGCTCGGTCCATTCGGTGCATGGCGGCGACTGGATGATGCGCGTCTTCGCCGACGAGACCCAGGGCTCGGAACATATCGTGCTGACCAAGGGCGACCTGACCGCCCCCGGTCCGGTGCTGGTGCGCATGCACGCGCTGGACCCGCTGCACGACGTGCTGGGCGTTGGCCGCGAAGAGGCCGGCAGCCTGCCTGCCGCCATGAACGAGATCGCGGACGAGGGGCGCGGCGTCGTGGTCCTGATCCGCGATCTGTCCAAGGCCATCGCCACCCCCGACGAGGTCGGCGCCCACACGCTGCGTCAATACGGGCTGGGGGCGCAGATCCTGTCCGCGCTCGGCCTGTCCGAGCTTGTGCTGCTGACGAATTCCGCGCCCGTGAAGGTCGTGGGGCTTGACGCCTACGGCCTTTCCATCCATTCCACGCGGCCTATCCCCAAGGACTGACCATGGCCTCGAACACATCACATCACGAACTGCCTCTGCCGCAATTCGACACCGCGCCGCGTCTGCTGGCGGTGATCGCGCCCTATTACAAGGACATTGCGGATGACATGCTGACCGGCGCGCGGGCGACCGCCGAGGCCGCGGGCGCGACGCTGGACGTGATCGAGGTGCCCGGCGCGCTGGAGATCCCGACCGCCGTGGCGCTGGCCGCCGAGAGCGGCCGCTATGACGGTTTCGTGGCCATCGGCTGCGTCATCCGGGGCGAGACCACGCATTACGATACCGTCTGCAACGACAGCTCTCGCGGGTTGACGCTGCTGGGGCTGCAGGGGATCTGCCTCGGCAACGGTATCCTGACGGTCGAGAATTACGAGCAGGCCGCGCGCCGCGCCGATCCGACCGATATGAACAAGGGCGGCGGTGCCGCGGCGGCCGCGCTGCACCTGATCGCGCTGAAGCGTCGCTTCCGTCCGGGAGGTACGCCGAAACCCGGCCATCCCGACGTGATCCGCCTGGCGGGCGAACTGGAAGGGCAGGGCAAGGCATGAGCACCGAAGGCAAGCGTCCCGATCGCCGCGCGCTGAGCAGCGCCGCACGTCTCTATGCCGTGCAGGCCCTGTTCCAGATGGAGGCCGCCGGCCAGACCGCCGACCGCGTCCAGCGCGAGTTCAGCAGCTATCGCATCGATTTCGACGACCGCGACGGCCACACCGCCGAGGCCGACGAGAACCTGTTCCGCCGCATCACCGACGATGCGGTCACCTGGCAGTCGAAGATCGACCAGGCGACCGACCGCGCGCTGGTCGCGAAATGGCCGATCGACCGGATCGACCCGGTGCTGCGCGCGCTGTTCCGCGCCGCCGGTTCCGAGATGATCGCCGACCGCGCGCCGGGCAAGGTCGTCATCAGCGAATATGTCCGCCTCGCCTCGGCCTTCTTCCCTGAGGGCAAGGAGGCCAGCTTCGTGAATGCGGTGCTGGATCACATGACGCGCAACCTCAATCCCGACTCGCTCGGGTAAGGGCGCGACAGGTTGGAATTGCACAAGGCCCGGTCACGACGACCGGGCCTTTTTGCATGCGCAGACCGTGTGATTTTACGGCTTTCAGAAGCGGTTCCGTTGCAATTGCGCCACAAAATGCAAACCCAACGGACGTTTTCGTGATGCCTGTTTCGCGGGCACTCACCCCAATGTTTCAGGCGGATCGCGTCATGGTTGACGTTAGGGCAGGATGCTTGCCCGTGGATTTGCAGCACATGCAGGGGGTTCGGGAATGCAAGGATTGGTTGCATCACCATTTGTTACATCTGGATTCCGGCATCTATCCGCCGAAGCCGCGCGGGATCACCCCTGCTCACGATTCCGAGATCATTCAACGAATTGCGGCGACCTATGAACCGTCCGGCCTCGCCATTACTTGATCTGCCAGCAGAGATGCTCTGGCCCGCAAGGGAACCAGGACAACGATACTCAGCTCGTGAGGACATACGAATGAAAAAAGTTACGCTGCTGACCGGCACCGCCGCAATCCTGACCGCGCTGTCGGTTCCTGCCTTCGCGCAGTCCGAGATCTCGACCGGCGCCGATGCCGTCGGCGTCACCGCAGTCGACGACCGCATCACCGACATCGAAGATGATGTGTCCGACAACTTCGAGCGCGACCTCGACGCCGACCGCTTCGGTCCGGCCTCGCGCCGCCAGGGTCTGTTCGGCACCATGTCGCTGAGCTATGCCGGCCGCACCGGCAACACCGAGAACCAGGATCTCGCGATCGCCGGCCGCATCAACTACAACGAAGGCCAGTTCGCCCAGAGCGTCGGCCTGTCGATCGAGTTCGGCGAGGACGACAACGGCGACAAGGACCAGGAAGAAGTCAACGCGATCTATGACGCGCAGTACTACTTCAACGACCAGTTCTATGCCTTCGCACTGGGCCGCATCAGCTCGGACGGGCTGGTCGACGGTGAAGCCAACAGCGCTTCGGACAGCGCGGCCGATGTCGCCGACGAGCTTAGCGACCTGCGTCGCGACGCTTTCCTCGGCTTCGGTCCGGGTTACCGCATCATCAACACCGAGCAGACGACCTGGCGCGTGCAGGGCGGTATCGGCGTGCGCTACACGCAGACCGGCCAGCAGTACCTGGACGACGACTCGGATACCGAGATGGGCTACATCGCGTCGTCGCGCGTCTATCACCGAGTGAACGACAACGTCTTCATCACGAACGACACCGACTATCTGGGTTCGGACGATGCGGATGACGTCATCAGCAACGAGTTCGGCGTGAACTTCAAGGTCTCGGACCAGCTGGCGACCCGCATCAGCTACACCACCGAATACCAGGAGAACCGCGAGATCCGCACCGACAACTCGCTCGGCGTGGCAGTGGTCTACGGCTTCTGATCCATCCCTCTGGATCGATGTCTCTCGGAAGGGCGGTCTTCGGACCGCCCTTTTCCTTTGCGCAGGCGCGCGAAGGACATGCCGCATGATGGGGGAGGGGGTGGCGGGAACCGCAGCAACCGTGTCGGCGACAGATTCCCCGAAAGCCTGAACAATCAGGTGGGTGCCAGATAACGTGACCAGGGCCACGACAGAGCCAGCCCCCTCGGAAATCTTATAGGCCAGTGGAAAAAAGGCCGAGCACGAGAAGAGCAGAAACCCGCCATGGCCAGAGCTAGGGCCGATCACCGCGCTTTTCAAGCGGCAAGCCGGATTCGCGGGTTCGGCGGGGCGATTCTGGGTTTTCGGGTTGTGTTTCGGGGCCGTGTTCGGTGGGGTTTCCGGCGATCGTCGGAAACGATATGAGCGTTTTCAGTGGGTTGCGCGGAATCCGGTGTCGATTTGCGGGAATCTTGGATTTTCTGCTTGCGGGTTCTGATCGGTGTGTCTAAACACCGCTTCACCGAAGGGCGGGACACGCCGGACGGTGCGACGGACCGGCCTCGAGGGGTTGGGCA